>NZ_JAKMTD010000002.1:0-195733 GCF_025772965.1 Campylobacter sp. CNRCH_2013_0898h | reverse complement strand
ACAAACTCCATCAACGCTTAACTCATAAGCTTTTTTTAAATTATTATCTAAAACATCAAGTAAAAATAAAATTTTAGAGTCAAACATATAAAACTCAGCCATTTTTGAGGCAATTTTTGCTAATCTCTCATCTTCTATTAAAATATATTTTGCTCCTAGTGCATTAGAAAGTAAAATTTCTTCCTCATTCTTGGCATATATAGCAAAATCTATTTTTTCCTCTTTTGCACTTTTTATATTTTGTTCATTATAGTTAAAACAATTTACATTTGTTTTGATAAAAATATTTTCATAACAACTAAATTTTTGCATATTTATCAAAGGATGTCCAAAAATTAACATAGTTTTTCCTTTATCTTTAAAAGACAATAATTCCTAAAGCCTTGATTAAAAATTTGATAATCTTTCAATTCTTGCAATTCATCATAAACTTCACTTCCTTTATAAAGCAAAAATAAAGTATTTTTATCATAAAAACCATTTGAAATTTCTACCAAAGGTTTTACATCCATTAAAGCTCTTGAAGTAATTAAATCTACTTTAAAAGGTGGATAGTTTTGTAATTTTTCTTTTATGATATTTACATTTATCAAATTAAGTTCAGTTTTAACCACCCTTAAAAATGAGGCCTTTTTAGCGCTAGGCTCAAAAAGAAAAAATTCATTATCTTGCAAAATACAAGCTAAAAATAATGCAGGAAAACCAGCCCCGCTTCCAATATCAATGATCTTTTTTTTATTACTCAAATCATAAAAATCTAAAATTTTAACACTATCAATAATATTTTCATCTATATTTTCAAAATGAGTTAAATTATGCACAGCATTAAATTTTTCTAACAACTCTTTATAGAGCGTGATTTTTTTAAAAAAATCATCTTTATTTGCAAAATCTTTTAAAAAATTTAATTGCTCTTCGTATTTTTTCAATTTAGATGTCCCATTTGTGTATATTTAATTTCTAAGTAATCTTTATTAAAACGATTTGCTTTTATTAAAATAGGCACTCTTAAATTAATTTTTTCTTTTAATGAATTTAGCTTTTCAGGATTATTAGTTAAAAGGTTAATTTTAGAAATCTTATAATGCTTAAGTATAAATTCTACTATTTCATAACTACGCTCATCTGCCTTAAAACCTAATTGATGATTTGCTTCTATGGTATTAAAACCCTTATCTTGCAAAGCATAAGCATTAATTTTATTAAAAAGTCCTATACCTCTTCCTTCTTGCCTTAGATAAATCACCATACCACCATGCTCTTGAATGTATTTTAAAGAAAAATCAAGCTGTTCTCCACAATCACATTTTAAACTTCCTAAAACATCCCCTGTTAAACATTCTGAATGGATTCTAATATTAACTTCTTTTTCCAATTTTCCTTTAAAAATACAAAGATGTTCTTTATCATTTTCTTTAAAACTTTGTATATTAAATTCCCCAAAACGAGTGGGGAGTTTTGCTATTTCAGAAATTTGAATAGTCATTATTTTACTTTACCTTTTTTATAAAAAATATGCTAGAATTTAAACAATTTTAACAAACAAAAAGGAAATTTATGTTTAAACGCTTTAGAAGATTAAGACTTAATGAGAATATTAGAAGCTTAGTAAAAGAAAATACCTTAAATTTAGATGATTTAATCTATCCACTTTTTGTTATCAATGGTGCTAATATTAAAAATGAAATCACGTCTATGCCAGGTGTGTTTCAAATGAGCTTAGATGAAATTTTAAAAGAATGTGAGGAGTTAATTAATCTTGGTATTAAAGCGATTATTTTATTTGGCGTGTTAGAAAGTTCCAAAAAAGATAGTTGTGGAAGTGATGCATTAAGCGATGATGGCTTGATTGCTACAAGTCTAAGAGCTATTAAAGCAAAATTTCCTGATTTGGTAGTAATTACCGATCTTTGTTTTTGTGAGTATACTGATCATGGGCATTGTGGTATTATTGATCCAAAAAGTAAAAGCGTAGATAATGATTTAACTTTAGAAATTTCAGCCAAACAAGCTCTAATTCATGCTAAAAACGGTGCAGATATGATAGCACCAAGCGGCATGATGGATGGTATTATTGAAACTTTAAGAAAAACTTTAGATGAAAATGGTTTTGAAAATTTACCTATTATGGCTTATTCTACTAAATTTGCTTCAGCCTATTATGGGCCTTTTAGAGATGTGGCTGATTCTGCACCAAGTTATGGAGATAGAAAAACCTATCAAATGGATTTTGCCAATGGTAAAGAAGCCTTATGTGAGAGCTTAGAAGATGAAAAACAAGGTGCTGACATCTTAATGGTAAAACCAGCACTTGCGTATTTAGATGTAGTAAAAGATATAGCAAATCATTCTAAACTTCCACTTTGTGTGTATAATGTAAGCGGGGAATATGCTTTGCTAAAAGCAGGTCAAAAAGCAGGTGTGATTGACTATGAAAAAATAGTGCTTGAAACTATGCTTGCTTTTAAAAGAGCTGGAGCTAAGCTTATCATAACTTATCATGCAAAAGAAATTGCAAAATTATTAACAAATAAGGAGTGAGATTGAATAGTCTAAGCAAAAAAAGTTCTCAAGATGTAATCAATGAATTATCTAATCATTTGGGCATAGAAAAACACAATCAAACTATATTTCATCTAACCCACATTAACGATAAAGAAAAAAAGTTAAGTCTAAAAAATGGCCATAATTTAGCACCCGAACCATGGTTTATAGTAGATGAAAATGATGAAGTTAAAACTATGTTTTCTGTAAAAACTCTGATTGAGTTTTTACAAAGTGCCAAAAAGATACAAAAGGATAATTTTGAACTTAAACTAGAAAAGGCTATCTATCAACAAATTCCTATTGACTTTAATGATGTATGGACAGTCGCAATGGATGAGATTAAACATCAAGTTTCCAAAGGTATAAAAGAAGTTAATATTGATTTAGATCAATTAATCAGCAATATTCATACAAAACATCCTAACTTATTTATAAACATGAAAGAAATGATGCAAAAAAGGTAAAAAATGAGAGATTATAAAAATTTTGTTAAATACTCCAAAGCAGGACCTAGATACACTTCTTATCCTACTGCAATAGAATTTAACACCCATTTTAAATATGAAGACTATATAAAAATTTTAAAACAACAAACAGCACAATTATCTTTATATTTTCATTTGCCTTTTTGCAGGAGTGCTTGTTATTTTTGCGGTTGTAATGTAATATATACCGCAAAAGAAGAAAGTAAAGAAAGATATTTAAATTATCTTTTTAAAGAACTTGATCTTTTAGCAAATATCATTGACACACAAAGGGAAGTAGCTCAAATGCATTTTGGTGGTGGCACACCTACTTTTTTTTCTGCTAAACAATTGCAAAGTTTGATTTTTAAAATAAAAAGCATTTTTCCAAATTTTACCCAAGATAGTGAAGTAAGTTGTGAAATTGATCCTAGATTCTTAAATGAAGAACAAGCTGATGTTTTAATTCAAAATGGCTTCAACCGTATTAGTTTTGGTGTGCAAGATTTTAACGAAAAGGTTCAAAAGGAAATTCATAGAATTCAACCTTTTGAACTTACCAAAAATGCAGTAGATATGGTAAGAAAAAAAGGGATAAATTCAGTAAATATGGATTTAATTTATGGCCTTCCTTATCAAAGTCTAGAAAGTTTTAAGCAAACTTTAGAAAAAGCACTGCTGATTAATCCCGATCGCTTTGCTATTTTTAATTATGCACATGTGCCTTGGCTTAAAAAAAATATGAGAAAATTTGACGAAAACACTCTACCAAGTCCTGATGTAAAACTTCAAATTTTAGAATATTGTGAAAAATTTTTAACTCAAAATGGTTATAAAATGATAGGAATGGATCATTTTGCAAAACCACAAGATGAACTTTTTAAAGCCTTAGAAAATGGTAGTTTGCATAGAAATTTTCAAGGCTATACTACAAAAGGCGGAACCGATTTAATCGGGATTGGCCTAACAAGTATAGGCGAAGGTAAAAGACACTATATGCAAAATTTCAAAGATATGCCAAGCTACGAAAAGGCTATCGATGAAGGTCGATTGCCTTGCGAAAAAGGTATCATGCTTGATGATGATGATGAACTAAGAAAAGCTGTTATTATGGAACTTATGAGTAATTTTGCTCTTAATATAAAAAATATTGAAAGTAAATTTAAGATTGATTTTTTTGAATATTTTAAGCAAGATTTAGAAGAACTCCAAAAACTTAATGAATTTATCAACATAGATAAAACTCATATCAAAGTTAATGAAACAGGAGTGCTTTTAATCCGTAATATTGCTATGTGTTTTGATAAATATTTAAAACGCATTAGCGAAGATAAAAAAGTTTTCTCTAAAACGGTTTAATATGTTAAATGTTAATGAAATTTCTAATGCTTGCGTAAAATGCGGAAAATGCATACCAGTTTGCACCATACATGAAATAAATCGCGATGAAAGTACTTCCCCTCGTGGCTTTTTAGATTTAATCAGTGCTTATGAAAACCAAGAACTAGACCTTGATAAAAATCTTAAAAAAATATTTGAATCATGTTTTTTGTGTACAAATTGCGTTGAAGCTTGTCCAAGCCATTTAAGAGTGGATAGTGCTATTGAAAAAGTGCGTTACGATATAGCACAAAAATTTGGCATTGCTTGGTACAAAAAACTTGCTTTCTTTTTTCTAAGACGCAGAAAAATTCTAGATATTTTAGCAAGATTTGGTTATGTTTTCCAAAGCTGTGCTTTTAGTTTACAACATAAAAATTTGGGAATGAAAGCTAAATTTAACCTACCTTTAATTAAAAAAGATCGTTTGCTTCCTTCTTTAGCTAAAAAAAGCTTTCTAGCTTCTAATCCTGATTTCATAAATAATCAAGGTGAAAAAACCATAGGACTTTTTATAGGCTGCTTGTCAAATTACTCTTATACAAATACGGGCTTTGCTTTGCTTGAAATTTGTAAACATCTTAAAATCAATGTAGATTTACTAAAAGATCAATCTTGTTGCGGCGCTCCTCATTATTTTACGGGAGATTTTAAAAGTGTAGAAATTTTAGCTAAAAAAAATATCGTTTATTTTGAAGAAAAATTAAAAACTCTAGATTATATCATTATCCCCGAAGCAACCTGTTCTGCGATGATTAATATAGACTATGAACATTTTTTCCACATGCAAAAAGATGAAGAATGGGCTATAAGAGCTAAAAATATTTCTAGTAAAATACTACTTGCAACAAAATATTTTTATGAATATACTAAACTAGAAGAGCTTTTAAAAACAAAGAAAAAATTAAAGACAAAAATTGCATACCACGATCCTTGTCATGCAAGAAAAATGCAAGGTGTTTTTAAAGAACCTAGAGCCTTGCTTAAACAAAACTATACTTTCAAAGAACTTATTAACTCAAATGAATGCTGTGGTTTTGGTGGTGTTAGTATGCAAACTGATCACTATGAAAAAGCTTTGCAAGTTGGTATAAGAAAAGCTCAAAATATACAAAAAAGCAATGTGGAAATTATCAGTGCAGAATGTTCAGCTTGTAGAATGCAAATTTCAAATGCATTAGAGCATGAAAAATCCTCCACGCATTTTTTACATCCATTAGAATTGATAGCAAAAATACTTCAAGATAAAAATTAATCTTGAATTTTTATATCTTCGATATTTGATCTATTTTTTTCTATTAAAATTCTATTTTTTTCTATATTTTCACTATTTTTTTTACACTCGTTTTTCAAGATTTCAATATTTTTATATAAAATTTTTATTTTTCTCTCGTAACGATTTATCAATAAAAATACTATAAATAAAAATAAAATTAAAATAGCCCAATTTAAAAATGCCATATTTGCCCTTTCTTTAGATATATTAACACTTTTTATCTTAAACTAAAATTCTTTTCAAATTTGGAGAAAGTTTGACTAAAATTTCATAGTTGATAGTATTAAAAAAACTAGCCATAATATTTGCATCATTTAAAACACAAATTTCATCTTCATCATTCTCACAAGAAAAACTATCCATAGACATTTTTCCAAGCAATTTCTTACCATTAGGAAGAAAAAAATCTTGTTTTCCATCATAACGCAAAAGCCCATCTGCATAACCTAAATCATAAGTTGCTATTTCAAGATCTTCTTTTGCATTATATACACCACCATAACCAACACTTTGACCTTTTTTCAACGCTCTTTGGCTTAATTTTTCAGCCCATAAACTTAAAACTTTGCGTAAGTCTTTATTAAAATGCGCATAGCCAAATTGCACAAGCCCTACTCTACAATACTCATCGCACCCAAGCTCGCTTGCTCTAAACAATGCTTCAGAATTATGTGAATGAAATATAAGCTTTTTAGCTTCATCACAAAGCAAAGTATATATTAGCTCTTTAGCTTGTTTAAATTTTTGTCTTTGCACAAAATAACTAGCATCTATTTCATCACTTCCTGCAAAGTGCATCATCACTCCATGAAGTATTAAATTATTACTTTGTAGTTCTTGTATCACTTCTTGAATTTCTTCAGGTATAATTCCATTTCTATGCATATTTGTATCTACAACTAAATGAATTTTTATATTTTGCTTGAATTTTTTAATATCATTTTTATCATTTAAAGCATAAATAAATTTTTCACTTTCATTGCCATGTGGATGATGGGATAGAATTAAGATATTATCAAAAATATCTTCAAGCTCTTTTGCTTCAGCTTCATTTTTTACCGCTATAAAATTTATACCTTTTGCTCTAGCTATAGGAGCTAAAAGCTTAGCTCCATGTCCATAAGCATTATCTTTAAAAACACATATTACTTTTTGATAACCTCCTGCTTTAGAGGCTATTAAGTCAAGATTATACTCATAAGCCAAACGATCAATTTTTATATATGCCATTATTGTTCAGCTAAAATTTGCATTTTATCTTCAACTAGCTTAACATAAAGGACTTTTTCTCCTTTGAATTTATAGTTAGTACTACGATAGTCTTCATAAAATCCTATTCTAAAAATTTTCTCATTTTTATCATTTGGATAAGGACTTATGCTAAGATCTGAAAATTTAATGCTCTTTTTTTCTCTCTTTGCAAAAATTCTTTCTTTATTTTTTGCAAATTGCTCATAAGTAGATTTATTATTATGTTTAAAAATTTTTTTATCATAAAAAGATAAATACTTATTTATATCACTTTTTTGCCAACTATCTTTCCAGGCAAATAAATTAGCTAGTAAAATCGCTATTTCATCATGAGTTGCTCTTACTTTATTTTTCTCTTCTGTCATTGCATAAGATTTTCTATCAGCTACTAATTTATTAAAATCTTCCAATAAATCATTATGCACAGCAATACAACCTCTAGTTTTATAAGTATCCAAGCGTGTTCCATCTAAAGGATAGCCATGAATCCAAATACCACCACCTGTTTTACCCAAAGTTTTATCTAAAACATTTGGGTAAGTTGTTGCAAATGCAAATGGGCCATAATATGGATCACCAGGATAAAATTTCTTTCCAAGTTCGTAAAAACCTATTGGAGTTTTTAAATCTCCTTCTACTTCTTTATCTCCAGCTAAACCTGTTAAAACATCCCTTTGGATAAATTTCTTTTCTACTTTTCCATCATTGTAGTGATAAACTCTAATAATTTTATCACTTTTATTTGTTAAAACTATTGCAACATTTTCCTCATAATATCCTAAACTAATATTTTTGTCTTTTATCTCATCAAGCCAAAAATCTTTTTTACTTAACTCTTGCTCCAATACCCTTTCAACTGCATCAATACCTTCGTTTAGATAAATTTTTGCAAGATTATTTGCATTTGCAAACACAGCCAAACTAAACAATGCTAATATAATTTTAAACAATTTTCACCTTTCTATTAAAAATTAAAACAACAAAGAGCTAATTATAATATTTTTACAATAAATATATTTTTAATTTTTTCCGTGTATAATGTTTTACAAATAACCAAAAACAAAAAAAGGAAAAATAATGAAAAAATTACTTAGTTTAGCCATATTAAGCACTTTTGCTTTTTCAAATCAAATTACTATAAATGATCCTTATGTAAGACAAACTCCACCTAATTCTAAAACAACGGCATTTTTTTTAGAACTTAAAAACAACTCCAACAAAGATATTAAACTCATAAAAGCTCAAAGTTCATTAAGCGATACAGCTGAAATTCATGATCATATTATGAAGGATGGTAAAAAAATGATGGTTCAAATTCCTCAAATCACAATAAAAGCTAATTCAAGCACTGAACTTAAACCTGGTGGGATGCACATTATGATACTAAATCTCAAAGAAAATATCACACCGCAAACAAAGGCCAATCTAACTCTTTATTTTGATGATAATAGCACAATTGAACTAAAAGATATCGAGTCAAGAAGCATTAAAAAATAATGAAAAATCTACTTGTCTTTGCCTTAGCTATAGTCTTTGCTATATGCGGGGCTTATTTTTACACCAATTCATCAAATACCGGAAAAAAGAGAGAATTAATTACCACTTTAACACCTCTAACATGTGATCTAAACATTCAAGAATGTAAATACAATTTTAAGGATAAAAAAGTCTTAGTAAATTTAAATCCAAAGCCTATTACTACATTAAATGAGCTTGATTTAAATATTACCAATTTAGGTGAGTTTAAAAAACTTAATGCTAGGGTTTATGGACTTAATATGTATATGGGAGATATTGTTCCACAATTTAAAAAAATAAACAATACTTATCATGCTAAATTAGTTTTAAGTTCTTGCACTCTAGATATAATGCGTTTTAGAATAGAGCTTTTTGATGATGAAACTCCACTAGGTTTTTATTTTGACTTTGATGTAAAGAGGTAAAATATGAAAAAAATAAATATTTTTTTATTAATTGTGGTAATTTTTGGAGTATTTTTTATATCTGTGCAGTATTTTGAAAACAACAAATACAATTTTCACTTAAATTCTGAAAAAGGCATACTTAGTCTAAAAGATTTTATCGGTAAAAAACTAATTGTATATTTTGGCTATACATATTGTCCTGATGTCTGTCCTAGCGAGCTTGCCTTGATTGCTAATGTTTTAGAAAAAATGCCAAATAAAGAAAAAGCTCATGTGATATTTATCTCACTAGATCCAGCAAGAGATAGCAACTTAACTCAAACTAGCCAATGGGTTAAGTATTTTTACCCAAATTCAACTGCATTGGTTGCTAAAGATGAAAAAGAATTAGAAAAAGTTACTAAAAATTATGGCGTAGTATATGAAAAAATCAATCTTAAAAATTCTGCTATGGGATATTCTATAGCACATAGTGGCGAATTTTATTTGATTGATGAGAATGGAAAATTTATTAAAACCATTAAAGATATTAGTTATGAAAGCTTTTTCAATGAAATTCAAAAATTCTTAAACGAATAAATTTCTCAATTTATTCGTTTCTTAAAGTATCTAAAATATCTACTTGTGTTGCTTTTTTAGCAGGATAATAAGAAGACAAGCTCACAATCATAATAGCACCAAAAATCGTAGTACAAAAATCAACAAAAGAAAGCTCCAAAGGTAGCTTACTCATGCCATAAACATCACTTGGTAAAGAAATAATGTCAAAATTTCCAAGTACCCACAAAGCAATAGCTGCAAGTATCACACCTGCTACGATACCACTTCCACCTATCAAAAATCCTAAAGAAAAAAATGTTTTTTTAATCTCTAACTTACTAGCTCCTAAAGAAAGCAACAAAGCTATCTCACTACGACGATTCATTACTATCATTAATAAAGAACTTACTATATTTAAACTTGCGACCAAAATAATCAACATCAATACTATAAACAAAGCTCTTTTTTCTAAAGCTAATGCTGCAAAGAAATTTCCATTTTGCTCCCACCAACCTATACTAGCATATCTTACACCCAAGAAAGCTTCAATTTGTTTAATATCCTCAAAAGGTTTATTTGAATATACATGTACCCCATCATAACTTCCTTGGGGATATGACAAAATCTTAGCTAAAGCTTTTACATCTGTATACATATAAGCTTTATCATAAGCTAACAAACCTGAAGAAAAATCAGCCATAACATCAAATCTTTTAACTTTTGGAATAAGCGAAAGTCCGCTTGCATTAAGATTGGAAAAAATTAAGGTAATTTTTTCATTATAATCAAGTCTAAATTCATCTTTTAAACCCTTACCAATTAAAATATCAAAATTATCTAATTTTTTATCTTTTAAAGCTTGAGCTACTACCTCATTGATCTTTTTTTCATCTTCAAAATTAACCCCAAAAAGCATACCGCCTTCCAATTTTAAATCATTTCTTGCTATAACCTGAGTAGTAATATAAGGGCTAAATAATAAATTTGGAAATTTGCTTCTTAATTCTTGTAATAATTTATCATCTACATTTGCTCCAAAACGCGGTAATATAGTGATAGGGTAATTCATAGTAAAAAGTTTTCTCTCAAATTCTTTATCAAAGCCATTCATAATGGCCATTGCAACTAAAAGCACACAAAGTCCTATACTTACACCTAAAAAGGCTAAAATTTTTGAAAGCATAATAAAGGGTTGATCTTTATCAAAACGCAGGTATTTAAATAATAAATAACGAGGGATACTTTTATACATCTTTTACTCTTAATATTTTTTTAAGTATTTTAACTTGATTTTTATAAAAGCAAGCTTTGTATTTATTTAAGATAATATACAAAGGCACTATTATCGTGAAATTCAACTATAAATCTTAGTGGCAAAATTCTCACATAAGTTTCACTTTGCGCACTTGCTTGTTCACTTTTTACAAAGTCTTTTACATCTATTTTTGAGTTAAAAAAGCAATCAATTAAATCATTTTTGTGAGCATTTAAAAAGTTAAATTTATCCAGCTTTGTCATCTTTTCTTCAGCCACCATACCAAAATCATTGCGTATTAAAGACTTCAAATCACTTGGTGTATATGCTAACTCACAAGCATATTCTAAATTTTTATTTTTACTTTTAGTCATAGCCATAGAAATAGTTTCATTTTGATGATAAAGAATAAAATTTTTATTAGAAAGTTCTGCCCAAAATATAAATTCATCTTGGGCAGTAGCATTAAAAATTATGAGGATTAATAAGCAAACAATTCTTTCCACTTGTCAGCATCAATTTTAAGTTCTACATTTACTCTATAAAGACCATCTTTAAAGTCTTGATCTACAACACTTGCATTTTTAATCAAACCATTTACCTGTGCTGTAATAGTTGAGCTTTTAAGCATTGCATCTTTTACTGTATCTTTACCATTAACTCTGACACCATACAACTTACTTGCTAATTGTCTATAAGCATCGGTAATTGCCGCTCTTTTAGCTAAAGCTAAAGCTTGACCAACTGAAACCGTATTTAAAGGAGCAATACCCTCACCCACCGCTGTAAAAGTTAAATCATTGTCTGTGCTTGTATCATTTGCAAGCATTTTTTCTTCTCTAATGATGTTACGCACATCATCTTTATCAACTTTTTGAACCACAACATCAGAATTTGCTGCTTGAGTCTGATTTGGATTCACACCTCTTTGATCTAGTGCACAAGCACTAAAACCCAAAGCTAAACAAAACATAAAAATAACTTTTTTCATTTTTTACACCTTCAATTTATTTGATTTTATTAAAACAGCAAAAAGCATTCCAATAATTTTACTATTCTAAATTTAAATCCATATTAGTTTCAGCATCTAATTCCTCATCTTCTTCTTTAGGGCACTTAGCAATGCTTACAACCTCATCATTTTCAACATTAACAACAATTACACCACTTGTATTTCTACCTGCTTTTCTAATGCTTTGCATATCAACGCGTATCATCTTACCACTGCTTGTTAATGCCATTAAATCCATACTTTCATCAACTATGACTATACCGATTAAATCTTTTGTTTTGGCAGTAAGTTTCATACAAATAACACCCTTACCACCTCTACTTTGAAGTCTATATTCTCCAGCATCAGTACGCTTACCTATACCTTTTGCACTTACGCTTAAGATTTCTTGAGCGTCATTTTCTATAACAACAGCACCCACAACCTCATCATCTTTTTCTTTAAATTTAATCGCAGTTACCCCTCTACTTACACGGCCAATCTCTCTAACTTTAGCAAGTGGGAATTTAATGCACATACCTTTTTTAGTAACCGCAAAAAGCATTTTACCAACGATAGTATTATCAAGCTCTTCATTAGGTTCAAGCATTTCATTTTCTAAATTTTCTTCATAATTTTGTTCTTGAGTTTCATTTTCATCCCTTGCTACGATAATTGCAGTAACAAGTTCATCATTTTCATCTAGATTAATCGCTTTTACACCCACGCTTCTAATGTTTTGATATTCACTTAAATTTGTGCGTTTTACGATACCATTTTTAGTAAAGAAACACAATGATTTACTTTCATCAAAATCAGTGGTTGGAATAATTGCCATGATTTTTTCATCTGCTTGTAGATTAATGAGATTAACCACGGCTTTGCCTTTAGCGGTTCTACTTCCTTCAGGAATTTTATAAACCTTAAGCCAATAAAGCTGTCCGCGATCAGTAACAAACATCAAGGTATCATGTGTATTTGCTGTAAAGAAACTTTCTATAAAATCATCATCATAAGTTGTAACTGCGACCTTACCTTTACCACCGCGTTTTTGTTTTTCATATTGCTTACTTGGAACACGCTTAATATAGCCACGATGAGTGATAGTAACTACCATATTTTCATTTGGTATTAAATCTTCTATATCAATATCATCATAGTCATCTTCAATTTGAGTAATTCTCGGTACATCAAATTTTGTTCTGATTTCTTTTAACTCATCTTTGATTAAATTTTCAAGCAAAGTTTCGCTTTTTAAAATTTGATCAAGCCTCTCTATTTCTGCTAATAATTCCCTTAATTCGTTATCAATTTTTTCTCTCTCAAGACCTGTTAAACGGCCTAATTTCATATCTAAAATAGCATTAGATTGAAGCTCACTTAGACCAAATTTTTGCATTAATAAATTTTTAGCCGTTGGGTTATCAGGAGAGTTTTTAATCAAAGCTATCACTTCATCAATATTATCTAGTGCAATTTTTAAACCTTCTAAAATATGTGCTCTAGCTCTAGCTTTTTGCAACTCATAAATAGTTCTTCTAATAATTACAGTTTTTCTATGATTTAAGAATAAATTTAAAAGCTCAATTAAAGAAAAAACTTTTGGCTCTTTATTATGTATAGCAAGCATAATCACACCAAAAGTGCTTTCCATAGTGGTAGATTTAAAAAGATTATTTAACACAATCTCACTCATAGCATCGCGTTTTAGCTCAATTACCACGCGAATTCCTTCCCTATCACTCTCATCTCTAACTTCAGCAATACCTTCGATTTGTTTTTCTTTGACAAGTTCAGCGATTTGCTCTATTAATCTTGCTTTGTTAGTTTGATAAGGAAGTTCATCTATAACGATAATATCTTTATTAGCTCTTTTTTCTATATGGGTCTTTGCTCTTACTTTTACCCTACCACGACCTGTGCGGTATGCTTCTATAATACCTTTTTTACCAAAGATAATACCGCCGGTTGGAAAATCAGGTCCTTTAATAAATTGCATTATTTCTTCTAAACTTGCGTTTTTATTATCAATTAAATAAAGCAAACCATCAATAAGCTCATTTAAGCTATGCGGAGGAATATTAGTAGCCATACCTACTGCAATACCACTTGAACCATTAAGCAATAAATTTGGGACCCTAGCAGGTAAAACATCGGGCTCACTCATAGAATCATCATAATTTGGTATAAAATCAACCGTATCTTTTTCTATATCACGCAAAAGCTCTTCAGCTAAAATCGTCATCCTAGCTTCAGTATAACGCATCGCAGCAGCACCATCGCCATCAATAGAACCGAAGTTTCCTTGTCCATCTACGCTTGGATAACGCATAGAAAAATCTTGCGCCATTCTTACTAAAGCATCATATACAGCTGTATCACCATGTGGATGATATTTACCGATTACATCACCCACTATACGCGCTGATTTTTTGTATGCACTACGACTTCCAACACCTAAATCATTCATAGCATATAAAATTCTTCTATGAACAGGTTTAAGCCCATCTCTAGCATCAGGTAAGGCACGGCCTATAATAACACTCATAGAATAATCTAAATAACTACTTTTTATAGAACTTTCTATATCTATATTTTCAATATCTGAATCTTTAGTAAAAATATTTTCCATAAAAATCCTTAAAATTAATGCCTATATTGTATCAAATTTTGCATTAGCCAAAACTAAAGCAAAAAGTACTTCAATATTATTTTTTTCTAAAAGCTCTTTTGCCTCTAATAAACTTAATCCAGTAGTTATCACATCATCTACTAAAATTACAGGATATTTTGGACGCTTTAAAAGCTTATAAGATCTTTTATTATCTTTACGAAATTTCAAACTTTTACCACTATATTTAAATTCTGAACTAGCTTGCAAGGTGTGATACATAGGTTTTATAAATTTAGTATTTAAGTATTTAGTTAAAATAGCAGTATGAGAGTAATTTTTATATGTTTTATCATCTAAAGCTATAGCATTAATTTTACAAGATGGTTGAAAAAAATCCTCAAATTTAGCAAAACTCAATTTTGCCAAAGCATTTAAAACAAAATAGCCTTGAAATTTGTGTTTAAAATAAATCAAATGCTTAATTTGCTCATATTGATAAAAATAATAAACTTTAAAATTTCCCTCAAGTTCTCTTATACCTAAAGAATATTCTAAAAGCTCTTCCTTGCAAGCTGGACAAAAACTCGCAAAGGAAAATCCATGGCAATTAAAACACCTCACAAAGAGCTGATAATATCTGCAGATTTATTAGCCACTTGTTTTATAAGAAGCTGAGTGAAAAAAGGTAGATCTTTGATATTATAAAAACCTTTAACTTCTTGTTTGGTTTTAATATTAATAGTTTTATTGGTATTAATATCTTTTAGTGTCAATTGACTAGCAATAATTGAAAATAAAGAATTAGAATCAAATTTAGAATAAAAATCATTAAAACTTAAATCTACCCTTAAAACATAAGGAGAATCTTGTGTATCTTCTACTACAACTATACCTCTATTTTCTAATTCTTCTTTTAAAAACACATAAAAATAGTAGTTAAAATTCTCATTAATATAATAATTATTTCCATTAGAAGAAGAATATTTTAAATTCTCATTTAAATCATATACCCTATGAATATAAACTTTTTTTAAGGAAGCACTTTTATCAATTGTTCTTTTATTTGCGCAATACTTAAGCCCCACATCACTAATATACACAAGGCCTTTAATTTTTGCTTCATATGCTTTAGAATCAGAAGGATTATAACATTGTGCTTGAATTTTTATAAGCTCATTAACTTTTGCAACACTTTGATTTTTAGAATTTACAGCACATGCACTAAAAAATAAAGCTAAAACAAATACAAATACTTTTTTTAACATCTTTTTTTCCTTAGAATCATCTTTATTATTTTATGATTTTTAATTAGCAAAAATTATACCAAAAACAAATAAATTTTACTAAAACTTACTTTTTTTCACACAAGAATAATTTTATTGAAAAAATTTTATACAAAAATTGATATTTAAAAGAAAATTCATTTAGAATATGTTACAAAACTGCAATATTTTAAAGGAGTTGTTAAATGAGTTCAAATACAAAAACACTTATAGTCGTTGCTGATTTAGTGTTATTTATCGCTTTGCTTTATTTTTCCCCTTTTGGTGAAACTAAAGTAAACCAAGGTTTATCTTTGTTAATTTTTATTGCCGTTTTATGGCTTAGCGAGGCTTTGCATGTTACTATTACAGCTATTTTAGTACCTGTTTTAGCTGCTATTTTGGGATTACTACCCACCGCTAAAGCTTTAACAGGTTTTGCTGATTCTAATATCTTTTTATTTTTTGGTGGTTTTGCTTTGGCCGCAGCTATGCATCATCAAAAATTAGACAAACTTATTGCACATAAAATTTTAACATTAGCAAAAGGGCATTTAGGCCTTTCTAGTTTGTATATTTTTATTACCACTGCGTTTTTATCTATGTGGATGAGTAATACCGCAACAGCAGCTATGATGCTTCCGCTTGCTATAGGTATGTTAGCTTCACTTGATCCGCAAAAAGATAGAAATACTTATGTTTTCATCCTTTTAGGTATAGCTTTTAGTGCGAGTATAGGTGGTATAGGCACCATAGTAGGAACTCCACCAAATGCAATCGTTGCCACTCAATTACACATTACTTTTGCACAATGGTTAAAATACGGAATTCCTATTGTTTTAATTTTCCTACCTGCAATGATTTTAATTTTATACTTTATGTTTAAACCTAAATTTAATCTACAAGTTGATTTACATACTGAAAATATAGAACTTACAAGACCTAGAATCATCACTTTAATAATCTTTTTAGTCGTTGCACTATCTTGGATTTTTAGTGGTAATATCAGTCCTATCATCACAAGTATTTTTGGACACAAAATAGCAAATCTTGATGCGATTATTGCTTTATTGGCTGCTGTTTTAGTATGTGCTTTTAAAGTAATTGATTGGAAAAATATACAAAAAAATACCGATTGGGGTGTATTAATGCTCTTTGGTGGAGGCATCACTCTAAGTGTAGTATTAAGAGATTCTGGCGCTAGTAAAGTAATGGCTGATACTATCATTTCATTTATAGAAAATGGACATTTATTTATTATAGGTTTAATTGTGGCATTTTTTATAGTATTTTTAACTGAATTTACTTCAAATACTGCTTCAGCAGCCTTACTTGTGCCTTTATTTATCTCTATAGCAGATACTTTAGGTGTTCCTGCTTTAGGACTTGCTTTAATCATTGCTATTGGTGCTTCTTGTGCTTTCATGCTACCAGTTGCTACACCACCAAATGCTATAGTTTTTGGTACAGGACATATTAAACAACAAGAAATGGTAAAAGTTGGGATTATATTAAATATCTTTTGCTCAATCGCACTTGCAGTAATTGCATACTTTTTCTGGCTATAATCTTTTAGTCCTTTTGGACTAAAAGATCTTTACACTTTAAAACATAGTTTTTTACATCTTTACTTTTATACAAAGCTTCTCTTATACATACGCCTGCTAAATTTAAATCTTTTAAGTGATTTATAGTTTGGATATTTATCCCACCTATGGCATAAATGGGTATTTTTGAAACTTCTAACAAATCTTTTAAATTTTTTATACCCTTTGGTGTTAAATCAGCCTTACATGAGCTTTCAAATACATGTCCGAAAAAAGTATGATTTACTTTAAACTTATAAGCTAAATCTAATTCTTCTTTAGAATGGACAGAAGTACCCAAAAGCTCAAATTTTTTATAACTTTGTGGGTAATTTTGTAAAATTATTAAGGGAGCATGAAAAAATTGATGATTTAATTTTAAACAAGCTTCATAATGATAATGCAAAAAGCAAATTTTTTGAGTTTTATTAAAAATTTTTAATACTTCTTTGGCTAATTTAGTATATTCTAACTCATCCAAATGTTTTTCTCTAAGCACTAAAGCATCAATACTACTTTGACTTAGTTTTTCAATAAAATTTAAAAAATCTCCTTGGGTATTTTGACTATCGCTAATAGCAATGATTTTTTTATCCCACATAAATACTATCGCTCATTATAGCTTGTAAATTTGCATTTTTTAACATAGCTAAAACCTCATCAACACTACGCATATCACTAATTTGAAACTGATCATCACCTTTTTTATCACCTTGGTGCTCACCTACCCCCACGCTTACACCTGCACTCATTTTAGTAGCTCCAAGTTTAATAACCCCGTCTCTAAATCCTGCTCTTTCACGCGTAGAAATCGTAATACTTGCAAAAGGTAAAAATAATCTATAAGCACATAAAACCTGCAAAAGCCTTGTTTCGCTTACATCTTTTGGATGAATTTTTTTATTATTGATAATAGGTCTTAATCTAGGGATGGATAAAGCTATTTCAGCATGAGGGTATTTTTGCTGTAAAAAATACGCATGTAAAGCCGTAGCAAAAGCATCTTTTCTAAAATCATCCACGCCAAGTAAAGTTCCAAAAGCAACCCCTCTCATACCTGCTTTTAACGCTCGCTCTTGTGCATGAAAACGATACTCAAATACACTTTTTTCACCTTCAATATGAATTTTAGAATAAGTTTTTTGATTATAAGTTTCTTGATAAACACTTACATATTCACAACCCTTTTCATGAAGCAATGTATACTCATCTACATTCATAGGATAAACTTCAATTCCAACAACCTTAAAATACTCTTTTGCTATCTCACAAGCTTTGGCAAGATATTCTACGCTAGCATATTCCCTGCCCTCACCTGTTAAGAGTAAAATTTCTTCTAAGCCGCTTTTTTTAATCTCTTGCATTTCTTTGTGAATTTCAGCCTCATTTAGCTTAGCTCTTTTAATGTTATTTCCTTTTTGAAACCCACAATAAGTGCATTTGCTATTGCAAAAATTAGAAAGATATAAAGGTGTAAAAAGCGAAATGGAATTTCCAAAATATTTTTGAGTAATCTTGCTTGATTTTTGTGCTAAATCTTCTATAAAATCTTCTGCTGCGCTTGAAAGCAAAGCTTTCAAATCTTCTATGTTAAGATAATCTTTAACTAAAGCTTGTTTTACATCAAAAGCGCTAAATTTACTTTCATCAAAAATTTCAACTTCTTTTAAAACCTTGGTTAAAATTTCACTTTCAATACTTTGCATATGAGGATATTTTTGCATTTTAATCTCTTAAAAAACCACTCAAAGGCGAGCTTGCACTTGGCATGCTTTCATTTGCTATACCTGCTAAATACGCATTATGTCCTGCCTCTATAGCCAAAGCAAAAGCCTTTGCCATTTTTGCTACATCTTTAGCTTGAGCTATAGCAGTATTTACCATCACTGCACTTACTCCCATTTGCATGGCCTCACAAGCTTGTGCGGGATTTCCTATGCCTGCATCTACTATAACAGGTAAGCTAATTTCATTAAGTAAAATTTGTATAAATTCTTTAGTTTTTAAGCCTTTATTGCTTCCTATAGGAGCTCCAAGAGGCATTATAGCAGCAGCTCCTGCATTAGCCATAGCACGCGCTGCATATAAATCAGGATACATATAAACTAAAGGTGTAAAACCCTCATTTGCTAAAAGTTCTACTGCTTTTACACTTTCATAATTATCCGGTAATAAATATTTACTATCGCTAATTACTTCAACTTTAATCATATCTCCACAGCCAAGCTCTCTTGCAAGTTTTGCTATACGCAAAGCTTCTTTGGCACTTCTTGCACCCGAAGTATTAGGCAAAAGTTTAATATGTTTTGGGATAAAATCAAGTATATTTTCTATGCCTTTATCATTTACCCTACGCAAAGCTAAGGTGATAATCTCAACTTTTGCTTCTTCAATGGCTGATTTTATAAGCTCAAAAGAAAATTTCCCAGAACCTAAAATAAACCTAGAATTAAACTCATATTTTCCTATTTTTAATTTTTCCATTACTCGCTCGCTAAAAGTTCTAAAACTAAATTTGCTTGATGTCCTGCGCAAATATTTACACGCGGTGCCATAAGTCCATTGCCTACCTTTGCCTCGTTTTTTAAATCACCACAAACATAAAAGTTTTTTGCAATTTTTCTTGTTTGTATGCTGTTGCTATCGCCATATCCTGCTAAGCCAGAAGCACAAATTAATGTTTTTTGAGGATAGTGTTGATGAAAATTTTGCGCTAAAAGCGCTTTATATTTTGCACTATCAAAGGCTTCACAAACTATATCATCATTTGTAAAAAGTTTGGCTATATTTTCTTTTTCTATTTTTAAAACTTGTGCAAATACTTCTATAAAAGGATTAATTTTAGCGATTTGATCTTTTAAAGCTTCAGCCTTAAATTTACCCAAATCTTCCACCATATAAGCTTGACGGTTAAGATTACTTGGCTCAACCACATCAAAATCAATCAAATGAAGCCTACCAACCCCGCTTCTTGCTAAATTTATAGCTATATGCGAGCCAAGTCCACCAAGTCCACACACTGCCACACTTGCCTTTTTAAGCTTATTATGAAGTTTTGGAGTATGTCTTGCCCTCATCATCGCATCAAGAGCTTCATATGGTGGTAAAGTATTTTTTTCTATACAAAAAAGCTCATCATTTTCTTTTAGATCCAAACTTTCTTTTGTTGCAAAACCATTGACTATCCATACATCATTTTCATTTTTACTCACACTTTGAAAAAATTCCAAAGTGTTTTTAAAATGCGTGTTTATCATACTACCATTAAATTTAATTCTCATCAACCACCACCTACAAAAGTAACAATCTCTACTTTATCATTTTCTTTTAAAATCAAATTTTCAAATTTATCCCTTGGGATAATTTCTCCGTTTAATTCTAAGGCAATAAATTCTATTTTTAATTGCTTTTCTTTAACATAATCCATAAATCTAAGCTCTTTTAACTCAAGCTTTTGCCCATTGATAATCATTTATCTATCAACTTCCCAAATAATTTTTACAATTTCATATAAAAGTTTTGTTCTTTCAAACAATGCATTTTTATCAAATTCTTTATAAAATTTAAATCCATTTTCAGAGCTAAAGTATTTATCATTAAAATTTTTGAAATCTTTATTTGTTCTGTGATGAAAATCTTCACAAATAGAGCAACCCCATATTAATTTAGCAGCAATATAAGTTTTTAACTTATCCCCATATTCTTCATTACCTGATGATATATTTGATTTATCTTTTAAAAGCAATAATCCACCTAAAAGATTTCTTTGTCTTTGGAATTCTTCTTCATTATCAAAATAATTGATATTAGTAGCATTATTAGACAATATATGTTCTATATGATAACCTGTTTTATCTCCTGTTTTCGTTGAGATGGTAAAAACATCATTTTGCGGTTGTATATTCATATTGTCACATATAAATTTTTCTACCCTAGCAAATAAATATCGTAAAAATCTAGGATTCACATTTGTATAATCTCTATTTAAAAAATCTTTATAATCCAATAAAGATTTTGGATCTGATTCTAATTTCTTTTTATTTTTTATAATATCCTTTAACAAACAATCAAATATTGTTTTATATTCTTCTAGTTTTACTTCTTTCAGTTTTTCGTTAAGACTATATGTTATATCTTGGAAATTGTTACTATTATACATACCATTTAAATTTAATAACATCCATAATCTATCATATTCTTTAGCTATTAAATTTATTTTTTCATCTTCTAATTTATCATTTATTTCACATGCAGCTAAAATGTTTTGATATTGACCAGATAAATCATTTATCACTTTACAATAACGTAAAAAATCATTATTGCTATTTGTTATTTTTTTATATAATTTGCCATAATAATTTATTTCATTTTTAATAAATTTTTTAATATTTTCAATACGATCAAAATCTTGTTTTCTAAAATTTAGATTATTGGCTATTTCATTATTTTCAAAAATATATCTATGATATCGCTTATTTATGTTTTTTTCAACATCAGAATTTCTTTTAAAAATAAATCTAGATTTTAAAAAATCTATAAAGAAACTATCTTCAAATTTTGATAAAGTGGATAAAACGCTATCCCATATTTTACAAAAATACTCTGTGTCGTTTTTATCTAAAACACCTATCAATTTACCTTTTAGTATTTCAAATGGCTTAAGTGGCTCACCTCTATCATTTATAACTTCAAATATCATAGGGGTATCATTTTGATCGATAGCTAACTCAACCAATACTAATCGTTTTAAAAAATACAAAATAAACACTTTAAGTTTTTTATAATTATTTTCTTTAAATTCATTTTCTAAATAATTCGATATATCATTATATCTTTCTATAAGATTTTTTTCTGTTTCATTATCAAATTCATCTGGATAATTTTTCTTATTAAAAATAATATCCATAATTTTATATCTTTTATCGTTATCAATATTAAAAAAATCATTAAAACCATTATTGCTAAAAATACATTGTCCTAATAATTCTCTCAACTTCTCTTTACTATCAAGCATATGATAAAGTTTTGTAGCTATTAAAGTTAGGGTGGTAAGTCTTTGCTGTCCATCAACTATATATATTTTACTATTAATATTGTTTGTAATATAAACATTAAGATAATACCAATTATACTTCTCCATTAGTTCTTCTGTAATTTCTGAATCTTTCCAATCTTGATATCCTAAATTAAAATTATAAAATATATCATTTAAGAGAATTAATGTAGTTTCTTTACTCCAAATATAATTTCTTTGATAAAAATCAATATAATATTTTTTTTGCTTTAAACAATTCTCTACACTTTGTTTATCTGGCATAACAGCTTGTTGCATAAATATACTCCTAAAAATTAGTTAAAATTCTCCAATAAATCTTTAAAAACTAAATACAATTTTTCAAGCTCTTCTATACTCACTCTTTCATCAATTGCATGAATTCTATCATTGCACACGCCAAATTCTACCACCTTCACACCAAACTCAGCAAAATATCTCGCATCACTTGTACCACCTTTGGTGTTAAGTTCTGGCACTACTTGAGTGATTTTTTGCACACTCTCATTTAGTTTTTGTACGATTTTAGAATCACTTTGTGTTAAAAAAGGATTTGAACTTTGATTTATGCTCAACTCATAATCAAGCCCTTCGCAAGTCTTTTCTACATAAGCTTTTACATCTTCTAAGCTAGTTTGTGGAGAATTTCTCACATTAAACATCAATTTTAAATCATTTGGGGTTACATTGCACACTTCCATACCACCACGTATATCAGTAATAACGATTTTAGATGGTGCAAATACCTCATCGCCTGGATCAAGATCAAAACCTGCTAAAAATTTCAAAGCAAAAGCAAAATTATGCACAGGATTAATGCATTTTTGCGGGTATGCTACATGGCCTTGCTTACCTTTGATGAGTAATTTTGCATTGATAGAACCACGACGCCCTATTTTAATACTATCTCCAAATTTTTTATCACAAGTTGGCTCAGCAACCACAGCAAAATCAGGTAGCATATCTTTTTCTTGCATAAATTTAAGCACTTCAAGCGTACCAAATTTAGCCTCGCCTTCTTCATCACTTGTTAAAATTAATGAAATTCTTCCTTTAAAATTTTCTACTTCCTTAACTGCACACATAAAAGCAGCCACGCCACTTTTCATATCTTGCGCACCTCTTGCATAAATAAACCCATCTTTTTCTAAAGGCTCAAAAGGATCACTGCTCCAACCCTCTCCCGCAGGCACTACATCTACATGCCCACCAAAAGCCAAATGCTCACCATCATCACTAAATTTTTTAGTCAGCAAAAGATTTTTCACACCTTCTTTTTCTATAAAAAAAGCTTCAAAATCACTTAACTCCACTGCGATATAATTTAATGCTCCATCATCATCTGGGGTAATGGATTTAAATTTGCTCAATTCTTTAAAAATTTCAACTACTTGCATGTTCTATCCTATAAAAGCTTTATACAGCATAGAAAGAGCAAAATACTCTAAAATAAACGCTGAAAAAAGATTAATGTAAAATATATGTTTGTTTTTCACAAAGGCTTTGAATTTAGACACAAAAAACGATAGAGTAAAAATCCAAAACACAATAAAACTCACCAAACCAAAAAGCAAGGCAAAAGAGTTTTTACTCTGCATGCTAAGTCCTGCTACACTCACCCAAAAACCTATAACATAAGGATTTGTAACATTAAAAAAAAATCCTTTGCTAAAACCTTTTAAAGGATGAGTTTTATTTACCTTGTTAAGATCGACTTTTCTTGTTTTTCTTAGCATTAAAAACACCATAAAACTCAAAAAGAAAAAGCCAAAAACTGCTAGTATTTTATAAAAAAATTCATTATTTGCAAAGCTTAAAAGCCCAAGATTAATCAAAATCAAAAAAAGTATATCAGCACTTAAAGCACCAAGTCCAACGCAAAAAGCATTTTTAAAAGAAGACAAAGCAGTATTTAAGATCAAAATATTTACAGGTCCAAAAGGCACAGACACACCCATACCTAAAACTATGCCTTGTAAGATTACCTCTAACATTTTTCTTCCAAGAAATTTTCTATATCGGTTTTGATTTTATCAATGGCTGTGCAAACATCTTCTATATAAACTTTTGTGAAATTACTTTCTAAATATTTATCCTCATCAAGATTGTTTAATATACTTTGTTTACATACTCTTGCATACTCTCCCACGGGTAAAACCTGCCCGCTTGTGCCTATACATACAAATAAATCGCAATTTTGTAATTTTTCATATAAAATCTTATAATTTAGTGCCATTTCTTCAAACATCACGATATTGTGCCTTACACTTTTACTTTGGCATTTAGGACAAATTTTATCATCACTACTTTCATAGCCTATGTTAAAAATATTTTCACACTCTAAACACCTAAGTTCAGGTAAAAAACCATGCAAATGCACCACTTCTTCACAGCCTACTCGCTCTAATAAATCATCTACATTTTGCGTTAAAACGCTAATTTGTTTTGGAAATTTTTGTTTTAATAAAGCGATGATTTTATGCGCATAATTTGGCTTAACACCAGCTAGCTCTTTTCTTCTTTTATTATAAAATTCTAAAACTTTTTTAGGATTTTTTCTAAAGCCAGTTGCAGAGCAAACTTCCATCACATCATGCTCTTCCCAAAGCCCACCACTAGCTCTAAAAGTTTTTATACCACTTGGAGCAGACAAACCTGCTCCACTTAAAATCATCACTTGTTTCATTTAATAAACCTCATTATTGTTTAAAGGTTTTACTATAATTTTACTTAAAGCTTAACCACCTTAGCACCAAAACCACCTTGATTAATCGGAGCATCATTAAAGCTTTTTACACTTTTGTGAGCTTTTAAAAACTCTTTTACCGCAAAAGCTAGTTTTCCTGTGCCTATACCATGATAAACTATCACCTCATCAAAACCCACTATCAAAGCATCAGAGATAAATTTATCTAATCTTTCAAGCGCCTCATCACTTCTTAAGCCGTGTAAATCTAAAGTCATATTCAAAGCACTTGGACGGGTTATATTGACACTTGATTTTACCTTTTGTGTAGGGTTTTGATTGCTTTTTTTAAGAAGCTTTAATGGCACACGCAAACTCAAACCATCGCTTTGAATCATCGCATCGTTTTTTGAAATTGCAGTGATTTTACCTTTGATTTTTTCATATTTAACAAAATCCCCTACTCTAAGCTCTTCATTTTGCTCCATACTTGGTAAAACAATACTTTTTTTAAGTTCATTGGCTTTGTTTAAATTTCTTTGTTTTTCTTTAATATCTTTTAGATTTATCGTTTTTTTAGCTTCTTCTATGGCTTTGTGATATTTAAATTCTAAATTAGAAATAAGCTTTTTAAATTCTTGATCGTTTTTTTCTTTTTGATCTTTGAGTGAAAGTAAAATTTCATCTACTTTGGCTTCTTTTTTCTCAAGTTCTTCATTTTTCTTACGTAAAGAAAGTTCAAGATTGATATTTTTACTTACCATTTCTTCTAAATTTTCTTTATCTTCTCCATAAAGCTTTTTAGCATTTTGCACTAAATTTGCACTTATGCCATATCTTAAAGCCGTTTCAAATGCATAAGATTTGCCTATAGTGCCTTTTAAAAACTCATATTTTGGGCGTGATAATTCCTCATCATACAAAGCAGCGATAAGTTCTACTTGTGAATTTTTAGCCAAAAGCATAGCAAGGCGTTTGTGGTGGGTTGTGATGATGATTTTATTATCTTGTTCTAAAAGCTTAGAAATAAGCTCAGTATATAAACACGCAGCTTCTTCAAAATCTGTTCCAAGCTCTATCTCATCAACCCCTAATAAAACATTTTTCTTACCTAAAAGCTTAGAAAAATGCAACATCCTTCCTGCAAAAGTAGAAATATCATTTTTTACATTTTGTGGATCTTCTAAAATCGCATCAAATTCTTTGAAATTCCCTATTTGGCTTTTTTGTGCGTTAATTTTCATAGGAAGCAAATGCTTTGCGAGTAAAGCTGCACTTAAAATTCCTTTTAAAAGCATAGACTTACCACCTGCATTTACACCCGTGATGATTAAAACTTTTTTGTTAAACTCTATATTAACACTTTTTGCATTTTTTAAAGCCGGATGTGCGAAGTTATATAAGCTTAAATTATTAGAACTATCAGCTAAAACAAACTCATAATCATGTTTTTTAGCCATCAAAACTCTAGCGCTATAATGATCAAATAAATCAAAAGCATTATTGATAAATTTCAAAAACATCAAATTTTTATAAAAAATCAAGCTGATTTTTTTAGCATACTCATAAAAAATTTCTTCTTTAGCATCTTTGATTTCATCTATTTGACTTTGGATTTTTTCTACGCTTAAAGGCACCACATAAAATCCACCGCCACTACTTCTACCTATGATTTTTGCTTTTAAGACATGATTAAACCCACCGCGTAAAAGCAAGGCCTCCATACCATTGATAAGATGGATTTGCGTATCGATCAAATATGCACTAAGATTTTTAGTATAGGTGAGTTTTTTAAACTCAGCTACCAAACTTTCTTTTTTTATCTTTAGAGCTAAATTTAGATTAACAAGTCTTTCATCAACACTTTCTTTAATCTCACCCTTTTCATCAAAATACTCAAAAAGCTCTAAAATAGCCTGTGGAATTTCTATTTTTAAAAGCCATTCTTTTAAACTTTCTTCAAATTTTAAGCCCTTTAAGTATCTAAAATACATACAGATTTTAATAAATTCAAAGCTTTGGCTTAAATGTAAAATTCCTTGCTTGCTAAGATGAGTTAAAGCACCATTTAGCTCTTCTATCATAGGTGGAGGATTAAAATCAATCAGTGAAAGCTCATTGATTCTTTTATAATGAAGCTTGCTATCACCTTGTAAAAAAATTTCTTTATCTCTTGCAAAAAGCCCCCTAAAATCTTCTATATAGCCATCTAAATCTAACTTTTTAAAAAATTGCTCTTGCATTATTTATCTACCTTGCAATCTTTTATATCAAAAACATAGGCTTTAAATTGTTTATTTTTACCATTTGAAATAAAACTTTGCGTTCCATGTTCAAAGTTAAAATACTCTTTAGTGATATTAACATCTTTGCAAATTAGACTTTGTCCTTGTAAGAATGCATTGAGTGTTTCTTTTTTTAAAATACCACTTCTTGTGGCACTTAACTCAAATTTAATCGCAAAGGCAATCATCAAAATCAACACTAAAATCAAAAGATAATTACTAATCTTACCTATTTTTTTACGCAAAAAAATGAAAAAAAGTAAAATCGCAAAAAAAGCTAAGACATATAAAAAAATCTTAAACATACTTGCCCCTAAGCTTTGTGCTTATATCTCCTGCACCAAAACCAACTACCAAGCCATTTTCAATCAACTCATCATCAAGATAAATAGCACTTTCTTCTCTCTTGATTTCTTTTATAAATTTAGCTTTTGGAAAGTATTTTTGCATATTAATCTCTATTTTAGCTTCTCCTGCTGCATACACAGGTAAAATATAAAGCTCATCAACATTTGCTAAAACCTCGCTAAAATACTCTATATTTGCACTTAAACGCGTGTAGCGGTGAGGCTCAAAAATAGCTATGATTTTTTCATATCCAGCTAGCCTTGCATACTCATTTGCTGCTTTAAGTGTTGTTTTGATTTCTGTTGGATGGTGCCCATAATCATCAATCAAAGCCATATTTTCATTTGCAAATAAAATATCAAATCTTTTTTTAATCCCTTGATATTTTAAAAGCTTAGTTTTTAGCTCTTCTGTGCTTATAAATTCACTCGCAGCCAAAATAGCCAAAGCAGCGTCCATCGCCACATGCTCACCCATACCAAAAACGCTAAATTCGCCTAAATCTTTAAGCGTAAAATAGGTTTTTGGCTTAAAATTTTCCACTTTCATATAAATATTTGTGATATCTTTGCTTGGGTAAAGCTTTTTTGCATTATTTAAATTTAAACTTGACAAAAACTCATCTTCAGCATTAATCACTTGAATTTTAGACAAACGCAAAAAGTCTTCATAAGCTTTGTATAATTTTGAAAGATCATTTCCATAATGATCTAAATGTTCTGCTTCAACATTAGTCACTATAGCTAAATAAGGATTTGAGTTCAAAAAAGAACTGTCACTCTCATCAGCTTCAAAAATAAGATTTTCGCTTTCTTTATAAAGCATATTGGTGCCACTTTCTTTCAACACTGCACCAATAATAACAGAAGCTTCTATCAAGCTTGCTAAAATGCTTGAAGTTGTGCTTTTACCATGGGCTCCCGCAACCGCAAAAACTCTTTTGTCTTTTAAAATCATAGGCAGGGCTTCTTTTCTTGAAAGCGTTGTGATGTTTTGTTTTTTTGCACTGATTAATTCCTCATTATCTTCTTTGATAGCAGCTGAATACACCACTAAATCCACATCTTTGACATTGTCTTTATGATGAGGAATTTTTATATTTATACCTTCTTTTTCTAATTCTTTTGTGATTTTACTTTCTTTGATATCAGAACCACTAATCTTAAAGTCTTGTTCTTTTAAAAATCTCGCCAAAGCTGAAATTCCAATACCACCTATACCTATAAAATGAATTTTTTGCATTCTTGCCTCAAATTTTTTGAAAATTTAAGGCAAAATTCTATCATTTGTTTACTAAAAATAAAATATAAACTTTTTAATGAGTATTTATTTTATCCTGATATAAATCACATAGCCACATCAAAATATTTACACAATCTTATATAAATTACTAATACTAAAACTACTTTATATTTAATTTAGTATTAATATAACAATATTAAAATAAAAATATTAAGTTTAAATTAATTTAAAAAAATAAAATTGCAAAATATTTTATAAATAAATAAGGAGTAAAATTTGATCAATCCACTAAAAGTTTTTAGCACTATAAATCTAGTGTGGCTTATAAGACATTATGTGTTTGCAGCATGTATTTTTTTATTTTACCACTCCACTATCTAGCAGCATTTCATTTTTTATTATGTTAGGAATTAATTTTTATTATTTCCTTTTGCATGTTTTGTATGGAAAGAACTAAAAAATATACTGCTTGGAGATAATGTATTTTTTATCAATACTCTTTTTTTAATCATTGCAAAAATAGTTATAAAATTTTTATTATTTATGCTTGTCTTGCCAATTGGAATAATAGGATTTTCAATTCTTTGGTTTATAGTTAATAAACAAAATAGTTAAATCCAAATTTACTATATTAAATTGTTAATTCTAACAAATTATACTTTATATTAAAAGTATAATTTGTGTTTTAAAATATAAACTATTCTTCATAATTTTTCAAAAGCTTATCAAAGCCCCATAAATTTCTAGCTTCATTTGCCTTACTAACTTCCACTACAAGCATTTCTTCTTGATCGCCAAGTTGCTCTTGCACTTCGCCAAAAGCATTAATAAAAAAGCTATCTCCATAAAATTTCCACTCATTTTCTTGCTTTAAATTACCTATACGATTAACCCTTAAAATGCTTGTTGAGTTTAAAAAGGCTCTTGTTTTTAAAAGTTCTAGCCATCTTTGATTACTTTCAAAGGTGCTAGCTGTGGGAATGATGACTAAGTCTATCTTTTTTTTCATGATCATTTGCCAAAAGATATCAAAATGTGCCTCAAAGCCAAAAAGCAAAGCACATTTTAAGCCCTCATGTGTGAAAGTAAAAAGTTTAAGCTTATCAGCTTTTTTATTGTTAAAAAATTTTTCTTCATTCCAGTGTGCATAAGGCATTAAAATTTGTTGCTCATACACTTTTACATTTTGTGGACCTACTTTTAAGCATAGTTTTTTTAAACCATCATTTTCAACACTTATGAAAGGTGCAATAATATTTAAATCATATTTTTTAGCAAGTTTTATCAAGCTTGCTTTTTTGCTTTGACTTTGTTCTTTGATCATGCTTTTTGGCATAGTTTTTAGCTCACTAAAAAAGCTATTTAAAACATACTCGCCCAAAACCACCAAATTCGCACCACTTTCCTTAGCAGCTTTTAGATAATAATCAAGCCTTGATTCACTCAAAGCCAAAGTGGGAAATTGTAAAGCTACAACACTACTCATCTACTTGCTCGATTTCCAATTTAGCATTTTCAAGCATAGTTCTTGCTTGCTTGATACTTTTTAAACCTTCTTTATAAATTTCTACGCAAGTTTTAAGGTCCAAATCTTTATCATTAAGTTTTTCCAAAGAAAGCTCGGCTTGTTTGATATGATCTTCAAATTCCATTAATTACTCACCTTATAATTTGGTGCTTCAGCAGTGATAGTTACATCATGCACATGGCTTTCTTTTAATCCTGCTGCTGTGATTTCTACAAATTCAGCTCTTTCTTGGAAAGCTTTGATATCTACTGCACCTACATAACCCATAGAAGATCTAAGCCCACCTAAAAGTTGATGTACTACACTTTTTATACTTCCTACATAAGGCACCCTACCTTCAATACCTTCAGGTACAAGTTTATCTTGAGCTGTACCTTCTTGGAAATATCTATCTGAACTACCTTTTTGCATAGCACCTAAGCTTCCCATGCCACGATAACTCTTATATTGTCTTCCTTGATAAGTAAATAACTCACCTGGACTCTCATCAGTTCCTGCCAAAAGTGAACCTATCATCACACTACTTGCTCCTGCTGCGATAGCTTTTGCAATATCGCCTGAGTATTTTATACCCCCATCAGCGATTACTGGCACGCTGTATTTACTCGCTTCTATTGCACATTCATCTATAGCTGAAATTTGAGGTACACCCACACCTGAAACAATGCGTGTGGTGCAAATACTACCAGGTCCTATACCTATCTTAACAGCGTCTGCACCTGCTTCACATAGATCTTTAACCGCTTTAGCACTTGCAACATTTCCTACTATCACATCTACATTAAATTCAGCCTTAATTGCTTTTAATGTATCAATAATCCCTTTAGAATGTCCATGCGCACTATCCATTACTATAACATCAACTTCAGCTTCTACTAAAGCCTTTACGCGATCAAGCTGACCCACACCCACGGCTGCAGCCACTCTTAATCTTCCATAGGCGTCTTTATTTGAATTTGGATATTCTTTGCGTTTTTTCAAATCTTTTATAGTGATTAAACCTTCTAAGCGATTATTTTCATCTACGATTGGAAGTTTTTCTACTTTATTAGTAGAGAAAATCCTTTCTGCATCATCTAAAGTAGAGCCTTTTTTAGCAGTGATTAAAGGCATTTTTGTCATTACATTTTCTACTAAATTATCAAAGTTAGTTTCAAATCTTAAATCGCGATTAGTTAAAATTCCTATTAAAATTTTATTCTCATCTACCACAGGAACGCCTGAAATTCTATATTCAGCCATGAGTTCTAGCGCTTCTTTAACACTTGCTTTAGGCCCTATATAAATAGGATCCATAATCACGCCACTTTCACTTTTTTTAACTCTTTTTATCTCTCTAACTTGTGAAGCTATGTCCATATTTTTATGGATTACCCCTATGCCACCAAGCCTTGCCATTATAATAGCTGCTCTATGTTCAGTAACTGTATCCATAGCAGCTGAAATCAAAGGCATATTTAAGGTGATATTTTTTGTAAGTCTTGTTTTAATATCTACTTCTTTAGGTAAAACCTCAGAATATTGAGGGACTAGTAAAACATCTTCAAAAGTCAAAGCGCGTTTTATGATTTTCATAATTTTTCCTTTATTTGTTTTTGATAATTTCTTCCAAGCTCAAAGCACCATCTAATAAAGTTTGCTCATCATAAGCTTTACATATAAGTTGAGCAGAAATACTAAGTCCATTTTCATTTTTTCCTACTGGCACACTAATGCCACCAAGTCCTGCTAAATTCACTGAAATAGTAAATACATCTTCTAAATACATTTGCACTGGAGTTTTTATATCGTTAAAACCAAAAGCAACGCTTGGAGCAACTGGCATAAAAATCAAATCACAATCGTTTAAAATTTCTTCATATTTTTGCTTGATAAATCTTCTAGCCTTTTGTGCTTTGATGTAGTATGCATCATAATAGCCACTACTTAAAACAAAGGTTCCTAGTAAAATTCTTCTTTTTACTTCCTCACCAAAACCTTCACTTCTGCTATTTACATACATTTGACTAAGATTGTCACATTTTTCACTTCTTCTACCATATCTTACACCATCATAACGGCTTAAATTTGCACTTGCTTCAGCTGCTGCTATGATATAATAAGCCGCAACATCAAATGTAGAATCCATTAAGTCTTTATAAACAATCTCATGGCCATTTGCTTTTAACATATCTATAGTTTTTAATAAGGCTTGTTTTACATCATCATTAGTTTGTTCTATATAGTTTTTAATCACAGCTATTTTTAGCTTTTTATTTGCATTTAGCTTTGGCGTAGTTGGTTCAAAAGCTATGTTTACACTTGTGCTATCTTTTTCATCATAGCCTGCAATAGCATCATATAAAATTGCAGCATCTTCAACATTTTGCGTTAAAACTCCTATTTGATCAAGGCTTGAAGAATACGCTGCTAAACCATACCTGCTAACTCTTCCATAACTTGGCTTAAACCCAACACAACCACAAAAAGCAGCAGGTTGCCTTACTGAACCACCTGTATCTGAACCCAAACTTGCTAAAGCTATCCCTGCAGCAACCGCAGCAGCACTCCCCCCACTACTTCCACCTGGAACTTTAGTATTATCAAGCGGATTTAAAGTCTTACCATAAAAAGAAGTTGCACTTGTACTTCCCATAGCAAACTCATCCATATTACATCTTCCAAATGGAGTAAAATTATTTTTGCGTAAATTTACAATAGCGCTTGCATCATAAGGAGCCACATAGCCTTGTAAAATTTTAGAGCCACAAGTTAATTCCCAATCTTTTACACTAATATTATCTTTTATAGCTACTGGTACGCCAGTACCTGAAGTGCTTAAGTCTTTATTTAAAAACTGCTCTACATAAGCACCTAAATGCTTTTGCTGATGTGCTTTTTCATTTAATTCTTTTTTTAGATTTTCTAATTCTTCATTTGAAAATTTCAAAGCTTCTTTTAAAGTTACCATTATTTATCCTTAAATTTTTTAACCAAATAAAACAAAAAAAGCGTGATAAATAAAAAGCTCAATAAAGTAATCACTACCACGCTAAAAGGTAAAGCTTGCTCAAACATTTTTTGCTTTTTCCACACTATTACATCTTGGACATAAACATTCTTCTTCTTTTGCTAAAAATTTCCAACATCTTGGACACTTGTGCAATAAAGAACGCACGATTTTAAAACTATGATCATCTATTTTAAACTCACTCAAAGCTTCTTTATCATCTAAGCTTTCTATAGAGCTTACCATAAACCAATCAGCTACTTCTTCAATATCTTCACTCAAAAGCTCATTTGCACTTGTTTGCAAGCTTAACTCTAAGGTTGATTTGATGATTTTGTCTTTTTTTAATACATCTACAAGCTCAAAGAATTTTTCTCTTGATTTTATAAATAAATCATCTTCGATTTTATACTCATAATCAAAGCCATTTTTTAATACCAAATCAAACACATCTTTAGCATTTTCTTTAATAGCCACATTTGCATGTTCTAAAGCTTCATCTATAGTGTAAGTTAAACTTGGAGCTAAAAGCGCAAAAAGCTTTCTAGCTATTAGCACCATAGCACTTTGCGCGCTTACTCTCTTTGTATCATCTTTTGCATTACAATACAATCTATCTTTGCACACATCTAAGTAAATTCCACTTAAATCCGCACTTAAGAAATTTAAAAGCACACTAAAGCCTTTTGCAAACTCATATTTTTCAAAAGCAGCTTCACATGCTTCAAAAGCAACTTTTGCACGCATTAAAATCCACTTATCTAAAAGTGTGAAATTTTTTGTTTCTAAAAATTCCATATCATTAGTATTTGCAAGTAAAAATCTTATAGTATTTCTTATCTTTCTATACTGCTCGCTTACTTGTTTTAAGATATTGTCTGAAATTTTTAAGTCCGTTGAATAATCACTAAGCATTATCCAAAGTCTTAAAATTTCTACCCCATAATTTTTAGCTACATTTTGAGGTAAAATCACATTACCCTTAGATTTACTCATTTTTTGACCCTTTTCATCTACGGTAAAGCCATGAGTAAGTATGTTTTTATATGGGGTTTTGTGATTGATCGCGGTAGAAATTAAAAGTGAGCTTTGAAACCATCCACGGTGCTGGTCACTTCCTTCAAGATACATTGAAGCTTGATATTCTCCTGCATCATATCTTGCTGAGTTTAATACTGCTTCCCAAGTGCTACCACTATCAAACCAAACATCTAAAATATCATAAACTTTTTCTAAATTATTTGGATCATATTTGCTATTTGGCGGTAATAAATCTTTTATTTCTAAATCCCACCACGCATCAGCTCCATTTGCTTCAAAAATTCCCACCAAATGATCTAAAACATCATCATCAAAAATCACTTCTTTGGTGTTTTTATCTCTAAAAAATGCGATAGGCACACCCCAATCTCTTTGTCTTGATATACACCAATCAGGGCGATTTTCTATCATAGAACTAAGTCTTTTTATCCCACTTTCTGGGTAAAATTTCACATTATTTAATTGCTCTAGTGCTAGTTCTCTTAAAGATTTTCCATCTAATTTTTTCTCATCCATTAAGATAAACCATTGTTTTGTGGCTCTATAAATAACCGGTTTATGTGTTCTCCAACAAAATGGATAAGAATGTATAAATTTAGAACTCTCAAGTAAAGCTTCGCCAAGCAATTCTAAAATACGCTCATTTGCTTTAAAAATATGAAGTCCTATAAACTCATTTAATAAATGCTCTGGCAAAAGCCCTTTAGCTCTTAGTGTTTCATCATAACACCCACCATCATCTACTGGCATAATCACTTCAATGCCATATTTTAAGCACGCATAATAATCATCCTCACCATGACCTGGTGCAGTATGTACAAGCCCTGTTCCACCTTCCATTAAAACATGATCGCCTAAAATAAGAGTGGATTTTCTTTGATTGAGTGGATTAATAGCACTTAAATTTTCAAATTCAACACCTAAAAGTTCTTTTTGAATTTTTCCTTGAGTGAAGTTTTTATTAATCATATTTTCAAGCAAGGCTTTAGCAAAAATATAACCTTCTTCAGTGATAACATATTTTTCATTTGGATTTAAAGATATAGCTTGATTTGCCGGTAAAGTCCAAGGCGTGGTAGTCCAAATGACTGCTTTAGCTTTTTTTACACCTAGCTTTTCAAGGGAAGTTTTATCAAGCTCAAAAGCTACAAAAATAGAATAATCTTCTTTGTCTTCATACTCTACTTCAGCTTCTGCTAATGCACTCTTAGCAGCCCAACTCCAAAAAACAGGCTTACTTCTTTCTAGCAAAAGTCCTTTTTTAGCGATTTTACATAAAGCTTTGTAAATATCTGCCTCAAAAGCATTTTTCATAGTCAAGTATGGCTCATCCCAATCAGCAATCACACCCAAAGACTTAAATTCATCTCTTTGGATATTTACAAATTCTCTCGCATGCTCTCTACAAAACTCACGAATTTCTTTTTTGCTTAAACTTTGCTTTTTATCTTTAAGTTTAACTTCAACTTGCTGTTCTATCGGTAAACCATGACAATCCCAACCAGGAGTAAAACGCACTTTTTTACCTTGAAAATAATGCATTTTAATGATGATATCTTTTAAAATTTTATTTAAAGCATGGCCAATATGCAAATGTCCATTAGCATAAGGAGGGCCATCATGTAAAGTAAAACTCTCGCTTATTCCTTGTCTTTTTTGTTTCATTTTTTCATAAGCATAGTTGTTTTCAAACCACTTGCTAAAACGCTTAGGCTCAAGCTCTGCTAAATTTGCACGCATTGCAAAAGTCGTATTTGGAAGCAATAGCGTATCTTTATAATCCATATAATCCACCTTGAAAAATTTAAAAATAGTAAATTCTACTTAAAATACTTTTAATTTGCACTTATTTTTTTGTTATAATCGCAATAAAAAAAGGAAAATCATGAAACATCTCATCATCATTATAGGCAATGAAATTATTATTAATGAAAATTATATGCGTTATATACAAGAAGAATACAAAAAGCAGTTTTTAGAACTTCATGAGTTAAAATTTATAAACAAACCTGATAAAGAACTTCCTTTTTTACTTGAAAAACTTTCTAAAGAATATAGCTATATAACCATTTTTAGCATTAGCGAATACTACGCAACCATAGCTAAAATCATAGCAACCTTAAATGATGATGTTTTAATCTTAGAAAATGATACCCTAGTACCTTCAAAAGCTTTGCGTGAAAAAAATTCCTTTTTAAGTTCTTTTGAGCAATGCCATATTAATTTATTAAACATAAATATAGAGCAAAAATTGCCTTTGATTTTGCAAAATCCTGAACTTGACTATGCGTATTTTTGTCTTTTAGATATAGATGAAATGAGTGCAAATATCTTACTTAGCACACTTACTACTTCTTTTGAAATTCAAACTTGCTCAAGTGCATTATTAGATAATCTCATTTGCATTAGAGCAAGCGCTAGTCAATATGGAAAACTAGAAGGCTTTTTAAAAGGGGTTTTCAAACTTTTTGCAGGAAAAGTATTTTTAGGAAACGATCCTATTAAATTTATAGCCAAAAAACTTTTAGAAAAAAACTTAAAAATTTCCTTTGCAGAAAGTTGTACTGCAGGACTTTGTGCTTCAAAATTTGCTGAAAATTCAGGAATTTCTAATGTGTTTGAGGGTTCTTTGATCACTTATTCTAATCGTTTAAAAAATTCTTGGCTTGGGGTGAGCAATGATACTTTAGAAAGTGTTGGGGAATATTCTGATCGTTGTATTTATTTTATGTTAAAAGGGGTTTTTAAAACCACAAATTGTGATTTTGCTTTAGCGCTTAGTGGGGTAGCTGGAGAAGAGAATGATAAAAACACCAAAGCAGGTACCATCTACATAGGAACTATGTATAAAGATGGAACCTTTTTACAAGAATGCATTCATATACAAGGCAATAGAAACTATACAAGAGAGCAAGCTAGTTTGGCTGCATATTGTTTAATGCTTAGATTAAAACCTGAAATTTTCTTTGGTGTTTAATTATAAAAGCGGTGTAGTTAAAAATACACCCCTCCACTTAAATACAATTTCATTCTATGTTCATCATCATATTTATACTGATGAACTGCTCTTGCTGCATCAAGCTTTATATAATACTCATTAGCTTTATTATAAAGTATTTGTAAGCCTACTGCATCTAAAAAATGCTCATCTGCTAATCTATCCCCTGAAGCTTTTTCATACCAAGCATAACCTACATCATAAAAGGGAGTAAAATAAAAATTAGTATTTGGTATATTTATTCTTATACCAAAGTTAGCCACTATGGTATTATCTCCATCACCCTCTCCATTATCATAAGCTCTTACTCCATAAGCTCCACCTAAAGATGAACTTTCAGAAGAATCTAATTCAAAATTCCCTAATACCTTTTGATAATTTATATTTAAAGTATGCGTAATGTATTCATTAATACTATAATAATTATTCAAACTAGCATTGAGTTTTCTAAACCAACCAAAGCCATTACTTTCATTTTTAAAATAATTATCTTCTATAAAAAGTCCATCATCATTAACCTTACCTATACTTATCTTAACACTATAACTTAAAGTATTATTCTCAAAGCCTCTAAATAAACCTTCTAAACCTATACTACCTACATTAGAATTTTTATTTGCTATATATGAAAATGGTGTATAAGCGAAAGCTTTATCATTTAAAGTTTTATGATAAATACTAGAAGTAAAGTATAAAGATGAATTAGTATTAATCCATACAGGATAAGAAAAGTCTATACCTATACTTTTTGAAATTCCACTAAAGCCAACTTCTTGATAATCTCCGCCTAAAGAATAATTTCCTTTTGATACACTTGGAGTAATTTTTAAATTTCCTAAAAAGAAAGTATAACTTGCTCCATAGTTAATTTGTTTTTCATTGCTTGATTGTAAGTAAAAATTATAATAATCTCCCATATTAAATATAGAATTAAATCCCATACTAATACCAGCTCTAATATCCCCTGCACTTTTAATACCATAATTATCAGCATATAATAATACATTAGCCTTAGTATCAGGAACTACTTCTATAACTATATCAGTTTCTCCTACATTCTCTCCTGCTTGTAAGCCTGCTAGGGTTTGAATGCCATACATTTCATTGACTTTATACACACTATCTTCTATTAATTTGGTAGAGATGATTTTACCTTTGATTCTTTCATTAAGCTTACTTTCAATAAAATAATCTTTTATAGTAGTTTTATTCTTTATTATATACTTACCTAATGTTCCCAAAGCTATGTTTATTTGCACACTATCTTCAAATTCTTGTTGGGGTACATAAGCTGTTGCAGCAGGATAGCCATTAACTTGGAAATAATAAGCAATGATATTAGATATATCTTGTAAATCTTGCAAACTAAATTTTCTAGTGCTAAACTCGCTAATGAGTATTTGTAAATCTTCTTCTTTAATACCTAGCTTTTCAAAGCTAGTGTTTTCATTAGTGATAACAAATTTGTATTTGGTTATTACTTGTTTAGTGGTGGTAGTATTAGTTTGATTACTTGAGTTAGTAAAGTTGTTATTAGAATTATTGTTTGTTTGATTATTTATACTAGAGTTAGTGTTAGCTTTGTCATTGTTTGTGTTAGTGTTAGTTTGGTTATTTGGGTTGGTAGTGTTGTTATTAGTTTGATTGTTAGTTTCCTCATTAGTTTTATCTTCTTGATTTAGTTTTTCTTTTAAGGCTTTCTTTTTTTCTTCAAAGTCTTTTTTGGCTTCTTGAGCTTTTTTATAATCATCTTTAGTTTTTAGATTTTCTTTGATAGCTTTGTTTTGAGGGAGGTTTCTATCAGGGGATAATTCTATAACCTTTTCTATATCATTTTTAGCTATGATAATACTTCCATTATTAGCATAGACTAAAGAGCTAATTGCTATAATACAAAGAGAGAGTTTTTTCATGATTTTACCTTAATTTATAATAACACTTGATTTAGATTAATTGTAATTTAAGAATTGATCAATAGTAAATTTCAATAATATCTACAACTATAAATACTAGGATAACCTAGTATTTATATTTTATATATCACTTACTACACAAGGATTCATAGTTTTAAATCCATCATTAACTATGCAAGTTACTGCTCTTTTTCTCGTGACAGCCTTATCTACATCTTTTTCTTTTCTAATTTTTTTTATCACAAGTCCACCATCTGATTTCAAATTATCGCTAGTTGATAAATAAATATTATTTTCTATAAAAGGTAAATCTTTTTTAGATTTTTCTTTTTTCACTGGAGCGCTTGGTTGAAGTTCTGTCCACGGAATTTCTTTTTTCGCGTGTTGCAATGCAAGCTGTGCTAATTTTGGCGTATATATATCTTGCTTAACATCTCCTATTATTTCAAAACCTCCTTTTGAGATAGTATATTCTATTTTATTTTTTATAGGGCTAATATCCAATTGAGAAACAATATCTTTTTGTTGCTGATTTAATTTGCTAATATTTTCTGCCAAAATATTGATTTTTTTGAAATCAATATTTTCACTACTAGCTAAAGCATTATATTCTCTTTCATTTTCTTGAATTTTTGTTTTTATTTCTTGTAGTTGATTTGTTAGTATTATAGATTTATCAAGAAAATCTTTCAAATCTTTCTTTAATAAAGCGAATATAAAATCTTTTTTAGAAATCACATTAGCAGTATTATCTAACAATTTTTCAAAAGTTTCATTTTGATAAATTTTTTCTTTATTAGCACCCTTTAAACCATTTTCTTGATAAGCATCTATAAATTCCAAACTCTGAACTATCTTCAAAGCTTCTTCTTTATTGTTTTCATTATCTTTTAAAAAATACTTAGACACGAAATCAATTTTCTCATCTTCACTCATCTGTTTATAATCTTTTTCTTTAAGCATATCATCTAGCGAGCTAATATAAAATCTATAATATTGACTTGCAATATCATTAATAGCATAATTTTCAATACTACTTTGAAAAGAATCATCTTTGAAAAGCATAGCTTCTTTGTTTAAAATAGCATTTAAATCTAATTCTAAAGCTTCTTTAAGTTCATCTTTTTTCTCATTTAAAGCAAAAGTAAGATAATTATGATTGTCTTTTAAAAATTGCTTACTAGAGTATTCTAACAATTTTTGTTTATATTCTTTATAAGCTTGCGTTTGATCGCTGTATTCTTTTATATCAATAGAAGATTTTTTATCAGGAGAGTGTTTTCCATTTAAAATATCTTTAGGCATCCACACATGGATATTATGATGGCTTTTATCATCTTTATCTTTTCCTCCGATATCAAAATAACCAACTATAGTCTTTTCTTCATTTTTAGGTGCAATTGATTGAATTTGTGATTTTGAATTAAAAAAAGCATATATATCATAAAAATAACTAGGATTGTAAAAACTCACAAAACCAGTTGCTATTGTTGCTCCATTTTTATTATGCCCCGTTCCCTCAGAAATAATATTTTGTATATCATTTAAAATTATGTCGTTGAAATAATTTGAACCAGAATGCGATATAAAACCTGACGCATAGCTAAGTTCAGCTTTGTCTTTGGATATACTTTGAATTGTTTTTATATTATTTAAAGTTATACCAGTAAAATAATTCCCTCCACTAGCACTTGCAGCAAATCCACTAGCAAAAGAATCATCCTGCTCAAAATCATGAGAGCTTTTTAAATAATGATCATATGTTCCTTTGTTATAAGATTGAATCAATCCTATATCATTTAAAGAAATATCTGTAAAGCTATTATAAGTTGGAGTGTTATTTTCTTTATATACATTTATAATCTCTCCGACAAATCCTCCTGATTTAGCACTTGCTTTATCCGTTACTGCACCTATATAACCAATATGATTTAAAAAAATATTATTAAAATCATATCTAGAATTTTGACTCAATGGAGAGGAATAAACAGCTCCACTAAATCCGCCTACTCTTGAAGTTTGTATTCCTTCTGCCTGAATACCGTTTATATTTAAAATTGTAATATTTTTAAATTTACTACTTTGTATTGATGGTAATTCATATTTTTTGCCCTTTTTTATCATAGGTAGAGAATCAATATTAGCTACATCAACAATATCCCCAACAAAACCTCCAACATAAGCATAATCTTTACCATTGCCTATAATTTCATTGATATTTTTTAAAACAATGTCTTCAACTTTAGCATCTTGCTCTATAAGTCCGACAACACCACCTGTATAAAGAATAGAATTTGTCGTATTTGCTTTAACATTACCATTCATATAATCTACATTGAAATTCTTTATATTAGCCCCATTACTTAAATTTCCAAAAATACCAACATAATTTTTATTGTTAGCCTCTATATTAATATTTTTTAAGGTAAATCCTTGGCCATCAAATGTTTTAGTAAAAGGATTTTTATTATCACCAATCATCATAGAAGTACAACCAAGACCATCTATACAATAATTAGCATAGTTTTGCCAATCTTTTCCTTCTTCGCCTTTGCCTTGATTGCCTTTAAAATTTATATTATTAGTAAGTCTATATTCGATATTTTTGCTAAAATCACTTTTATTTTCATTCCATCCTTTAGCAAAATGCCACCAATCCACATCAGAACTTATGCCTATAAATTTATTATTTAAAAATTTTTCATTATTATGCTTTACTTCTATTTTGTTTCCAGTTTCATTTAAAACATTATCATAATCTTGTTGTTCATAATTAAAATCCTTAAACGAAGATGGATTGTAATAATATCCCGTAGCACCTAAATATAAAGAACCTTCATTTTTAGCAGTTATATGCAACTTATCTATATTATTTAAGGTAGCAATATCAGCATGAGTTTCATTCCCAACTAAATATATATTTGTTTTTTTATCTTTATCTAAAGCTGCAATTTGATTAAAAGTTTTATTTTCAATATCAAAAGTTCCATATAATAAAACCTTATTCCCTATAAGTAATACATTATTAGCATTAATATTACCCATATTAACTACATTGCCTGCTTTTTGTGGTTTAAACACTGGTGAAAAAGTTAATCCATCATCAAATTTTTGCATCTTTGTAAACTTTTGTATATCCCCATCACTCATAGACGAAGTCGAAGCCACAAAGCGATTAGCATTGATAGTTCCTGTTTTAGTAATGATTACTCCATTAGGATTGATTAAAAAGACATTATTACCTTTTGCATTTAATACACCTTCTATGGTAGATTTACTTGTCCCATGAGCAATGTTTAGGTAGTTTTTACTATTACCTCCAAAATTTACACTTTCACCTTTACCTATACTAAAACCACCACCCCATTGTATGACTGAATTTGTTCCATGTCCATTAATATTTAAGGTATTGTCATTTGGTTTGTTTATAGTTCCACTAGTCCCGTGAGTAAATTTACCTCCACTAGGTAAAGCCATTAGTGGAGAAAATAGCATTGATACAGTTATGCCTGAGAGTATGATGTGATTTGATAGTTTTTTCATGTTGGCTCCTTTTTGTGTATTATTTTTTTAATTTAAATTCACTACTATGCTTTTTGCATCTTTACTTACACTTAGAGTGTATTTAGCTTTTTGAACTTTTGCTTTAATATTTTTATGTAAGCTTTGATTGTTTTTAGTAATAGTTTCTAATAAGCTTTGTAAGTCTTTTTGATTTAAGTGTTTATTATTTGCATCTACAAAGCCTTTTTCACTTTGCATTAAAATAAAGCTTTTATTTTTTACATTATTGTTTGTATATACATTAATAGAACTATCTTTAGAAAGATTAATCACTTCTTTAGCACTTAAATAAGCTTTAGTATCATCTTTTAAGATAAAGCTATAATGATCAAAGTTATTAATAGTATTTGCTTTTATATTTGTATTTAATATTAAATGATTATTAGTACCACTTTTATGCATTAGAGCTTTTGATACAAAGTTATTATCTTTTTTAGTTTGTAAAAAGCTTCCTGCTAATACTTCTATATTGGTATTGTTAAAAATATTAGTATTACCACTTAAGTATAAAGTATTATTATAGCTTTTATCATTTTCACTATATACTCCAGAAGCGCTTATAAATATAGCTTTGTTGTTTTTATACTCATCTATATTTAAATTATTTATATGAGTATAATTATCATGAGTATTCTTAGCTATACCTGCACTAATTATTATTTCCCCTTCTCTTTTATCAGAAGCTGTACCTAGGGCTAAATTATCAAAGATAAAAGTATTATTAGCACTTTCATTTTTTGCATTAATAATATATACATTAGAACTAGCTGCACTTGAATAATCTTTAATATTTAAAGTATTATCATTAGCATTTTCATTAGCTCTTAAAATGATTTTAGAACCTTTATCTATATTAGAAGCATTGGATAAAGATTGCACCATATTATATTTTATAGTGTTTTTTTCTAAATTATCAGCTTCTATAATAGCAGTTAGGTTTCTACCTGATTTTACATTATCTAAAACTATACTATTAGCATTAGCACTACTTGCATAATATTTACCATCTTCAGACATAACTGCATATAAAAACATAGGAATATCAGAATTAGAATTACTGATATTAATACTATTATTATTTGCTTTAGAACTTAGAGTTTGTGCAGCAATAATATTAATCTTATCATATCTTTTTTTATCTGTTACTCCTTGAGTAATACTTCCTTCTATATTTATACTATTTCTACTAGCTCCTTTAGTAGCTACTCCGCCATAAAGATTGATTTCATCTTTACCGGTAAAATTAAAATTGATTTCAAATGGCTTTTTCAAATTCATATAAATAACATTATCATTAGCCATACCATTATTAGTTATACCTGCATAAAAGTCTAAGAGTGCTTTTACTTCTATATTGGTATTTAATGCTAATAAGGTTTGTAAATCCTTAATAATAATAACATTTCTATATGCATTACCTTCTATAATCCTACCCCCATAAACTGCTCCTACTAAAATAGCATTGTATGCTAATGGAGTATTTTTAGTATCCACTCTTAAATCTAGTTTTAAATCATTAATAATTACACTATTATTGCTTACTTCATAGCTTTGATTGTTATTTACATCTACAAAAGCTCCTCCTAAGTGAGTAGCAGCTGATGTTGAATAAGCTCCACTTGGACCATGGACTAATAAAGAAGCTCCATCTATAATAACCTTATTATTTTTAGCATTGCCATTATAAGTATAAGCTCCCACTACATGAGTCATTCTCTCATCAAAAATATTATCCCCTAAAGTGCTTTGTTTATAAGGGGTAGTATGAAAGTCTATCTTAGAGCCGCTATTTAAAATAACAGTATTGTTATTAGTATTAGCATCAACCCCAAAAGCACCTAAGATATAAGGAGCACCATTTAAAGGTAAGGTATAGGTGTTTTCAACACCCATATCCACATAGGCATCTTTTAAGAAATTTAAAGTATTATTACTTGCTTCACCTTTTCTTGCTATGGCTGGAGTGATTAAAAAATTATATTTATTATCTAAGCCACTAGCTTTAGGATTAATTACCTCTTTATCGGTAGGTTTTAAATAATATACTGAAGATAATTCCCCTGCTTTTAATACTAAGGTATTATTATTTGCTTTTGCATTAAAGGTATAGGCTGAAACTAAAAAAGGTATATAGCTTAATTGATTTAAAGCGGTATTAACCGAACTAAAACTATGAAAACCATTAACTACAAAAATATCTTCTTTAATACTTGGAGTAAGTATATGCTGTCTAAAGGCTAATTTATTTAAATTCAAATGAGCCTTATCTTTAGGATTATCATAAATTAAAGTAATATTTGAAAGGTTTTTATTGCTAGCCATTTGACCATAGAAGTTTTTACCACTTAAGAGTTTATATGTGTCAAGATTATAATCATAAACATCATTATTATTAAATTTGTGCTGTTTAATAATATAAGCATTAGAAGTTTTATCATAATTTGCCTGGGTGGCAGCTTCTAAAGAGTTTAAGGAAAATATAGTGAGTAAGAAAAATTTTAATATCATGCAATATTTTCTCAAAATATGACTGAACAATATCCCCCCCCCCTAAGGTTTAAATTAAAAAATAATCTTTTCATGGTATTTAAAATACCTCCTAGAAATTTTATATTTTCATAAAAAAGTTATACTACTGCTATGCATATAAATTTAAGCTTAAATTAAGAATAAGATATAAAATATCTCATTTTGAAAAAAATTATCAAAATGCTTGTTTATAGGCTTTTAGGTTAATTATTTTAATTGGGTATTTTTGTAACATACCAAACAATCAACATACAGCCTATCAATAACATTAACAATATATTTGCATTTTGAGTACATAAAAAATCACTTAAAAAAAATAATTGCAAATTTTATTTTTTAATTAAAAATAAACTTAAAAAAGTTAGCAGTAGTTATTGTAAAACTTTAATTTTATTTTCTAAAACACTTTTTGGAGTAAGTCCGATGAATTTTTCATTTATTTTGCCTTTTTCATCATAAAAAACTATCACAGGCACACCATAAATTCCACCCACAGCCTTAGACAAAAATGAGCTTGCTTTAGCTTCATACATAAGTGGTAAATCTAACTTTTTTTCCAAAAGAATTTTTTGAGCTTCTTCTTTTGATTTAGCTCCATTTAACACCGCTAAAATAGGAAAATTTCTTTCTCTATAAAGTTCATTTAGCATCGGAATTTGTGCATTACACGCACCGCAATCTTGCGTGAAAAAAAATAAAGCATAAGCTTGATTTGCATTTTGTGTTTTTAAGGTTTTTTCAAAACCATCGTATTTAAAAGTATAGTTTTGACTTGAATTTAAGGTTTGAAATTCATTATTTGAGCATGCACTAAAGAAAAAAACACTTATTAAAGCCAAGAAGCAATAGAAGCTTTTAGTTGTGACCATGGTTTTTCTCCTATGATTTTATCTTGCACAACTCCATCTTTAATGACAAAAGTTGTTGGTACTGCAAAAATGTTAAATCTTTGCCATGATATATCTAAATCATCTTGCAAAAATATAATATTTTTATAATCATATTTTGTAGCAAATTCTTCAAAATCTTTCCCCTTATCCACAGAATCAAGCGCTAAAATAGTGATTTTTTTAGGATATTCGTTAGCTAGTTTTTCCAAGAGTGGTAAGTCTTTTAAACAAGATGCACAACCTTGCTCTACAAAGGTTAAAACAATAAGATTATCAAAATCAGCTAGTTTGATTTTCTCACCTTCTAAATTTTTAGCTGCGATTTCTGGTGCTTTTAAGCCTACTTTGCCGCCATTTTTATTGTTGTTTTCAAAACATGCACTTAAAAAAACTAAACATAAACAAGCTAAAATTATACTTTTAATTTTCACTTTTCATCACTCCATGGCTTAAAATGATAGTTCTATCAGCAAAAGTAGCTAAGTCTGGATTGTGAGTGATTAAAACTATGGTTTTACCATCTTGTTTTAATTTACAAAAAAGCTCTAGAATATTTTTTTCATTTGCCTCATCTAAATTTCCAGTTGGCTCATCTGCTAATAAAATTTCAGGATCATTCACTAAAGCTCTTGCTATACATAGCCTTTGTTGCTCCCCGCCACTTAATTGGCTAGGTAAATGCGTAAGTCTGTGTGAAAGCCCTACTTTTTCTAGTGCCATTATAGCGTCTTTTTGTTCTATACTTGAGTGATAAAACTGAGCTAGCATGACATTTTCTAAAGCATTTAAATAAGGTATTAAATGAAATTGTTGAAAAATCAAACCTATTTTTTCTCTTCTAATTACGCTTTTTTCTTCTTCACTTAAATTTCCAACTTCTTTATCATCTAAAAAATACTCCCCACTACTTTGAGTATCCATTAAAGAAAGTATATTTAAAAGTGTTGATTTACCTGAACCTGATGGGCCCATAATGGCTAGCCATTCGCCTTGCTTTACTTCTAGGTTGATATTTTGCAAAGCTTTAACTTCATTAAAATTACGATTTAAATTTGAAATTTTTATAATATTTTTCATCACTCACCCTTTAAATTTTCACAAACATTGATTTTTAAGGCTTTTTTTAGCGGTAAGATACTTGCAAAAAATGCAAATACCAAAGAAACAAGTACCGCAAAAAACACTGAAAGCAATCTAAAATCTATACTTGCATTAAAAATCAAATACCCAAAAATATTTGCCAAAAAATATCCACAAAAAGCGCCGAACAAACTCGCACTCAAGCTTAAAATAAACACTTCAGCTCCAAAAAGTTTAATAACTTCTTTATGCTTAGCTCCTAGTGCAAGGTGCAAGGCTATTTCTTTTTTTCTTGAAAAAATCACTGCACTAAGAGTGGTATTTACACTCAAAGAACTAATGAGCAAAATAGTTAAACTAATCAAAGCCATCAAAGCCTTGATCTTTTCTAAAATCACACCTTCACTAATGGATACTGAAGCTATGACTTTGGCTTCTACATTAGCCTTGCTAAGTTCTTTTGCTTTTTGATCTAAGCTTTCATAATCACCTAGTAAAATAGCTTGAGCATAATTTATCACTTCTTTAGCTGCTAATTCTTGAGCTTTTTTTAAAGAGATGATTAAAACCCCATCTTGCTCATCATTGCTTCTTAAAATAGCTTTGATTTTTACTTTGACTATTTTAGATATACTTGGGTTATAAATTTGCAATTCTTGTCCTATTTTAAGCTCTAATTGTTTAGCTAAATCAGCCCCCACAAAGGCACTATCTTCACTAAAATCACTCAAAGAAAAGCTTCCTTTTAAAACCTCCATAAAAGGCTTGGTAAGCTTTAAATTTGCAAAATCAACCCCAACAACTACCGCACTTGAACTTTCAAGATTATAAAAACCATATAAAAATGGGGTTAAAGCTTTTGCTTTCAAGTTTTCTTTGGCTTGATTAAATTCATCCATGCTTAAAAACTCATCATCTTTTGGCGTGATGATAAAATTAGCTCCATAAGCTTTTAATTCTTTGGACAATTTTGTGTCAATATCAAAATAAATATTAAAAAATGAGGCGCTGACCATAGCACCCATAAACACAGCTATAAAAATAATACAAACTCTTTTATAAGAAAAAATAAGAGATTTAAAAACCTCTTGCATAAAAAAATTATTTCCCATATAAAACCTCTGAAGTAGAAAGTTTAGAAATTCCTTTGATAGAAAACAAACATCCTAAAAATACTATAAGCACTGCAAAAAATAAACAAATTGGTAGGATAATCCAAGAAATTTCAATGGTATGTTCAAATATACTCAAGGCGATAATCTCTGACATACCTATACCAAAAGCAAAGCCCAAAACAGCCCCAACTAAAGCTACCACAACCCCTTCTAACGCAAAAATCATATAAATTTGCAAAGTGCTAGCACCTAAAGCTTTTAAAAGCCCTATTTCACTTTTTCTTCTAAAAATATCCGCACTCATTAAAGATGATATGGCTATGGAAGCTACGATTAAGCATATAATGCTAACTACTGCCATTAAAGATTGAATTTTAGATACTATCAAACTTTCTGCATCTGAAATCGCACTCACTACTTTTGTGCTTGCACCTTTAAAATCTTCTGCAATTTGATAGGCAATAGAACTTACATAAGCAGTGCAATACCACTGATCATACTCAAGCTGATCAAGACTATCTACATCGCGTCTTGCTTTTTGTGCTAAATCATTTTCAGGTATAGTCAAAGCTGAAACTTCTGCTTTTGAGAATAAACCTTCTTTTTTAGAAAGCTTTTGTGCCAAAAGCAAAGAAGTGATGATTTTATTTGAAAAAGCTTGAGTTAAATCCATAATACCAACAATTTTTACTTTAAAAATTTGATCATTTTGCACAAGGGTGATTTCATCATCTATTTTTAAATCATATTTTTGTGCTAAATCTATTCCTAGCATTATTTCATCTAAACTATCATCTTTTGGGTAATTTCCTTTGATTTGACTATATTTGTATAATTCTTTAATACCTGCATAAAAATCATCATCATCTTGAATCTTTATAGCCTTATCAAAATAAGTTCCCACTAAAGAGATATTTTCATAATTTGCATTTGGAGTTTGAATTTTTACCTGAGTATCTAAAAATGGCGCAAAGGCATTGATATTATTTCTCCAAAAAATTTCTTTTATAGTATGGAGCTTGTTTTCTTCTAAAAAATTTTGATTTTTCAAAGGCTCATAAATTTTATTACCCACTTCTACACTCAAACTTGCACCTTTAGGTAAAACTAAAATGTTTGATCCATAACTTCTTAATTCTTTTGTAATTTCATTACCTATACCCAAAGTAAGATTTAACATAGTAGCCATAAGTAAAGTAGCTAAAAAAATCGTTAGTAAGGCTAGAGATTTTTGGATTTTATTTTGAAAAATAGAGTTTTTTACAATCTTAACTTGCATAGTCATTTCCTAATAAATTATGAATTCTATATTTTGAAGATTTATTCATATCGATGTATTTTAAAGGATCGTTTTTAAACTCTTCATAATTTTTTTCATTAGCAAAAAAATATGTTCTTCCTTTATAAACATAAGATCTTGGTGCTTTTAAGTTAATAAGCTCGGTATGATCAATAGGATCATAAACTTTCTTTTCTACTACTTGAGTGAAAAAATTTACTCCATCTAAAATTTCTGAAAAAGGTATGATAACCTTACCATTTTCAAATTTATATTTCATAGGGATAGGATTGCACCCACCTGCCTTACCTACACTTGGTAAGAAAATTCTAACATTACATGAAATACAAATTAACTCTCCACCTTTTTTAACATACCCCATATCTCCACATATACTACAAGCATCAAAAACTGCTACTGGAGAGTCTTTATCTTCTCTTTTGTTAATCAAGAAAAATCTTACCACTTTACCCTCATCGCTAATATAAGCAAAGCGATGTAAGTTATTATCTCTTAATATTGCCACATCAAAAACAAATTCATTATTTTCATTTGGCTCTACATAGGTTGGCTCGTCTATGGTGATTGGTCTTGAAGCATGCAAGTCATAAAAGAGAAAAATACAAAGACTTAAAATCATAGCACTAAAAATACTTGCACTAAAATTAGTTATAGTTGAATTTTTTGCTTGATTTTTTCTAAATTCTATATCAAAATCTTTTTTCTTGCTGTTTTCACTCACTCTTTGCTTTAGAGCTAAAACTATACAAATTCCTAGCAATAAAAACCATATATATGTATAAAATTTAGCATAATATACACTTTTTGCCACATAGCTTAAATATAAACTTTCTGTTTCTATCACACCTTCTCTCATAAGGTGCAATAAAATTTGTGCTAAAGCTTCATTTAGATAAAAAATCACGATAATGAGTAAAAATAAATTTAAAAATTTAAATTTAAATTCCCTTAGCCATCTTGTAAAAAGATAAACCCCAAAACACATAACAAAAGCAAGCAAAATAAGCCCAAAAGAACTAATCGCTAAAGAATCTAAAAAATTAGTGCTTAATATAGGAAAGTCGATAGAAATATGTAAATATTTTATACCAAAAGCAAAAGATAATAAAAAAAGCAATATTACTTGAATTTTTTCTTTTAAAAAATTATTTTTTATAAAAGAAAAAATGATAACACTTAAAAGCAATAAAACAAATAAAACATCATTAGAAAAATACAACAAATCATAACTTAGTGTTTTAGCGCTAATAAAAAAAGCAAAATAAGAAAAAACAAAACCCACAAAAGCAAGTTTAAACACTAAAGAATTTTTTAGATTATAAAAAAATAAAGCACTTAAAAGTGTGTAAGAAAAAAATACTCCAAAAAAATGTACAAAATAAATCGACATAGGCTCTTCTTTGATAGAATTTATTTATAAAATCAATAATTTTATAAATAAACCCTAGCAAAAAGCTAGGGAAAAAATCACTTAGGTTTTCCTGTGTATTTAAAGTTGTATTTAACTGAAAATGGCTCAAACCATTTACCAACACCCGTTTCTTTATCAACATGGCGTCCAAAACCTTGTTTTTCTGGGCTTTCTATTAAAAATACTAACTCGTAATTTCCAATACCTGTATCCATTTTTAAATTTGCACCATAGTGAGGGCCATCATCTGCTACCATAGGCATAAGAGTTCCTGTTTTTACTTTACCATTGTCAAGATTAGTTAGCTTATAAGCTATAGTTAAATAAGGAATCCAAAAACCTTCTGGAAAGCCGTTTTTATTACCCTTTAATGCATGAATATCTGCTTCAAGGTGAATATCTGCTAAACTTGCTGCAAGATCAATCCCTCTTGGCTCCATTTCGATTGGCTGTAAATAAACTGCTGCTATTTCCATACCATTTAATTCATAAGGATCGCCAATTGGCACCTCTGCTGCAAAAACTGAACTAGCTAAAATACTAGCTGCTGCACCTAAACTTAATAAAGTTTTTTTCATATTTTTTCCCTTTTATTTGAAATTTGCTTTGTTATAAAAATACCCATAATGAGTAAGATTAAAACCATAAACTGAGGTATGATGCTCTCATAGTAAGGATAAATTCCAAGCCATAAAATTCCTTCAAAATCAAAAGGAAGTAAGCTTGGTGTAATAACCTTGGCTTCTATGAGCTCACCAATGCCTTTGCCTGTAAAGACAAAGACCATATAAAAAATAATGTATGAAGTTATATAGAAAAATTGTTTTACTGGTATTTTTAAAGCACCAGCTTTTAATAAATAATAAAGTATTATAAGTATAATTAATCCACTAGCTAATCCTATAAATATAAAACTATAATCTGTGCTTGTTTTTGCATCAAATAATAAAGCTTGATAAAAAAGAATAGTTTCAGCACCTTCTCTGTATACAGCTAAAAACACACTAAACCATAAAGTTTTTGCTGAATTATTTGAGATAGCTTCAACTGCTTGAGTTTTTACATAATTTGCCCATTTTTTATTTTGCGCATTTGATAAAAGCCAAAAACCGACATAAAATAGTAATGCAACAGCCACAAGCATAGTAATGCCCTCTAAAAATTCTCTACTTTGCCCTGCTTGTTCTTTAAAAATCCATGAAATAAAAAATGCAGTTACAAAACTTAAAAATACTCCACTCCAAAGTGCTGAATATACTATACTTAAACGCTTTTTATTGCCACTTTGAACTAAATATGAAACTATGGCTACAACAATGATTAAAGCCTCTAAACCTTCTCTTAAGATAATACCCAAAGCCCATATAAATAAAGACATAGGTGAAGATTCTTGAATTTTATCCAAAGAATTTTCAATTAATGCACCAAGCTCATCAAAATTCTGTTTTAATTCTTCTTTAGAAGCACTTGCTTTAATAAGTGCAACACCTTTTGAAAAATAACTTTCTATTTTTAATTTTAAAGCACTATCAATAGCACCAATTTTACTTTCCATACCACTTGCTTCAAAAATATCCAAATAAACATTTTGTAAAGCATCTATGCTATTTAAATTAAAACCATCATAATTTTGTAAAATATTATTAAGTGCAATTTTTATATCATCATATACTTTAGTATAGTTTTTAGTACTCATAACACTTTCATCAAAGCCTTTAACCTGAAGTAAAGCTAATTCTTCTTTAGGTAAAGCTAGGAATGCTTCATATAATAAATCTGATATGTCTGAAATTTCATCTCTTATAGCTTTTTCATCCAAAGTGTTATTGTTGATTTTTCTTATTATAGTTCTAAGTTTTGTTTGTATTTTTTTATCCATACCCGCTTTTGTGTATCTTGCTACTAAAACTTCTACCTTTGAATTTCTATAATCTTCGAATAATGCTGATTGGATTAAATCTTTAGCTTTTTGGTAATCTTTATTTACAAAAGCCAATGCTGCTTGATCAAGTTTTGAAATCATTGAATCCATTAAAAATTGCAATCTTGCATCCATAGCTGAAGCTTCTTGTAAGGCTAATAATGTTTCATCTTTTTGGATATTTTGCTCTTGAGTAGTTGAATTTTGAGTCAAATTTGATGATGTTTGTCCTTTAACATCCTCTCCAAGTAAAGATGCAAACATAGCTTCAGCTTGCACTTGACGCTCTTTTTCTGCTTTTAAAGATGAGCTTTCAGCTGCTTTTTTATCATAATTTATATCACTAGCTTCAGCTTTTAATTGAAATCCTTTTTCTAATATAGGAACGACTTCATCTAAATCAAAATACAAGCTACTAATTAAAGCTTCTATCTTAGAAATATCTTCTTTATCTTTATACATTTTTCTTAAATTAATAAATTTACGCTCCATCACAATGACTTTTCTACCGACATTACGACCAATAGAGCCTTCCATGGTTTCAAAATGCTGAAAATATGCATCTTCAGCTTTTTTCTTAGCTTCTAAATTTTTATTATCTTTATATAACACCATGCTTTCATTCAAAATTTGCTTAATATTTTGACTTTCTTTTTGATAATCAATATCCCTAGCAAGTGTTAAAGAACAAAATAAAAAAATCATTAATAAACTTATTTTTTTAAACACTATTTTACTCCGAAATGATATTCATTTTTAAAATCATAGTCACAAGTATAGTACTAGCTTTCTTAAATTTAGATAAACATTATCATTATTTATTTCATAATAAATCATACAAAAATACTACAAAATGCTACTTTTATCTACAAAATAAGATAAAAAATTATTATTTTTAGCTTTTATATTTATTTTTTATTTATTTTAACAATAAAAATAAGTTTTTCTTTGCTAATATGTATCGTTTTTTAAAATTACAAGGAGTTTTTTATGCTAGTTATTACTCATGAAAAACCAAGCAAGCTCAAAAAAATGTTAAAAAATTTAGGTTTTTGGGTGATTATAGGAATTATAGCTGGCATTTGCCTTGGCTTATTAGATAAGGAATTTGCATTAGCTAGTAAAATCGGTGTAGATTATTTTATACAAGCTTTAAAAATTCTCATAGGTCCTATTATATTTTTAACTATTGTTTTAGGTGTTATTAGTCTTGAAAGCTTAAAACAAGTTGGAAGCATAGGAGCTAAAGCTTTGCTTTATTTTGAAATAGTAAGCACTTTTGCTTTAGCTATTGGCATTTTTATGGCAAACATTATGGGACCTGGTAAAGGAATGAACCTTGATCCAAGCACTCTAGATCAAGAAAGTGTGACTCAATTTGTTAATAAAAATATAGAAATAAGTGCGCAAAATGAAATTTTGCATATTTTAAAAGATGCTATACCTACTGATATCATAGCTGCTTTTAGCGAGGGAAAAACTTTGCAAATCTTAGTTATAGCCCTAGCTTGTGCTTTTATTATTTCACTTATGAGAATTGATGAGAGAAAAGCTATACAAAAAACCTTAGAAATTATGCAAAGTTTTGTTTTTAAAATCTTAGAAATCATTATGTATTTTTCTCCCATCGCCGCTTTTTCTGCGATGGCTTTTTTAGTGGCAAAATATGGACTTGATTCTTTATTAAATTTGGGTTATTTGCTTATTGTTATGTTGCTTGCTTCTTTGCTTTTTATCTTTGGAGTTTTAGGGCTTATTTGTTTTATTGCTAAAGTCAATATTTTTAAATTTATGCGTTTTATCTCAAGAGAAGTTTTAATAGTTTTTGCCACGAGTTCTAGCGAATCAGCATTAGCTCCGCTTATGAGAAAACTTGAAAAAGCAGGAATTTCAAAAGCCACTGTGGGCTTGGTATTACCAACTGGATATAGTTTTAATCTTGATTGTACTAATATTTATTTAGCTATGAGTTTAATTTTCCTTGCTCAAGCTTTTAATGTAGAACTTTCTCTAACTCATGAAATTAGCATTTTAATAGTGCTTATGATAGCCTCAAAAGGTGCTGTTGGTGTGACTGGATCAGGTTTTATTATACTAGGAAGTACACTTGCGGCTTTATCTAATATGCACATTGCAGAAGCTAACAATGGCTTAGGAGCAAGTTTGGGCGAGGTTTTACCTGTGGCTGCCATTTCTATACTTTTGGGCGTGGATAAATTTATGTCTGAAATTCGTGCTGTGGGAAATTTATGTGGTAATAGCGTAGCAGCTTTAATCGTAGCTATTTGGGATAAACAAATAGACTGGGAAAAGTTTCACTACGCTCTAGATAATCCTAAAGAATTTACTAATGCGGGTTTTGATTAAAAAACCTCTTTTTGAATTTTTTCTACATATTTTTCTCTTAGTTTTTGGGTATAAAAACCCACCTTACCATCATTAATTACCTTACTATCTGCTTTTATAACACCTAAAATCAAAAAAGTAGCCGCAGAAATAAACGCCTCATCAGCCTCATACACTTCTTTCATACTAAAAGCTCTTTGATCTACTTTAAGATCAAGTTCTTTTGCAAATTTTAAGATATTTTTACGGCGAATTCCTGGTAAGATTTCATTAGAAAATGGCTTAGTGATTAAAGTTTTATCTTTTATAATAAAAGCTGAACTACTAGAAGCTTCCGTAACTAAAGCATTTTCTACCATAAAAGCTTCAAAAACCTTAGCTTTAACAGCTTCTTCTTTTGCAAGACATTGAGCTAATAAAGAAATTGATTTTATATCCCTTCTTTTCCACCTTAAATCAGCTGTTGAAATAACACTTACTCCATTTTTAGCAAACTCATGCTCAATCACCTTGCATTCAAAAGCAAAGGCCATAATAGTAGGTTTTAACCCCTTTAAAAGAGCAAAATTTCTACTAGCAACCCCTCTAGTAATTTGCATATAAAGCCCGCCTTCTTTGAGAGAATTTTTAATGATTAATTGTTTTAAAATATTTTCAAATTCTTCTTTTGTATAAGGAATTTGTAGATCAATTTGGGCTAAACTACGCTCAAAACGCTCCCAAAATTCTTCCTTATCAGCTATTTTTGCATTTACCACAGGAACTACTTCATAAATTCCATCTCCAAAGATAAAACCTCTATCAAAAATACTCACTTTAGCTTCGCTAGCTTTTATAAATTCATCATTTAAAAATACTATTTCCATCTCTTGCATAAACTCTCCTTTTAATCAAATAAATCAATAATATCTTTTGGTAAATCAAGCTGATTAGAATAATAAAAATACTTAGCTAAAACTAAAATTCCTATATAAAATTCTATCTTTTCATCTAAAAATTGCTCTATATAAGCATGAGCATTTTGTATGATTTCTTTTGCTCTATGTGGATTAGCTAAATAATAATCAAGCAAAGCTTCTACATTTTCATAATCATCATCAATCAAAGCAAAATGCTCATTTGGAACTAACTTTCCTTCCATAAACCAAGTTTCATAACGCATTTTTGGGGCTAAAACTAAAGAATTTGTTTTCATCGCCCACTTTAAGTTGCTTGCTACATCATTACCTTCCAATGAAAGTAAAAATTTAAACTGGGTTTGATAGGCTCTGCTAATTTTAAAATTTAAATTTTTAATCCATTTTTCGGCTTGAATTTTTCTACCGCCAACATGAGCAATATCACAACGAGGATTATCAAAATACTTTTCAAAAAATTTAATACGATGAGGTTGATAAATTGCACCTCTAAAAAAAAGCAAATCTTTTTTATCTTCAAATTGGTTTTTATCTTGTATAAAATCAAAATGTCTGTTTTTGTCTAATTTTAAAATGATATTATTAAAGCCATTTTCAACTGGTCTTGATTTAGCTATGCTTGGATATTTAAGATTATAACTAATATCTCCAAAACCTTCAATCCATAAAAAATCATCATTAAAATATTTACTAATTGCATAAGCATCATAAGCATAGGAAGTTTTTTTAAAGGGAAATTTTCCTATTTTTTCATAATTTTGAAAATTTTTTATATCAAAAAAATCATTTTGCAAATTGTAATAATTTAAGCGAGTAATAATATTATCTATATTTTTTGATTTTAAAAGCTCTTTGAAAATATTTTGTAATTGATTTTGATAAATTTTTCTAGGTATAAAACTTTTAGCTATGCCTTTTACATTCATCATAAATCTAGAATCTGCCATCTTTTTCTTTCTTTAATATGCAAAAATAATGTAAATTTTAACACAAGATTTCATTTACAAGACTTAAAATTTATCTTATTTAAAAACAAAAATGCTAAAATCACAAAAATCACATACTTACTAGGTAAAACAATGAAAATACAAGAATTTATTTTAAACTTTATTTTTAAAGTTTCAAATCAACCTGTTAATTTAAAAGATTTATTAGAAGCAAATGCCTTGTTAAATGAAGGTATGATGATAGATCCTGCGAAATTAAATTTTAAATTTAAGGTATTTAATTCTTATCTTATATATACCCTTTTTTGTATAGCCATTTTAGTTCCTATGCTTATCATCAGCCATTATTTTTTAACAATTATTGATTTTCATATTAGTATCTTAAGTGCTATTTTTGTTACCGCTTGTGTTTTTGTTGGCTATGATATTTTTAAAATTTATACTAGAAAAGTAATAAGCAAAAGATTATTGAAAAAAGCCTGGACTTTACATTTTCCATATTTTGCTTATGAAAAATATTCAAAAATAGCAGAAAATATTTATAATCAAGCTATTAAAGAAGAAATTCCAAAAAATCAACTTGAACAATATGTTTTGGAGAAAATCATTCAAACACAAGATTAATCTAAAAAGTCTAAAACTTGATTTTGAAAATACAATGCTTCAAGCTGTCTTTGAAGTTCTTTGTTTTCTTCATCTAAAACTAATTCTTGCGATCTTAAATCTGCTATTTCTCTACTTACATAATAAATTTGATTTCTAATATAAATTTGTGGGAAAAATATCAATAAAGCAAATGCTATCATCAAACCTGCGTATAATAAATTTTTAGGGGTTAAATTTTTATTTTCCTCACTTACTATGCTATCTAAAAGTTCGTATTTATCTTCTTGATTATATTCTTGGTTTTCTTCAAGCCTTACTTTTTCTTCTAAAATTTTTTGCTCTTGCTTAGCTAATTTTTCTTTTTCTTTTAATTCTTCTTGAGCTTTTTTTATTTTTTCTTGTTCGATTTTTTTTTGCTCTTTTAATTCTTGTTTGAGTTTGACTTTTTCTTTTCTTTTTTCTTTTAAATCTTGAAATTTTGAAGTAACAAAGACATTACTTTGAGTAAGAATTTTAGATATTTGAATAGAATCTTTTTTTTCTTGTTGTATTTTCTCTACTTTTTTTACTTCCTGCAAAGTTTTAACATTTTTAGATGGCTTAAGATTTTTATCATTTTTTTTATCAAATTTTTCTTTTTGCTTTTTAAAAAAATTGAGTTGTAATTTAAAAGGCTTTTTTTCTTCTAATTTAACATTTATCAAATCTTCTTTTAAATAAATAGCGGATTGTTTTTTAGGTTTTTCTTTATATTCTTCATCAAAGTCTGTAAATTTAGGTCTTTTTTTACGCTGTATTCTATTTTTTAATATGCGATCGCTTTCATTGAAATTGTGCTCATACTCTTCATAAGGTCTACCTTCTTTAATAGCCCTAGAATATTTCAACATTTTTTCGCGTATATTTTGTTTTTCTTTTAAAAAATCATCTTCAATCATTATTTACCTAAAATAAAAAATTCTCATTTTTGCACAACTTGATCTACTATTATAGCTTATTTCTTCTTTGGAGGCACTTATAGCTTTTTTACTTAAAATTTTACCAAGACTATGTCCTTTACCGCATTCGCATTTTATAGCTCTTTCATCACAAATGCAGTCTTTTTCCCATCTTTTAAAAGTATTTTTTACTATTCTATCCTCTAAAGAATGAAAGCTAATAATAGCTAATTTACAATCTTTTAATTTTGCTTTTTCTATATTTTCAAGTAAGGATTTTAACTCACCAAGTTCATTATTTACTTCTATACGCAAAGCTTGAAATACGAGTAAAGCTAAAGATACATTGCGTCCTTTTAACTTAGCATTTCCTATAATTTGACTTAATTCTTTTGCACTTGTAATCACTTTTTGACTTCTTGCATTGATAATTTTTTGAGCAAGCATTGAAGCAACCGGCGCTAGATCTCCATAGTCTTTAAAAATTCGTTCTAAAGCTTCCTTGTTGTAAGAATTTACTACTTCTTTAGCACTTAAAGGATTATTTTGATCCATTCTCATATCTAAAAAATCAGAATTTAGTGAAAAACCCCTATCATTTTTATCAAGCTGCAAAGAAGATACACCAATATCAGCTAAAATTCCTCTTATGTTTTGCGTTGAAATTTGAGTTAAAATATCTTTAAAACCTATATGATTAAAACTTATTCTATCTTGAAAATTTTTTAAAAACTCTTTGGAAAAACTTAAAGCCTCTAAATCTTTATCGCAAGCAATTAATCTTAATTTTTCATGAGCTTGCAATAATGCTTTAGAATGCCCTCCATAACCCAAAGTACAATCTAAAAAATCTCCGCTATCAAAATCATCAAAAGTATTTAAAACTTCTTGTAATAAAACAGGAATATGTGGACTTTGCAAAATATACCTTTTAATATTTTTTAGTATAATACCTTAGCTAAGTTTAAAACAAGGTTTTTAATGAATAAAGAAAATATTATTTCCCAAATTCAAATTCTATCCTCATCAATGTTTAAAAAAAATTTTTTTGGAATTTGCCATGGTTCTGTTTCAGCAAAACTTTCCCAAGGCTCATTTATTATCAACAAAAGCAATGCTTTTTTGAATCAATTAGATGAAAAAAATTTAAGTATCTTAAAATTTGCAAAAGATTATAGCTGGGATGAAGCAAGCAGCGATAGTGAAATACATAAAAGCATATATGAAAATATACCTGAAGCTAAATTCGTATGTTTTGCTTATCCAGCTTATACCTTATCCATGAGTTTAAATCATGATTTCATAACACCTCAAGATTATTTTGGAGAAATTTTTTTAGAAGAAATTCGAGTTTACAATCCTAAAAGTTATGAGGATTGGGATGATAGATCACAAACTGAAATTTATCGTTATATGTTAGAACAAAAACAAAATTTTGTCGTTGTGAAAGGATATGGAATATTTGCTTATGGAAGAACAAGCTATGAACTTGGAAAAATAATAGATTTAATCGAGAATTCTTGTAAAATTATCCATTTAGCAGAGACAAATTTATCATAAAATCATAAAATTAATTTTTTATTAATCACAAATTACCTATAATTTATGGTTTAATTTAATTAATTATGGATTGGGGTAAAAATGCTCACTTGGATGCAGCATCATAAAAAATATTTAGTTATTACTATTTGGATTAGTGTTATTGCTTTTGTTGGAGCAGGTTTTGTTGGCTGGGGAAGTTATGATTTTAACACCGATAGATCAAATTCTGTTGCAAAAGTAGGCGATGAAAAAATAAGCTATGATGAATTCAATCTAAAATATTCTCAATTATTTAACTACTACTCACAATTAAACAATGGCAATTATACACAAGAACAAGCACAAAAAGATGGCTTAGATACTCAAGCTATCAATGAACTTATACAAGAAAAACTTCTGCTTTCTTATGCTAAAACTTTAGGTTTAAATGTAAGCGAAGAAGAAATTGCTTATGATTTAGCGCATCAAAAAATTTTTCATAATGCTTCAGGTGTTTTTGATAAAGATTTATATTATAATTTACTTGCAAGAAACAACTATACACCAAAAGCTTATGAAAAAATTATCCATGATGAATTATTGCTTAAAAAAATCAATGCTATTTTAAATTTACAAATCAAACAAAATGAGCTTGATATGTTTGGTGCAAGTTTTTTAATGCAAGATAATTTAAAAATTCAAATAATAAAACTTGATAATAAAAATATTCCTATTGATGAAAAAGAACTAAAACAAACTTGGGAAAAAAACAAAAACCTATATAAAACACAAAAAAGCTATGAGCTTGCAACTTATTTTTTAGATCCTAATACAATCACAGTTGTTGATAAAGAAATTCAAGCTTACTATGAAGAAAATAAAAATGACTATAAAGATTTTGCAGGAAAAATTCTAAGCTTAGAACAAAGCAAAGATAAAGTTATAAAAGATTTAAAACTTTCCAAGCTTAAACTTAAAGCTAATGAAAGCTATGTTGCTTTGAGAAAAAACGAGCTTAGTTTTGACAAAAACATCACAATAAGCGATGCTGATATTTATTACCCTTTAGAAAACATACAAAAAGCTAAAGAAAATGATTTTATTAAGCCTTTTAAATTTGAAAATGGCTATATGATTGCAAAACTTATAAAAATAAATCCTATACAGACTATGACTTTTGAGCAAGCCAAAAATGAAGTGAGCAAACTTTACATCAGAGAAAAAACTAAAACTTTATTAGAAGAAAAAGCAAAGCTTGCCCTAAATAATTTCCAAGGCATAGATATAGGAACTTATAGTCGCGACTCAAGTAAAGGAGCAAAAGTAGGTGAAATGATAAATGATGCTGAATTTAGTGAGTTTTTAATGCATGTATTTGACTCAAATAAAGCTAAATCTTATGTTTTATTTGATGATAAAGCAATAGTTTATGAAATTACAAAGCAAACTCTAGAAAACAAAGATAAAGAAGAAATTTATAAATTTATCATAGAACAAAGTGCCAAACAAACTAAACAAGCTTTACTTAAGGAAGAATTATTAAAAAAACTTATAGAATTATATCCAATCCAACGCTATTATAAAGGAAATACAAATTGAATATTTTAGGAATTGATTTAGGCTCAATACAAACTTGTGCTATTTTGGCACAAAAAAGCGAAGAAGGACTTAAAATCATTGGTTTTGGAAAATCAAAATCAAATGGTATAAAAAAAGGAGCAATTACCAATATAGAGCTTGCTTCAAAATCTATAGAAGAGGCAGTAGCCGATGCACAAATGATGTCAGGTGTGCATTATGATAAAGTAATTGTATCTATTTCAGGTGCTTATGCAAAAAGTGTAGACAGTATAGGTGTAGTTAATATACCAAATCATGAAATAGGTATTAAAGAAATTCACAGAGCAGTAAGCACAGCAAAACATACCGCAAATATACCTAGTGGATATGAAATCATTCATGTATTGCCTTATAATTTTAAAGTAAATGATCTTGAGCATGTAGAAGATCCTTTGGGAATGAGTGGAAATCGTCTTGAAGTTTCTACACATATTGTAATCTCGCAAGAAGTGCATATTAAAAATCTAAAAAAAGCAGTTGAGCTTGCTGATCTTAGAGTAGATAATATCGTTCTTTCAGGATATGCTTCTTCTATCGCATGCTTTGATGATAGTGAAAAAGAATTAGGTGCTATTTTAATCGATATGGGTGGAGCAGTTTGCGATATGGTCATTCATGCGGGTAATTCTATACGATATAATGAATGCTTACAAATTGGTTCAGTAAATATCACTAATGATTTATCCATAGCTTTGCATACCCCACCAAAAGAAGCAGAAAAACTAAAATTAAATTATGCATCTTTAGCACAAAATGAAAACTCAATTATACAAATTCCATATATGGGTGATGAAAAAAGAAAAAATGAAGTTTCAGTAGAAGTTATATCTAATGTTATTTATGCAAGAATTGAAGAAACTATTATTATTTTAGCTAAAATGCTAAGTGATAATGCTTGTGCAAATCAAGCAGGAGCAGGCATAGTATTAACAGGTGGAATGACAAAATTTGCAGGACTTGACAAACTTGCTTCAGCTTATTTTGATAATAAAGCTGTTAGAATAGCGACCGCAAAAAAAGATACTATGGATGGCTTTAAAGAAATTTTTGAAGATGCAGAAAATAGCTGCGCTATAGGTCTTTGTTTATATGGTGGTGGACATTTTACTCCTTATGAATTAGATTCTAATGAAAAACTAAGATACAAAGGAGAGCCTGAATTTATCAACAAACAGATAAAACAAAATCTCACCATAGAAGAACATGAAGAAGAAAATAAAAATTTTGAAGAAATTTTTCAAGAACAGAGAGATTTTGAAGATGAAAAAACAGAATTAACAAAAGTTGAAACCAAAAAAGATAAAAAATCAAGTTTTATGCATAATTTTTGGAATAAATTAATAAACCAGTTCTAATAGGAGATACAATGAGCGAATATCTAGTAGAAGAAATGCAACACGCAAAAGGTGCAAAAATAAAAGTCATAGGCTGCGGTGGCGGTGGCGGTAATATGATAGATCATATGGTAAATATGGGCTTACATGATCTTGATCTTATCTCAGCAAATACTGATGCACAAGCTATAGCAAAATCTTTAGCAAAAACTAGAATTCAACTAGGTGAGAAAAAAACTAAAGGTTTAGGTGCTGGTATGCAACCAGAAATTGGAGCAGAAAGTGCAAGAGAAAGCTTTGAAGAAGTAAAAGCAGCTTTAAGTCAAAGTGATATAGTATTCATTTCAGCAGGACTTGGTGGTGGAACTGGTACAGGTGCAGCTCCTGTTGTAGCACAAGCTGCTAAAGAAGTAGGCGCATTAACTGTTTCGGTTGTAACTATGCCTTTTGCTTTTGAAGGAAAACAAAGAAAAAAATTAGCTGAAGCTGGCTTGGCTGAATTAAAAAAAGAAAGTGATTCTATCATTGTAATCCAAAATGAAAAACTTCTTAGTATACTTCCAAAAAAAGCAGGTATAAAAGAAGCATTTAAACTAGTTGATGATATCTTAGCTAGAGCTGTTAGAGGTATGGTGTCTATTCTTTTAGAAGATGGCGATATCAATGTTGACTTTGCAGATGTTAGAACTGTTATGAGCCATAGAGGTTTAGCTTTAATGGGTGTGGGTCATGGAGAAGGTGAAAATGCTATCATGGACGCATTATCAAGTGCTATAGAATCTCCATTATTAGATGGTATGACTATGAAAGGCGTTAAGGGCGTGATTATCCATTATAAAATTGGACCTGAATGCTCATTGATAGAAATTTCACAAGCTACTCAAAGCATTAGCGATATAGCAGATGAAAATGCAAAAGTAATCTTTGGTGCAACTACTGATGAAAGCATGGGCGATCGTGTTGAAGTAACTATCATTGCTACAGGTTTTGAAGATAAAGCTGAAATAGAAAGTGCTAAAGAACAAGAAGAAAGTAAAAAAAATAGCTATATGAATTTGCGCAAAGCTAGCGGTGGGTTTGATGAGGAAGTAATTTCTCAACTTGATGTTCCTGCTTTCTTGCGTCGTCAAATGGATTAATTTGTAAGTAAAAATCCTTATATGAATTCTTCATTATTATGTGATTTTTACGAACTAAGTATGGCTTATGCTTATTTTAAACAAAATATGCATAAGCAGATTGTTTATTTTGAAGTTTTTTTTAGAAAAGCTCCTGATAGTGCTTCTTATGCTATTTTTTGTGGATTAGAGCAAATCATAAATCATATTAATCATTTTTCTTTCTCTAAAGATGACATAGATTTTTTGAAAAATACTAAAAAATTTGATGATGATTTTGTAAACTACCTTTCAACTTTAAAATTTAGTGGAGATATACTAAGTGTTAAAGAAGGTGAATGTATTTTTGCTAATACACCTTTAATGATTATCAAAGCACCTATAATAGAAGCTTTATTATTAGAAACTTTCATACTTTTAACTCTAAATCATCAATGTCTAATTGCCACTAAAGCTAGCAGAATTGCTAAAATTGCAAAAGAAAAATTACTCTTAGAATTTGGCTCTCGCAGAGCCCATGGAGAAAGTGCGGCTTTAAATGGTGCTAGAGCTGCTTTTATAGGTGGTTTTCATGCAAGTGCTTGTACTTTAGCTGGGAAAAAATTTAATATTCCTATTAGTGGAACCATGTCTCATGCTTGGGTACAAATGTTTGATGATGAGCTAAGTGCTTTTAGAGCATATTGTCAAATTTATAAAGATAATATAAGTCTTTTGATTGATACATATGATTATAAAAAAGGTATTGAAAATGCTATTTTAGTTTTTAATGAGTTAAATGCGCAAGATTCTATGCAAAATTATTCCATCCGTATTGATTCAGGAGATTTGCTGAAAATCTCTAAATATATTAGAAAAAAACTAGATCTTGCTAACTTAACAAAATGCAAAATCATAGCTAGTAATGCCTTAGATGAGTTCATCATAGAAAAATTACTAAAAAACAAAGCTCCGATCGATGCTTTTGGTATTGGAGAAAAGCTTATTACTTCAGCAAGCTCGCCTATTTTTGGAGCTGTTTATAAGCTTGTTGCATTAGAAAAAAACAATCAAATCATCCCTAAAATAAAAATCAGCGCAAGCTCAAGCAAAACAACCTTGCCACATTTTAAAAAACTCATAAGGTATTATAAAAACAATAAAGCAAGTTTTGATATTTTATATACACATGATGAGAGTATCAAAAATTATCAAGGTTATACATATAAAAATTTACATGAGCTTATTTTTAAAGATGGAAAATTAATCTATGGGCTTCCTAACTTGAAAAATATTCAAGAGTATCATAAAAAAAGTGTTGATAGTTTGGATTTTAAACTAAAAAAACTTCAAAATCCAAGTATTTATAAAGTAAAAATTTCTAAAAAATTACAAAATATGCAAAAAACTTACTTAGAAAAAAATTAATCTTTTTCTCTAAGTTTTACTTCATCTTCTACTTCAAGTAAAAATCTATCAACAAGCTCATCTTCTTTTAATTTTGCCACCACTTCACCATGTCTTATAACTAAACCTTGATTTTTTCCAAAAGCAATAGCCACATCAGCACCTTTAGCCTCACCCAAGGCATTTACAACACAACCCATAACACTTATATTTAATGGTTCTTTTATATGTTTAGTTTTTTCTTCTACTATCTTAATCGCTTTAATCAAATCACTTTGAATTCTTCCACAAGTTGGGCATGAGATGATATTTACTCCACTCTTTTGCACTCCACTATCTTGTAAAATAGCCCTTGCTACCTTAATCTCTTCTTCAAGTTCCCCTGTCATAGAAACTCTCATTGTATCGCCTATGCCTTTTAAAAGCAAATTTCCTAAGGCAATCGAACTTTTAACAGTACTATGAAATTTAGTTCCTGCTTCAGTAACCCCTAAATGAAACGGATAATCACAAAGTGGTCTTAGAGCTTCATAAGCTTTTATGGTATTTTGCACATCTGAAGTTTTCATAGAAATTTTAATGTCAAAAAAGTCTAAATCTTCTAGTAATTTTATATTATATAAAGCGCTCTCAAGCATAGCCTCTATATTATAACCATATTTATCGCTAAATTGCTTTTCTATAGAGCCATGATTTACCCCTATTCTAATAGGAATTTTTCTTTGTTTACAAGCTTGCACCACTTCTTTTATATTTTCTTTTGAGCCTATATTTCCCGGATTAATTCTCACCCCATCGATAAATTCAGCACAAAAAACTGCTAGCTTATAATTAAAATGTATATCCACTATTAAGGGCAAGGGGCTTTTTGCTTTGATTTCTTTTAAAGCTCTTGCATCTGCCATGTCCAAACAAGCTAAACGCACTATATTTGCACCGGCAAAATAAAGCCTATTAAGTTGCTCTAAACAACCTTCAATATCTCTTGTTTTAGTAAAAAGCATGGATTGCACAGAAATAGGCGCATCACCACCTATTAAAACATCACCTACTTTTATTTGTCTTGTTTTATATCTTGTCATTAAAATCACTCTAAAATTATTTTAGAGTATTATAGCCCAAAAATGGGCCATATCATTAATCTTTTTTATTTTTATTAAGAGATTTATATTTTACATCTATATCTCTTGTTAAAAGGGTAAAAATTTGATTTGTTAAATCTTGAGTAAGTTTTTTAGCTTCCATTTGATTTTGTAGTGAAAAATCAACTAAAATTTGCTTTGCTTTATTCTTATCTTTTTTATAAAGACTTAAATATTCTTTTTCCATAGCTTCTTGTTTTAAAGATGTGTCTTTTTCAAATTTAGCATAAGCATTTTTTACAATAGGTGCATACTTATTATAATCACTCATTACAAGAGTTTGTAACTTGCGATAAATCCAATAAATTGATTCATCATCAGCTTCATTTGTTCCTTGTTGATAACCTGCAATAAATTCATCATTACCAAAATAATAAGGCAAATACACACTCAAATCAGCCATTCCTATTGCGACATAATTTAACCTGCCTATCTCTTTAGGAAGCCACGGTCTAACTTGCATGATATGAGATTCATAAGTTCTAAACACACTCACAACACGATAAATATTTTCATCTTCATTGAAATTTGAGTATGGATCATATTTTGTTCTATCATAGTGCGATCTTAAAGCTTTTTTTAAATCATCCACACTAAGTTTCTGTTCAGGTTCTAAAAACACATTAAAATTAGCACTATTTTTTACATCTTGATTTAAAGATGGATTAAACATTTTTTGTATCCACCAAACTCTAGGATAATTATAAGTTAAATCTCTATCATCATTTCTTGTATAAACTTTAAAAAAATCAAAATCCTTATCTACTTTAGGATTATACGCTTTATGAATGACGGCAAAATTTATTAAATTTTTAGAATGCAAGGTATTTTCATCGTTAAATTTTAATTGCTTCAACCTACCCTGGTTTGCGCTAACAAAATACGAATTATTAGGAATTTTTACAGCCATCCACTGATGTGCTGTAGCACTTTCTAAATACCAAATTTCTTTAGAATCCACAAAAGCCACTCCAAAACCCTCAGCAGCACCTTGTTTTTCTATAATATCGCCTAATAATAGAACACCTTCTTTTGCACTTTTAATTCTTGGAAGCAAAACATCTAAAATATCATCTTCACTAATACCATTTTTCTCATTATAAGGATCAAATTTTAAAAGCTCATCTTTTGCATAAATTGATTCAGTAGCACTTATCCCAACACCCTTTTCATTAAAACCAGTAGCACCATGTAATTTACTTTGCCAATTAGCTATAGTGCTATATTGAAAAGATTTAGCAGGTAAAGGGTAAGTAAAATCATTCATTCCTTGATGTGCTTTAGTACTATAAATACCTTTTTGGTTTTCAACTCTTGGATGGATTAAAAAAATCTGTGCTTTATCTGCTTTACTATCAGCACTTCTTGCAACCAACATAGAGCCATCTTTGCTTGCTTCATTTGGTACTAAAATAGTAGTACAAGCTAAAGCATTATTAAGCAAAGCACCAAAAAGTACACAGTTTGTAAGAAAACTAAACTTTTTCATTTTCTCTCCTTTAAATTTAAGAAATTAAAAAAGTATATTCTTATCAAAATAAATTTAAAATTAAAAATAAAATATTGTTTTTATTATAAAATAATAATTATTTATAAATAAATATATTTTTTAAGAAAAATCAACTGGATCTATATCGCAAGTAATATTTTTAAAATTTAAGGCAAAGTGCTCAAATTTTACAAGTTCTTGATGAGTATTAGCACGCAATAATACATAAAAACGCCATTTTTTATTTAGCATTTCAATGCCACAAGCACCATGACCTACTAATTGCACTTGTTTTAATTCTTGAACTTTATTAGCTATAAATTCACATAAATTTAAAGCTTTGTTTTTATCCTCATCTTCAACAATTAGCCTTAAAAGTCTTTTAAATGGAGGGTAAAGCTCACTTCTAGAATTTAATTCATCTTTTAAAAAGCTATCATAATCTTGTATATATTTTTCAAAAAAAGATCTATTCTTAGTTTGTAAAAACACCCTACCCTCACCCTTACGACCTGCACGACCTGCTACTTGCATAGCAAGAGCCAAAGTCTCTTCTAAAGCTTTAAAATTAGGTCTAAATAAATACTCATCAAGCCCCAAAATCACACTCAAATCCACATTATGATAATCATGTCCTTTAGCAAGCATAGAAGTGCCTACTAAAATATCAATTTTTTCTTGGTTAAAATCTTTTAAAATCATATCAAGCTTTTTTACACTGCTAATCTCATCACTATCAAATCTTTTTATGATAGGATTAAACTCAGCTAATTCTCTTTCTAAAAGCTCGCAAAGCTCTGCTGTGCCCATTTTTTTAGCTTCAAGCATAACTCCATTGCAAGTTGGGCAGGTTTGATCGATTTCTTTAGTAAAATTGCAATAATGACATTTTAATGCATTTTTATTTTTGTGCAAACTCAAAGCAATAGAACAAAAAGGGCATTTAATGGTATTAGCACATTCTTTACATAAAATTTGTCTAAAATTTGCCCTTGTAGGTAAAAATACCACAGCTTGCTTTTTATTTCTTAAGCTAATTTTTAATTCTAAAAGTAATTTTGACGAGACGCTAAGCTCGCTCTCATCATATAAAAACTGCTTTTTGCTTTCAAAAAAGGTTCCTTTAAGTCTAAAACAAGGATGTTTATAATAACTTACAACACTTGGAGTAGCCGAACCTAAAAGAACTTTTATATGCATTTTTTTTGCTACAAATAAAGCCAAATCTCTTGCATTGATTTTTGGATTATTAGAAGCTTTATAAGAATTATCATGCTCTTCATCAATAATAATCAAACCCAAATTCTTAAAAGGTAAAAACAAAGCCGATCTAGCTCCCACCACCAAAAGAGCTTTTGAATTTGTTAAATCTTGCAAGTATTCTTGCTTTTTTTTCTTAGTAATTTTAGAATGCCACAAGAAAAAATGCTCACCAAAATACACTTTTAATCTTTTTTGCATTTGCGGAGTTAGAGCGATTTCTGGCATTAAAAGCAAAACTTGCTTTCCTTGCTCTAGATATTCTTTTATCAAGCTAATATAAATTTCAGTTTTACCACTTCCTGTATCGCCAAATAATAAACTAGTTTGTTTAGTTTTTATAAATTCCAAAGCCTCTTGCTGGTTTTTACTTAAACTAGGTGCTTTTTCTATATGAATTTTTTCATTTTTATACTCTTTAATGCTTTCAAACATACCCAAAACAAAAGCTATTTTACTAGCATAATAATAAGCAATAAATTGAGCAAGTTCGTATTGGTATTGCGTTAGTTTAAAACCTATTTTTTCTTTTATAGCTTGGGTTTTAAAATCAGGCTTTGAACATTTTTGTAAAATTATAGCTTTGAGATTTTTTTTCCTTGCAAGATCAACTATCACTTCATCTAAAATTTCAATTTCTTCTTCACTTTCATAAATTAAGGTATCTAAATAATATCCTTTTATAGCAAGTTGATAAAAATTCAAAACCCATAATCCTTACAATTTAAACTCACACATTCTAAAAAAACTTTTTCACTATTATAAGAAAAATCTATGTAATTTTTAGCATTTATAAAAAATCTATATTGAGTACTTGCTATTTTCATCCATGATTTTTTACTTGAAACAATTGGCTTATCTAATACACTATATGAACAATGATTTGTTTTTTTGTAATTTTGCAAACTATCACAAAAAAATAATTTTTGATTTTCACTATTTATCAAAGCTTCATCTAAAATGGCTGGAAAATCCTTACTTTCTTTAAATAAAAACTGATTTTTGAATAAAGCCAAAGAAGCATTGATGAGCTCTACCTCACTTTTTGCTCGGATAAGTTTAGCATCATTTTTTCCAAAAGAAAAATACGGATAAGCAATTGTGCTAAGAATAGCAATAATCATCATACAAAAAATAAGCTCTACTAAAGTAAAAGCTTTTTTTACTTGCATTTATTGTATTTCTTCATCGATAGTGTTTATAAGTTTGTTGAGTTCTTTTTTTAAGATATAATTTTCATAGCTAAGTTTTACAAAAGCATTAATAAAATTTGCAAGTTCTATCTTACCTGTGCCTCCAGAAATTAAAGCAATTTCATCTTCAAGATGATTTGCAAATTCATTACTGCATGTTACAACAAAGTCTTTCGCATAGACATTGATTGTAACTTTTCTTTGATTATTGTTTGCCAAGAACTGCCTCTATTTTTTTGATCACATCTTCACTTTCAATATTTTTATTTTTAAGCTCTTCTTCCAAACGCGCAATTTGATTGTTTTTAGCTTCATTTTGTGCTTTTACGCTCACTAATTCATTTCTTAAATTTTCATTTATTTCACATACTTCATTATATTTAGCCAAAAGCTCATTTACTTTATCTGTCATTGTGTTGATTATTCTTTCATCATACATAATTTTTTGCCTTTATTGATTTTATATTTTAGAGTATTTTAAACACATATTGTAACAAAAAAAAATTTAATTTTGCATAGCTTTTTGTTTTAAAATTTAAATTTTTAGAAAAAATTTTGTGTAAAATTAGTAAAAATACAAGTTAGGAAAAATTATGTTTGAACTTACTAGCGAATTTAAGCCAAGTCCTGATCAAAAGCAAGCTATTGATGGTATAGTAAAAAGCATTAAAGCAGGCAATAAATACCAAACCTTGCTAGGTGTTACAGGTAGTGGAAAAACTTTCACTATGGCAAATATCATTAAAAACTTAAACATGCCTACTCTTATCATGAGCCACAATAAAAGCTTATGCGCGCAACTTTATAGTGAATTTAAAGGCTTTTTTGCAAATAATCATGTGGAGTATTTTATAAGCTATTATGATTATTATCAACCCGAGGCTTATATACCAAGAACCGATGTTTTTATAGAAAAAGACAGCTCTACTAATGAAGACTTAGAAAGATTAAGACTAAGCGCAAGCGCTTCGCTTTTAAGTTATGATGATGTTATTTGCATAGCTAGTGTTTCAGCAAATTATGGTTTGGGAAATCCAAGTGAGTATGTGGGTATGGTTTTAATTTTAGAACTAAATATGCAAATTTCACAAAAAGAACTTTTAAAAAAACTTGTAGATATGGGTTATAAACGCAATGATAATTTCTTTGACAGAGCTGATTTTAGAGTCAATGGAGATATAGTAGATATATATCCAGCTTATTATGAGGATGAAGCTATTAGACTTGAATTTTTTGGCGATGAACTTGAGGCGATGTATCATTATAATGTTTTAGAAAATAAAAAAGGTAAAGACTTAAAAAAATTTATACTTTATCCAACTAGTCAATTTAGCGTAGGTGAAGCTAGACTTAAAGAGGCTATAAAAGGTATAAAAGCTGAATTAAATAAACGCCTTGCTTATTTTGAAAATGAAAATAAACTCGTAGAAGCACAAAGACTAAAACAAAGGGTAGAATTTGACCTTGAAATGCTTCAAAGTACTGGCATGTGCAAAGGAGTTGAAAATTATGCCTTGCATTTAACAGGGCTTAAGAGCGGCGATACACCTTATACGCTTTTTGATTATTTTGCCATTAAAAATCAAGATTTTTTAGTCATTGTAGATGAATCTCATGTATCTTTACCACAATTTCGCGGAATGTTTGCAGGGGATAGAAGCAGAAAGCAAACTTTGGTTGATTATGGTTTTCGCTTGCCAAGTGCCTTAGATAATAGACCTTTGATGTTTGATGAATTTATTAATAAAAATTGTAAATTTTTATTTGTTTCAGCCACACCTGCACCTTTAGAACTAGAATTAAGCAAAGAAAATATTTTTTATCAAATCATGCGTCCAACAGGGCTTTTAGATCCTAAAATAGAAATCAAAGATAGTGAAAATCAAGTAGAAATTTTATACGATGAAGCTAAAAAAGTTATAGAGCGTAATGAAAGAGTTTTAATAACCGTTTTAACTAAAAAAATGGCTGAAGAGCTTAGTAAATACTACTTGGAACTTGGCTTAAAAGTAAAATACATGCACTCAGAAATTGATGCAATTGAGCGCAATGAAATCATCCGTGGCTTAAGAAGTGGTGCTTTTGATATTTTAATCGGGATTAATCTTTTAAGAGAAGGACTTGATTTACCTGAAGTTTCCCTTATAGCGATTATGGATGCAGACAAGGAAGGCTTTTTAAGAAGCACCACTGCACTCATTCAAACGATGGGACGCGCGGCTAGAAATGTCAATGGAAAAGTATTACTTTTTGCTAAAAAAATCACAAAATCTATGCAAGAAGCTATCGATACTACCAATGAAAGAAGAACCCTACAAGAAGCTTATAATAAAAAGCACAACATCACACCAACCTCAGTAAAAAGAAACATAGAAGAAAGTTTAAAACATGAGCTTGAACAAGGAGAAATTTATCGTAAAGACAAAGAACTTGAAAAAATGCCTGCGAAAGAACGCGCTAAAATAGTAAAAGAATTAAGAAAACAAATGCTAGAAGCAGCTAAAAATCTTGAGTTTGAGAAAGCGGCAATGCTTAGAGATGAAATTAATAAATTAAGAACTTTATAATCCCTTAAATAAGGGATTATTTATTTGCTCTTTCTATATACTCTCCACGCACAGTATCAACGCGGATTACTTCCCCTTCTAATACATGGAAAGGAATTTGCACTACTGCGCCTGTTTCTAAAGTAGCTGGTTTTTTGTTTGAGCCTTGAGTATCACCTTTAAAATTTGGTGCCGTTTCAATAATTTTAAGTTCCATTACTTGAGGCACTTCCACACCAATTGCTTTTCCATTGTGAAATAAAACATCTACCATGGTTCCATCAAGCATCCATTTTTTAGCTTCACCCACATCTTCATCGCTAATTGCAACTTGCTCATAAGTTTGAGTATCCATAAATTGACAATTTTCACCATCATCGTATAGATATTGCATTTGCTTTTCTTCTAAATTTGGAGATTCACATTTATCCCCTGCATGGAAAGTTTTTTCCAAAACCTTACCATCGATAAAAGATTTAATTTTAATACGAACAAAAGCAGGACCTTTTCCTGGTTTTACATGTTGATATTCTACGATTTTAAAAGGAATACCATCAATTTCTATTTTTAAACCTTTTTTTAAATCTCCCATTCCATAAGAAGCCATATATTTTCCTTAATTTTAAAATTAAAAAATAATTGTAACAATTAAGGCTTATAAAAAGCCTTAAATTTCTGCATATTCTGCAAAAATACAAGCATCAATAGCTCTTAATTCCTCAAGCAAAGCTTTTGAAATTTTCGTATCAAGCAAAATTACAGCCAAAGCTTTTCCAAAGCCATTTCTACCAAGTCTAAAATCAGCTATATTGACATTATTTTTGGCTAAAATTCCGCTAACATTAGCAATAACTCCTGGTATGTCATTATTGTTTAAAATTATCATTTTCCCTTTTGGTTTAAAATCTACATCAAAACCATTCAATTCTACTATTCTTTGTTCATTTTCACCAAAAATAGTTCCTGAGATAGAAAGGTTAGAATTATCTGTAATTACTTTTATAGTGATTTTATTACTATAACCACTACTTGGTAGAATACAAGAAGAAAGTTCTACGCCCTTATCTTTAGCTACAAAATGTGCGTTAATATAATTAATATTTTCACCTAAAATACCTCTTAAAACACTCACTGTTGCAAAAGTTAATAAAGACTCATTATACTCGCTAATTTGTCCTTCACTTTCAAGTTTAATAGCCTTAATAGGAGTTTTATCAAGCTGAGCAGCCAAAAAGCCCATTTTGGAAATAAGCTCAATATAAGGTGCTACAAAACTTGGTAAATCTTCAGTTTTAATCGGTAAATTTAAAGCATTAGGATAAGAAATTCCTCTTGCAGCATTTAAAGCTTGCTCGCATGCTTGGATAGCGATATTTTCTTGACTTTCTAAAGTGTTTGCACCAAGATGAGAAGTAACAGAAACATTTTCAAAGTCTAAAAATGGATGATTAGTTGCTGGTTCTTTATTAAACACATCGATACCAAGCCAAGCTATTTTACCACTTTTTAAACCTTCACACAATGCATCTTCATTATAAAGACCACCTCTGGCACAATTTATCAATCTTACCCCATCTTTCATTTTAGAAATTTCTTCAAAAGAAATCATATCTGTTGTTTCTTTTGTTTTTGGCGTATGTATGGTAATAAAATCACTTTGAGTTAAGATTACATCTAAAGAATTCACACACTCTATACCCAAATCAGTCATTTTAGAAGCTACCACATAAGGATCATAAGCTATAACTTTCATACCAAAAGCTTTTGCACGTACAGCCACTCTTGAACCTATATTACCAAAACCTATAACTCCTAAAGTTTTATTCATAAGTTCAACACCATACCACTTTTCTCTTTCCCATTTTCTTTGTATTTTTAAAAAATTATGAGCATTTACAAAAGATCTTGCAGAGCATAATAAATGATTCATAGTAAGCTCAACTGCTGCTATGGTATTAGCCGTTGGTACATTCATTACTATAATGCCTTTTTTAGAGCATTCATCTATATCAACATTATCAACCCCAACGCCTGCTCTAACTAAAGCTTTTAAATTAGAACATGCATTGATAAATTTCAAATCCACATCCGTTGAACTTCTAGTAATAGCAACAACTACATCATTTAATTTTGTTAAAAGTTCATCTTTAGGTAAATGTGCTGCTTCGATAAGCTCAACATCATCAGCTTTTCTTAAAAGTTCTACGCCTTTGTCTAATATCGCATCACATACAATAATTTTTTTCATAACCAAACCTCCTTTAATTTTGCATTTATGTTATAAATTTTTAATTTGTCGATCAGTGTATTTAATACTTTTTCATTATTTGTATCTAAATAAATTGCCACTTCATCTTTACTCTGTGTTAAAGTGTATTTGATAAAAAAAGAATGCAGAGTTTGCTTTAAACAAAACATAGAATAAACATCATTTTTATTTACATCGAGCATATAAAATTTTTGTTTTGGCTTTACTACAGAATCATCCATATTAAAACTCATATAAAATTCATTTGCTGCTGGAGAAAAATCATTGATTTTAATATTTGAAAGTTTATCTTGCCAAGTTTGTGGTAACTCTTTTTTTATTTCATCAAAAGAATATTTAACATTTTGTGAGATAGGTAAATTCCCAATATCTACATATCTCACCATAAAAATAAAAGCAATAAATAAAATTAGGCTTAAAAAACCTAAAATACCATAAAGGGTATATTTTTTCATTTTTTATTATAAAAGTTGATCTTTGATAATATCACCTAAAGTTACTTTGTCATTATCATTGATTTCATTTAATGCTTCTCTTTCTTTCATTCTTGCAAGGCTTTTTACGCTTAAACGAATTCTATTTTTCTTTTCATCAATGAAAACAATCAAAGCTTCTATTGTATCACCTACTTTTAAACTTGAAAAATCAATATTTCCCAAATCCTCTTTATGAATAAGCGCATCAACGCCTTCTTCAAGCTCTACAAAAACTCCAAAATCTTTAATATCTCTAATTTTACCAGAAATAACATCATTTACTTGGTGTTTTTGAGCATAAACTTGAACAGGACTTTTTTGTAATTCTTTAGTACTTAAAGAAATTTTTTGATTTTCTTTATCTAGTCTAATGATTTTAACTTCTACAACATCACCAACTTTATACATATCTTTACATTTATCACTTCTATTCCAAGAAGCATCTTCATTATGCAACAAACCTTCTAAATTAGCAATTTTTATAAAGGCACCAAAATTAGTCACGGAAGTAACACTGCCTTTTAGCACATCACCTACTTTATACGATTTTAAAAACTCATCAAAAGGTTTTGCTAATAAATTTTTTAAAGAAACTCTAAGTCTTCTTTCTTTAGCATTAATTTCAATCACTTCCACATCAAGCTCTTGACCTTCATTAATATAATCTTTTGGATTTTTAGCATTTTTATCCCAAGAAATTTCACTTATATGTAAAAATCCTTCTATATCATTTCCTAAATCTACAAAAGCACCATATGGTTCTATATTTGAAACCGTAACTTTAATAGTATCACCAACTTCTAAACCATCTTTAATTTCATCCCAAGGATCAGGCATGGCAAGTTTTATAGATAAAGAAAGATGTTTTTTATCTTTATCATATTTAATCACTTTTACAGGAACTTTATCACCTTCATTATACAACGAACTAGGATTTACTGGTCCTTTATAAGAAATTTCACTATAATGAACTAAACCATCAACACCACCTACATCAACAAACATACCGTAAGTAGTGATTTTTTTAACAACACCTTCTATAATTTCTTCTTGATTTAATACATTTGAAATAATTTCTTTGCGTTTTTTTCTTTCCTCATCTACTATTTTTTTTCTAGAAACTACTATACTCTGAGCTTCTTTATCTATTTTTATAATTTTAACTTTAAAAGTTTTATTGATAATATTATTTGAATCTTTAAAACTGCTTTGTGATTTTGGTAGGAAAAACTCCACTCCATTTTCATCCACAGCTACAAAGCCACCTCTATTTTTACCAATGATTTTTACATCAAATATACTTTCATCATCTTTATAATTGTTAATAAATTCTTTAACTTTTTGTTTTCTTAAAGCTTTTTTATGAGAAAGTAAAGATCTGCCACCGCGAGAACCTACTATAGCAACTTCTAATGTATCACCTTCTTTGAAGATAAATTCGCCTTTTTCGTTTTGAATTTCTTCTGCTACTAAAATACCTTCTGATTTTTGTCCTACATTTACAAATACCTCATCGCCTTTAATCGCGACAATTATACCTTGTGTAGTTGCCTCCTCATCAGACTTAAAAGATTCTTCAAGCATTTGCTCAAAATCTTCTTCTATGATAATATCCTCTAGTCTGTTTTGAACTTTTTTGTTCACCTCGCTCATTGTGGTCCTTTGTTTTAAATTTTAATTGTTGATTATAGTATTGTTTTCTTTAAACTTAGTTAATTTTGGCGTATTCTTTGATTTTTTCCAAAACCAAATCAATCACCCAATCAGGTGTAGAAGCACCCGCACTAATGCCACATTTTTCTTTACCGCTAAACCATTCTTTCTGAATTTCTTTTTCATTTTCGATTAAATAACTATCTTCACAATAGTTTTTTGCTATCAAAAAAAGCTGTTTAGTATTGGCTGAGTTCTTCCCTCCAACTATTATCATTACATCACTTTTTTTAGCAAGTTCATTGATTGCTTCTTGATTTTTAAAAGTCGCATCACATATTGTATTAAAAACACGCACTTCCTTAACCCTAAGCATTAAAAAATTTACAATTTCCATAAATTTTTCTATCTTTTTTGTAGTTTGTGATACTACTGCAATTTTAGAAGGCAATTTAATATCAAGCAATTCTTTTTCATCAAGCACTACATAAGCTTTAGTACTTACATAACTTCTAACCCCTTTTACTTCAGGATGATTTTCATCCCCAAAAATAACAACTTCATAACCTTCATTGCTCATTTGCTCACAAATTTTTTGAGGTTTAGTCACAAAAGGACAAGTTGCATCAAAAATTTCTATATCTTTTTGCTTTAATTTTTCTAAATCTTGCTTTGTAATACCATGAGTTCTAATGATGGCTTTTTTTTCTGTGCTTAATTCATTGATATCATTTAATGTTTTAACATTATAATTTTTCCAAAGTCTTGTGATTTCTTCATTATTATGAATTAAAGGGCCTATGGTAGCTGCATCTTTAATCTGCTCGGCTTTTTTAATAGCTCTTTTTACTCCAAAACAAAATCCATAACTTTTTGCTAATTCAATCTCCAATCTTAGCTCCTATTTGCTTTAAAATCTCAATAAAATTTGGAAAAGAAGTTTTGATGCATTCACTATCATCTACTTCCATTCCACATCTTAAACCTAAAATTAAAAAACTCATCGCAATTCTATGATCTCCAAAGCTTTCTATTTTAGCATTTTTAACTTCGCCACCTTCTACTTCAAAGCCATCTTCAAATTCTTTTACTTTTATGCCACATTTTTGCAAATTTAATACAATTGATTTGATTCTATCACTTTCTTTTACGCGCAATTCTTTAGCATTTTTTATAATGCTTTTTCCTTTTGCACAAGCAAAAGCTATAGCCAAAGCTGGAATTTCATCAATCAACCATGCGATATTTTCACTCACATTTACCGCCTTTAAAGGCGCACTTTCAACACAAATTTCTCCAATACTTTCAAAATCTTCATTAGTAATATTATAAGTGATCTTTGCACCCATTTTTTCTAAAATTTTAAAGGCTTCAATGCGTGTTTTATTTAACAAAACATTTTTTAAAACTACTTTTGAATAAGGTAAAATACAAGCAGCTAAGGCAAAATAAAAGGCTGATGATGGATCATTTGGTACACATACTTCAAATGCTTTTAATTTTTCTTTTAAAGGATTGATTTTGATAAAAGTTTTATCCTCATTTAAATACTCAATGCAAGCTCCCATTTTATTAAGCATAATCTCACTATGATCCCTTGAAAGCTCAATTTCTTTAAAATAACTTTCTTTTTTGGCAAATAAAGCTGCTAAAATTAAAGCTGATTTTACTTGAGCTGAAGCAATATTACTACTAAAGTCAAAACCATCTAACTTAGCCCCTTGTATACAAATAGGCGCTAAATTTGCGTTAGCTCTTCCAAAAATTTTAGCTCCTAAACTCATCAAAGGCCCACTCACTCGCTTCATTGGCCTAGCATTTAAATAACAATCTCCACTAAGAACAAAAAATTCATCTTCAATAGCACTTAAAAAACCTATTAAAAGTCTCATAGCTGTACCTGAATTTCCACAATCTAAAATACAATTTGGAGATTTTATATATTTTGGAGCTTTAATATAAATTAATCCATCAATTTCCTCAACCTCAGCTCCTAAAGCTTGAATGATTGCTAAAGTATGTAAAGTGTCTTGTGCTTTTAAATAATTTTTAATTTTGCAAGTTCCTTGGGTAAGCAAAGAAAAGATAGCAAAGCGATGAGATATAGACTTATCAGAAGCTATATCTTCAAGCTCTGCTCTAAAAGAACCAATAGGACTGATTTTCATCGAAGTTTTAAACCATGCTCATCATCTAAAGCTTTGATGATTTTATCAATATATTCAAGGATAATATTATCTTCTAAGGTTTTTTCAAAATCTCTAAATACCAAATTAATAGTCAAGCTATAAAAATCACCCAAATTTTCATCTGTATATAAATCTACCACTCTAAAGCTTTCTAATCTTTCGATATTTAATTTAGCAATAGTGTGTTTGATTTTTTCATATTCAAAACCCTTAGGTATAACTATACTTAAATCCCTGCTCATAGATGGAAATTTAGAATATGCTTTAGCGGTTTTAAAGTCTTGTTTTAAGCCTTCCAAATCAAGCTCACAAATATAAGTTTTAACCAAATCCCTTTCATTTTCTATACTTAAATGCACTCTACCTACAAAACCTATACGCTTGCCGTTTTTATATACATTTGCTTGTTCATATGGACTTAAAAATGCATATTCTGATTTTTGTAAACTAAACTCACCTATAATGCTTTTTAATTCTGCTAAAAAGGTATAAAAATCCACTAAAACAGGCTTGGCCTTATTTGTAATTTTAGCTTCTTCTTTATAACCACTAAAGATCATTGCAAATTTAGCATGCTCATTTGAAAACTCATCAAAAACACTACCACACTCAAAAAGTTTAATTTTCTTTTTTGAATTTCTTAGATTAAAGCTTACTGCATTTAAAAGATGATTTATCAAAGTACTTCTTAAAGTATTAAGTTCGTTAGTAATAGGATTAATGAGTTTGTTTTTAATACATTTAAATCCTAGCTGACTTAATTCTTCTTCATTATCTAAAACATAATGCACACTTTCAAAATATCCATTACTACTTGCTTTTAATCTTAAATTTTTAAGCTCTTGATAATCAAAATATACTTGATTTAAACGATTTTTTTCTCTAAATTCTAAAGCTTTTGATGGGATATTATCAATACCGATAATTCTTACTATTTCTTCACTAATATCAGCTATATTTACTATATCACTACGGTGAAGTGGAATTTTAATATTAAATTGTTCATCATTTACCACACTTATTTCAAAGCCTAGTTTTCTAAGAATTTTGACTAAATTATTTTTATCTATAGGCATACCAATGATTTTATCAACCTCTGCACCAAAAATCCCAATAATATTTGCTTCATTTTCTTTAAAAACTTGTTGGCTTCCTGAAAAAACACTCATTGCACTAATTTTTAAGCACTCATTAAATAAATACTCCATTCCCAAAGAAAGCTTAGGCTCACTGCCTCTTAAAGAACGATATATAGTATCATTTTTCTTTTTATAAAAGGCTATTGCATTTGCTATAGTTTGAGGATGAGTATAGCTTGCTTCTATAATGATGATTTTACTCTCATCATTAATTTTAAATTTATCTTCTTGCTCTATACCTGCTAAAGCAATCAACTCATCTTTATAATAAACCCCATACTCTCCATGCTCTTGAGTTTTAATCTCTAAAACAATCTTTTCATCAATTTGACAATCTTGACAAAGCTTATGAAAATCATAAGCACAAAAAATCACTCCACTTGCATGAGTTGCATAAGTTAAAAGATTTTCTATGTTGTTATTTTTATATGCTTCAATCAAAGCAAGACGAATTTGTATCGTGATATTTAACTTAAATTCTTCTTTAATCTCTAGTGCCTTATAAGCAAAAAATCCTTCAACATCACTTTGATTTTTAACACTTAGTATTCTTCCTATACCTACGCTATTTTCACTTTCTTTTAAAGGGTTTAATTCTTTTAAATTTAAATCAAGTGCTGCACTTAAATCTCTAGCAACACCATATAAACTCAAGCAATCCCCGCGATTTGGAGTAAGTTCTATTTCAATTAATTCATCATTAAACAAATCATATTCATTAAGAGCTTTTCCTAAAACTAACTCTCCCATACTTTCATCTAAAACCATAATGCCTTCATTACTTTTTCCAAAACCAAGCTCACTAGAAGAGCAAATCATACCCATAGATTCAACCCCTCTAAGTTTGGCAGGTTTTATCTCAAGTCCGCTAGGAAGCACTGTACCTACTAAAGATACGGCTACAAATTGATCTTTATCAACATTTTTTGCACCACAAACAATTTGTAAGATTTCATTCCCAATATCTACTTTACAAATATTCAATTTATCTGAATTTTCATGTTTAACTTTTTCTAAAACCTTACCTATTACAACTTTTTGAGGAGCTTTAACACTTTTGAAACTATCAACCTCTAATCCTATGGAATTTAAAGTATTTACTATAGTTTGTGTTGATATTTCACTTAAATCAATCCATTCATTTAACCAATTTCTACTAATAATCATCTAAATTGCTCCAATAATCTTAAATCACCTTCAAACATAGAACGCAAATCAGGAATTTTATGTAAAAGCATAGCAAAACGCTCCACACCCAAACCAAAAGCATAACCACTTACATTTTTATAACCAACAAATTTATAAACATTAGGATCAACAACGCCACATCCTAAAACTTCAAGCCATCCTGTTTGCTTACAAACCCTACATCCACAACCTTTACAAAACACACAAGAAATATCTACTTCAGCAGATGGCTCTGTAAAAGGAAAAAAGCTTGGTCTAAAACGCACTTTTACATCGCCAAACATATGTTTTAAAAAATGCTCTAGCATATCTTTTAAATTTGCAAAATTTACCTTATCGCCTTCTTCTACCACAAGTCCTTCTACTTGATGAAACATAGGGGTATGAGTAATATCAAAATCTCTTCTAAAAACTGCACCTGGTGCTATCATTCTAATAGGTGGTTTTTGAGATAGCATAGTTCTAATTTGAACTGGAGAAGTTTGAGATCTAAGCAAGGTTTTATCTTCAAAATAAAAAGTATCTTGCATATCTCTTGCAGGATGATTTTGTGGTAAATTTAATGCTTCAAAATTATGAAAATCATCCTCGATCAAAGGCCCTTTTTCTATACTGAAATTTAAAGCTGTAAAATACTCTATGATTTTATCCATAGTTTGCATGATTGGGTGCAAAGCACCTGCATTTGAAGTTTCATCAAAAAAGCTAAAATCTTGCACATCTTGTTTCATTTTTTCATTTAAAGCTTTTTCTTCTAATTCTTTTAATTTTATTTGATAAGCTTCATTAAATTCATCTCTTGTTTTATTTAAACCATTAGCGAATTCTTTTTTTTCTTCACTTTGCAAATCTTTTAACTTTGCAAATTCTAAAGTCAAAATACCTTTTTTTCCCAAAACACTTACTTTTATATTTTCAAGTTCTGCTAAAGTATTTGCAGAAGCAATTTTTTCTATCATATCTTGCAATTTTAGCTCCAACTAAATTTTTTTTAAACATTCTAATGTAAAATTATTTAAAATTAGCAAAAATAATAAAAAAAGGACTACTAAATGAGAGAAAAAACCGTATTTGAACTAATCGTAGAAGGAAAAATCCCTGCTAATAAAGTTTTAGAAAGTGAAAAATTTTTAGCTTTTCATGATATTAATCCTAAAGCACCTATTCATATTTTAATCATTCCAAAAGAGCATTTTGAAAACTTTCAAGAATTAAGACCTGAATTAATGAGTGAAATGACACAATTTATCCAAGAACTAGCTACTCTTTTAGGACTTGATAAAAGTGGATATAGATTAATCACAAATTGTGGAAAAAATAGCGGACAAGAAGTTTTTCATTTACATTTTCATATGTTAGGTGGATTTGAGCTTCCAAAAAATAAAGAAACCCAAATCAATCCTCAATCTTTATTCTAAAAAGAGCTAACTCTTTTTAGATAGCAGGACCAGCTAGTTTAAATTCTGCTCCTTCTTTTACATCTTCATAGCGTTTGAAATTTTCTATAAACATTTTTGCAAGCTTTAATTTAGTTTCTTCATAAGCTTTTTTATCCTCCCAAGTATTAACAGGGTTTAATAACTTACTTTCTACACCCGCTAATTCTTTTGGAACTGCAAGATTAAATAAATCATAGTTTTCAAACTCACAATTTTGTATGCTACCATCTAAAATCGCATTAATACAAGCTCTAGTAGCTTTAATACTCATTCTTTTGCCTACACCATAAGCTCCACCGCTCCAACCGGTATTTACCAGATAAACATTTACATTATGCTTGCTGATTTTTTCGCCCAAAAGTTTTGCATAAACAGTTGGGTGTAATGGCAAAAACACTTCTCCAAAACAAGCTGAAAAAGTCGCAACAGGTTCGGTAATGCCTCTTTCAGTACCTGCTACTTTAGCAGTATAACCACTTAGAAAATAATACATTGCTTGTTCTTTACTAAGCTTACTAACCGGAGGTAAAACACCAAAAGCATCCGCTGAAAGGAAAATGATATTACTAGGATGACCTGCACTAAGGCTTGGCTCGTGATTTAAAATATGCTCTATCGGATAAGAAACTCTAGTATTTTCAGTTTTAGAACCATCATTGAAATCAACGCTTAAATCATCTTTTAAAACTACATTTTCTAAAAGTGCATTTTGCTTTATAGCTCCATAAATTTCTGGTTCACTTTGAGGATCAAGGTTAATACATTTTGCATAACAACCTCCTTCAAAATTAAACACACCCTCATCATCCCAACCATGCTCATCATCGCCTATTAATTTTCTTTTTGGATCAGTTGAAAGAGTAGTTTTACCTGTACCACTAAGCCCAAAGAAAAGCGCTACATCACCTTTTTCTCCAACATTAGCACTACAATGCATAGAAAGTTTATTTTCTAGTGGAAGCCAATAATTCATCATAGAAAAAATTCCTTTTTTCATCTCTCCACCATACCAAGTTCCACCAATTACTGCTATATTTTTTTCTATGTTAAAAATGACAAAAACCTCTGAATTTAAACCATCTTTTTTATAATCTTCATTAATACATTTGCAAGCATTATACACCACAAAATCAGGTTTAAACTCACTAAGTTCTTCTTCTTTTGGACGAATAAACATATTTTTTACAAAATGTGCTTGCCATGCAATTTGAGTTACAAAACGCACAGCTTTACGACTTTTTAACGAAGCTCCACAATATGCATCTTGGATATAAATATCACTATTACTAAGTTGTTTTTTAGCTTTTGCTAAAAGCTTTTCAAATAATTCCTCACTAATAGGCTGATTAATCTTACCCCAAGCAATGTATTTTTGCGAAGGATCTTGTTTTACAAAATATTTATCTTTAGGACTTCTTCCAGTAAAAATTCCTGTATCTACACTAAAGGTACCATTTTTAGTACATACACCTTCATTATTGTTTTTTTCGTGCTTTAAAAGCTCATCATAACTAAGATTGTGAAAAACTTGTCCGATATTTTCTAAGCCTAAATTTTCTAAACCTTTCATCTTTACCTCCTTATTTATAAGTCATTAAAGCTTGACCTTCACTTACGCTCTCACCAGCATTTACTAAAAGTTCTGCAATTTCTCCATCTTTACTTGCACTAATCTCAATTTCCATTTTCATAGCTTCAAGTACAGCTACAACTTGACCTGCCTTTACACTATCATTTTCTTTAACTAAAATTTTAAATACATTTGCATTCATACTTGCAACAATAGCATTATCATTTACTTGAGTTTTTGCAACTTTTGCATTATCTGCACTTACTTTTACAGCACTTTTAACATTAACATCTCTATCAAAACCTGCACTTACTTCTACATGGTATTTGTTACCATTAACTGAAACGGTAAATTGATTTTCATCGATAAGACTTGATTTTAATTTGCTATTTTTTCTAACATTAACCTTAGCTTCGCCTTTTAAGAAAGCTATGCCTTTTTCTTTACAAGCTGCAACGATAAAAATATTTTCTTCACTTGTTTCTAAATTTTCTTTTTCTAATAAGTTTTTAATATAAGCTATACTTTTGCTCTCATCAGCATCAGCAATATCTGTGGCTAATTTTGTAGTTGGTTCTAGTTTTAATTGCTCACTTGCAAGCTTAATTACTTCCGGATCTGGAGCAACGGGAGTTTTTCCAAAATATCCTAAAACCATTTTTCCATATCCATCTGCAATTTTTTTCCAAGGACCAAACGTTACATTATTAAAAGCTTGCTGGAAATAAAACTGCGATACAGGAGTAACAGAAGTACCATAACCACCTTTTTCTACTACTTCTTGCATAGCTTTTATAACTTGAGGAAATTTATCTAAAATATTATTATCTCTCATCATTTGTGTATTAGCAGTTAGTGCTCCACCCGGCATAGGTGAAAAAGGTATTAAAGGATTCACCGCCGTTGCTTCAGGTGGTAGAAAATAATCTTTTAAACAATCTTTTAACACTTCTTCGTATTTTAAAATTTTTTCTTCATCTAAACCAAGATCAAAATTGCTTCCTTTTAGAGCATGAAGCATTGTTAAAATATCAGGTTGAGAAGTACCGCCACTAACAGGAGCTGCAGCTAAATCTATACCATCAACACCTGCTTCTAAAGCCGCTAAATAGCATGCTATGCTTACCCCTGCGGTTTCATGCGTATGTAATCTTATATGCATATTTTCAGGCAGGTTTTTTCTAGCCATTTTAATAACTTCATAAATTTTATTTGGATTTGAAGTTCCGCTTGCATCTTTAAAACAAATACTATCAAAAGGAATTTGAGCTTGTAGAATTTCTTTTAAAATTCTTTCATAAAATGGCACATCATGCGCACCTTTACATTTTGGAGGTAAATCCATTAAAGTAATGGTAATTTCATGTTTTAAACCATGTTTAACTATACATTCTCCACTAAATTTTAAATTATTTACATCATTTAATGCATCAAAATTTCTTATTGTAGTTGTGCCGTGTTTTGCAAACATTTTTGCATGCAAATTGATAATTTCTTTACTACCTGTATCAAGTGCTACGGTATTAACCCCTCTTGCAAGAGTTTGTAAATTTGCATCTTTTCCAACGATGGCTCTAAATTTGTCCATCATTTCAAAAGCATTTTCGTTTAAATAAAAAAATAAACTTTGGAATCTAGCTCCACCACCAAATTCAAAATGCTTAATATCTGCTTCTTTAGCTGCTTCTAGGGCAGGAAAAAAATCATTCATTAAAACTCTAGCACCATAAACAGATTGAAAACCATCCCTAAATGTGGCATCCATCACATCAATTAACTTTTTAGCCATAATTTTTCCTTATTTTTACATCTTTGCAATTATAACTCTACTTTCTTAAAAAATAAATTTATAAAATTTGATTTAACATAATGATAATAATCGCAATAGGTGCAACAAATCTAAGTAAAAAATACCATACTTCAAAAATACTTCTACTCATAAACTTAGAAAATAAATTGTAAATTTTTATTTTTTCCACAAAAAATCCTACGAAAATAGCACTTGCAATAGCTCCAAGTGGGAGCATAAAATTAGAAGTTAATTTATCTAAAATATCAAAAAAACTTAAACCAAAAAAACTAAAGCTAGCCCCATAATTAGCACTAAAAGATAAAATACAACTCATTCCCAAAAGAAAAACCACAAAGCCTATAAAAACCAAAGCTTTTTTTCTTGAAATTTTATATTCATTTACAAGATAAAAAGTAAAAGGTTCTATCATAGAAACTGCTGAAGTAATCCCTGCAAAAAATAAAGCTAAGAAAAAATAAAAAGCTAAAAAATGTCCAAAGATAGCACCTAAATTAGAAAATAAAGTTGTTAAAGATATAAATACAAGCCCAGCTCCTTCTGCAGGATTAGCATTAAATTTAAATATAAAAGTAAATACAATAAGTCCCATCATCAAACCTATACTGATATTTAAAAGCACAATTATGGCCGAACTTGTAATTAAATTTGTATCGTCTTTTAAAGAGGCTGCATAAGTGGTAATACAACCTATACCTAAACATAAAGTAAAAAAAGCAAGACCTAAAGCTGTTAAAACAGAGTTTAAACTAAGCTTGGTAAAATCAGGATAAAACAAATAAACAAAAGCTTCCTTAAAACCATCTTGAAAAAAACAATATACTAGCATTAAAACAAGCATAATAAACAAACTTGGCATAATCCAAACATTAAGTTTTTCTATACCGCTTTTAACCCCTCTTGAAACAACAAACAAGGTAAGAAAAAAAGCAATTAAAAAATACAAACTACTTTCTAAAATACTATTTTGTATTAAATTTCCAAATAAAGCTCCTGCTTCTTGAGTATCACTAGGTAGATAATAAATCGAAGTTATCATATATTTTAAAACCCAACCCATAATAACAAGATAAAAAGATAATACAAAAATTCCACCGAGCATAAAAAATCCAGCAAATTTCCATTTTTGAGCATATTTAGTTGCTAAGCTTTTATAAGCATTTACAGGATCACTCTGACTTAATCTTCCCATAGCAATTTCAGCCAAAAATACACAAAATCCTATACTAATAGTCAAAAGTAAATACAAAAGTACAAAAGCAAAACCACCATTTTGGCCTACTAAGGTTGGAAATTTCCAAGCATTTCCAAGCCCTATAGCTCCACCTGCTACTGCTAATACAAAACCTATTTTAGAAAATTTATCATTCATTTTAATACCTTAGAAAAAAAGCTGTCTAGCCATAATTAAAATAACCGCTAATGGAGAAATGTATCTTAAAAAGATATACCAAATTTCAAAATATATCCCACACATAAATGGGTAAAATAAAGTTTGTAAAGCTTCTTTTTTAAGCACAAAACCCACAAAAAATGCTGTAATTAAAGCAGAAATTGGCATTAATAAATTTTGTATGAAAAAGTCTAAAATATCAAAAAAACTTTTCCCAAAGAAATTTAAACTTGATGCACTTACATGATAAAAAGAAAGTATAGATAAACTTCCAAGAAAATAAACAATCATACCCACAAAAACCAAAGCTTTTTTTCTTGAAATTTGATAACGATTTATAAGATAAAAAGTAAAAGGTTCTATCATAGAAATAGCCGAAGTAATCCCTGCAAAAAATAAAGCTATAAAAAAGGCTATGGCTAAAACATTTCCCAAAAATCCTAACTTTGCAAAAAGCGTTGTTAATGATATAAATATAAGTCCTGGACCTTGTTGAGTAGGATCGGCTCCGAATTCAAATATAAAAGTAAATACAATAAGTCCCATCATCAAACCAATGATAGTATTAATAATGATAATATTTAAAGCACTGCTTATAAAATTTGTTTTATCGGGCAAACTTGCTGCATAAGTTAAAATCACACATACACCCAAAGACATACTAAAAAATGCAAGCCCTAGTGCATCTAATATAGAATTAACACTTAATTTTGAAAAATCAGGTACAAATAAAAACTCACTTGCTTTAGAAAAACCATCCATACTAAAAGAATATCCAAGCATTAAAATAAGCAGTATAAATAAGCTTGGCATCATCCAAACATTGAGTTTTTCTATACCACTTTTAACACCTTTTGATACTACATAAAAAATTACTATAAACACAAAAGTAAAACATATAAATTGAGATAAAACATCATTAGAAAGTAAATTTCCAAAAATAGCGCCTGCTTCTTTTGTATCTTTAGGTAATTCAAAAAACCCAAAATAAGCATATTTTGCTATCCAACCTATAACAACACTATAAAAAGACACTAAAATAATAGCACCAAGCATAAAAAATCCCGCAAATGACCATGCCTTTTTATTTTTTGGCGCTAAAGTATAATAAGCATTTACAGGATCTTTTTCACTAAGTTTTCCTATGCTAAGTTCAGCCAAAAATATCACAAAAGCCACACCCAAGGTTAAAAGTAAATATACCACCACAAAAGCTGAACCACCATTGTTACCCACTAAAGTTGGAAATTTCCAAGCATTTCCAAGTCCAACAGCTGAACCTGCTACCGCTAATACAAAGCCTATTTTAGAAAATTTTTCATTCATCTTTTAACCTTAAAAAAATAATTGTTTTGCCATGATTAAAATCACAGCTAAAGGCGAGATATATCTTACAAAAAAATACCAACACTCAAAGTATTTACCCCTCATATAAGGATAAAATAAAGTTTGTAAAGCTTCTTTTTTAAGCACAAAACCTACAAAGATTGCACCAAATAATCCACCTAAAGGCATCATTAAATTTGAAGCAATAAAATCTAATATATCAAAAAAACTTTTTCCAAAAAATTCTAAAGAATCTTTACTCCACTCAATTCCTGATAAAATACACAAACTTCCCAAAAAATACACAATGAAAGCTATAAAAATCAAAGCTTTTTTTCTTGTAAAATTATAAGAATTGATTAAATAAAAGGTTAAAGGTTCTATCATGGAAACTGCTGAAGTAATCCCTGCAAAAAACAAAGCTATAAAAAAAGCCACAGCTAAAATATTTCCCAAAGGTAAAAAGCCAATTGGGTCAATATTTGAAAACAAACTCATCAAAGATACAAAAATCAAACCTGGACCTTGTTGAGCTGGATCTCCATTAAATTCAAATATGAAAGTAAATACAATAAGTCCCATCATAATACCAATAATAATATTAATAATGATAATGTTAATAGTGCTTGTAATAAAATTTGTTTTATCAGATAAACTTGCAGAATAAGTTATAATTGAACCCACTCCAATAGATAAAGAAAAACAAGCAAGCCCTAATGCACTTAAAAATGCTCCTACACTAAGCTTAGAAAAGTCTGGAGAAAACAAAAACTCACTTGCTTTAGAAAAACCATCCATACTAAAAGAATATCCAAGCATTAAAATAAGTAGTATAAATAAGCTTGGCATCATCCAAACATTGAGTTTTTCTATACCACTTTTAACACCTTTTGATACTACATAAAAAATTACTATAAACACAAAAGTAAAACATATAAACTGAGATAAAACATCATTAGAAAGTAAATTTCCAAAAATAGCGCCACTTTCTTCTATACTTTTTGGTAAAGGAAAAAACCCAAAATAAGCATACTTAACAATCCATCCTATTATCACGCTATAAAAAGAAACAATCAAAATAGCACCTATTAAAGAAAAACCAACTATAGACCAAGCTCTTTTGTGTTTTGGAGCTAAAGTATAATAGGCATTTACAGGATCTTTTTCACTAAGTTTTCCTATGCTAAGTTCAGCCAAAAATATCACAAAACCTACTCCCAAAGTCAAAAGCAAATATAAAAGTACAAAGGCTGAGCCTCCATTTTGTCCTACCAAAGTTGGAAATTTCCAAGCATTTCCAAGTCCAACAGCTGAACCTGCTACCGCTAATACAAAGCCTATTTTAGAAAATTTTTCATTCATAAAGATAACCTTAAATTTATAAAACTATAAAAATTTTTAATGTAGCTAAAAAAAACTTTAATTTATTTTAAAATATATAATATTAATTTAAATTTCAATAATTTTAAAGTTATATTTGTATATAATTTCGCTTTTATAAATCACGAGTAGGGATACGCAAGCCGAAAGGATTTAAATTTTTACAAGGAAAAACTATGAAAAAAATCGTATTTTTAATGCTAGCTTTAAGCGGTTTTGCATTTGCGGCTGAAGGTTCTATGAATCAATGGTTAGCTTCTTTTTCTATCTTAGCAGCAGGTTTAGGACTTGGTGTTGCAGCTTTAGGTGGAGCTATCGGTATGGGTAATACTGCAGCAGCAACTATAGCAGGTACTGCTAGAAACCCTGGTCTTGGTGGTAAATTAATGACTACTATGTTTATTGCTTTAGCGATGATTGAAGCTCAAGTTATTTATGCACTTGTTATTGCTCTTATCGCTCTTTATGCTAATCCATTCCAAGCATTAGTAGCAGCTTAAAATTTTCAAAGCCCTCTTGTAGGGCTTATGCGGTTATGGTGGAATTGGTAGACACGCCATCTTGAGGGGGTGGTGCGCTCAGCGTGTGCGAGTTCAAATCTCGCTAACCGCACCATTTTTATTTTTTAAGGATTATCAAAACAAAATGACTTTCTATATTTTAGTCAGTGCAATAGCTTTTTTAATTCTTTTTTTTGCCATAAAAAAATATACTCTAAAACTAGATGAACAAGCCTTACTTGAACCTATTAAAAATGATATTTATCCTGAATTTTGTGATCTAATTAACGAAGAGATAAGAAATATAAAAAATAATCTTTTGCAAAATACCTTTACACTCCAAGATGAAAATTATAAAGATGAATTTTTAGAGAATTTAAGCAATATGAGTAGAAAACTTAATCATATCCAAACAATGAATTTAAGTAAAAGAAATAATGCTTTGTGGGAAGAAACACTTTTTGGATTTTTAAAAGAGCTTGAAGAACTTAACAAACAATATCTAAATGACAATGAGAAAATTAACGATGAAATAAGAAATTCTCTCCAAGAAAAATTTTATAATTTAACAAAAAGCTAATATAAACAAATTATTTATTTTAAAAAGCACTATATAATTCCGAATTATTTTATAAAGGGGTTTTATGTTTATCAACAAGAAAAAAATTAATGAACAAATTACTCAATTAGAGCAATCTAATCAAACTTTTCAAGATATACTTAATGCTATTAGCAAAACTATGGCCATGATAGAATTTCAAACAGATGGAACTATTATTAATGCTAATGAAAATTTTCTAAAAACTATGAATTACTCTTTAAATGAAATCAAAGGTAAACACCATAGTATGTTTTGTTTACCAGAGGTTGTAAAGTCACAACGCTATGTTGATTTTTGGAGAGATTTAAAAAGTGGTATATCAAGAAATGGACTTTTTAGACGCATTGCAAAAGGCGGGAAAGATATTTATCTTGAAGCCAATTATCTTCCTATTTTAAACCAAAACAATGAAGTGTATAAGGTTATTAAATTTGCAAATGACATTACTCAAAGAAACTATGAAATGCTTGATCTAAAAAACACCATAGATGCTGCTAATCGTTCTATGGCTATTATTGAATTTAATCCTTATGGAGAGATTTTAAATGCTAATGAAAACTTCACTCAAACCATGGGTTATTCACTAAGTGAAATCAAAGGAAAACACCATAGTATGTTCTGCGAGGAAAAATTTAGAAATTCCAAAGAATATACAATTTTTTGGGAAGAGCTAAGAAGTGGTAAATTTCAATCAGGAAAATTCATACGCTTTGGTAAAAACAACAAACTAATCCATTTAGAAGCAAGTTATAATCCTATCAAAAATGATGATGGAGAAATTTACAAAGTTATTAAATTTGCAACAGATATTACCGAACAAGTTGTAAGAGATGAGGAAAAATTAAAGCTCATTAGTGAATTAGCTGAACAAAATGATAATCTCACTCAAGAGGGCGATAGTGTTATAGAAAATACGGTTCAAAATATTCAAGGCATTGCTGATATGATGAACAATAGTAGCAATCTCGTATCATCATTAAATGAGCAATCAGAAGAAATTAAAAATATTATTCAAACCATTAGCGATATAGCCGATCAAACCAATCTTTTAGCTCTAAATGCGGCTATTGAGGCAGCGCGTGCAGGTGAGCATGGTAGAGGTTTTGCTGTTGTTGCTGATGAAGTTAGAAATCTAGCTGAAAGAACTGGACATTCAGTAAATGAAATCACTACTACCATTAATTCTATCAGAAATGTAACAGCTGAAGTTGTACAAAGCATTAAAGATGGCTTAAGTGGCGTAAATCAAAGCGTGGATTTAGCCAAAGAAGCTAGAGAATGTATGGAAAAAATTAGAAATAGTTCAGCTCAAGTAGCTCAAGCTATGCAAGATAAATAAAAGTTTTTAGCTTAAAGGCTAAAAACTTTTCCTGCTATAAAACTTTTTTCTACCTTACCTTGCAAGATATCATTTGCATATAAACCTTCTCCATTAAAAGAAAGTTTTTCATCAAATATAACTAAATCAGCATCAAAACCAAGTTCTATTTTACCTTTATTTAATCCTAAAAATTGCGCTTGATTATAGCTTGTAAAATCACATAATTCTTTCCAAGTTAAGATACCTTCTTTTACTAAATATGTAAAACATAAACTCATATATATAGCTATGGCATTAACTCCAAAATCTGCTTCATCAAAAGCCAAATCTTTTTTAGTGTTAGGAGTATGCAAAGAACTTAAGAAAGTAATTTTCTTATCTTGAAGCAACTTTTTAAGATTTGTTGCCTCATCTTTTGTTCTTAATGGAGGTAAAATTTTTGCTTGAGTGTTAAAATTTTCACAAGTACTTTCATCTTTGATTAAATGATGGATTGAAATTTCACTATATTGATCATGCAATAATTCAAACGATCTTGCAATTGCTAAAGAGCTAAAACAAGCTTTGTTTTTATAAAATTCCACTAATTCTTTCATTTTTGCCACTTCACTAGTTTCAGCTATATCACTAATTCCTATAAGTCCTAATTCAAAGCTTATTTGTCCATCATTCATTACTCCATGATCGTCAAAACTCCCATCAAAACACTTTAAAAATACAGGGGTTGATTTCATATTGGCATATTGCATACATTGTCTTAAATAATTTGCTCCTAAAGTACTTGAAAGCTCTAAGCCTTTTGCGCCCATATCAATTAAGGTAGCAATATTTTTTAATTTTTCTGTTTTATCTAATACATTAATAGTAGGTAAAACATTAATATCTAAAGATTTTAATTTATCAAAATAAAGCGCATAGCCTTGAGTGTTAGCTTCTAAACTATCTTTTAAAACAATAGTCCCTACCCCACCTTTTAAGCATGCTTTTTCAAGATCATATAATTTATCTATACTAAATTCATTATCAAGCAAACTAACATTTAAATCAATAAACGAGGGAAGTAAAGTTTTGCCTTCTATATCAACAATATACTCATCATCATTTAAATCATTAGCAATTTGAGTAATTTTCCCATCTTCTATTTTAAGATCAAGCTTTTGCTCGCCATAAATTTTTGCATTTTTGATGATCATGATATTTCCTCCTTTGATGACATCAAATCTTTTAAAGATTCCCAAGCATTCTTACCCTCTAGCATTAAGACTACTTCGTTAACAATCGGGGTATAAATTTGAAATTGTTTCGATAAAGAATGTATAGCATAAGCAGTTTGCACTCCTTCAGCTACCTCGCCAAGTTCCATTAAAATATCTTTTATATTTTTGTCACTAGCCAAACTCAAACCTACTCTATAATTTCTTGATAAGTTACTTGAAGCTGTTAAAAATAAATCTCCAGCCCCACTAAGCCCTAAAAATGTTTCTTCTTTAGCATTAAAAAATTGTCCAAAGCGGTGCATTTCCACTAAACCTCTTGAAACTAAAGAAGCTCTTGCATTATTGCCTAAATTTAAACCATCGCAAACTCCACTTGCAATTGCTAAAACATTCTTATATGCACCACAAATTTCAGCGCCTTTAACATCAGAACTTGTATAGGTTTTAATATAATTTGGAAAAAAACTTGCAAATTGATTACAAAGCTCTTGATTTTTACCACTAACAACCAAAGCACAAGGTTTTTTTTCTAAAACTTCACTTGCAAAAGAAGGACCACTTAAAAAACAAAGTCTATCACTACTTATGAACTCACTAAAAACCTCATCCATAAATTTTAAACTTTTACAATCAATACCCTTAGAAGCTACAAGAATTTTTTGATTTAAATCTTTAAAATTATTTGCAAGCCATTCATGCATTCCTTGAGCATATAAAGCAAAAACTAAATATTCATATTCTAAAGCTTCTTTGGTACTAACAAAATAAGAAAGATCTTTTTCATGAAAAGAAGTTATTACGCATTCATTTTTAACGCTCAATGCATCATATAAAGCACTTCCCCATTTTCCTGCACCAACAACTGCTATTTTCATATTTAACCAAGTTTTGCTTTTAAAATTTCATTTACCTTAGCAGGATTAAATGCACCCTTACCTGCTTTCATTGCCTGACCGACAAAGAAACCAAAAAGTTTATCTTTACCACTTTTATATTCAGCTACTTTATCTTCATTGTTTGCTAAAATTTCATCAATAATCTTTTCAATAGCACCATCATCACTTACTTGTTTTAAACCAAGTTTTTCAATAGCATCATCAATTTCAACTTCTGTATTTTCAAATACATAAGCTAAAATATCCTTACCTGCTTTAGCGCTAATAACACCTTCTTCTATACGTTTGATCAAAACAGCTAATTTTTCTTGTTTTATAGGTGAGTTTTCTATAGTCAATTCGCCTTTTAGAAGCCCCATTAACTCTGTCGTAAGCCAAGTAACACAAAGTTTTGGATTTAATTTTTGATTAATTAGATACTCAAAATATCTACAAAACTCTAATGAAGAAACAATCACTTCACTATCACTTTCTTTAATGCCCAATTCACTCACAAATCTAGCTTTTTTCTCATCAGGAAGTTCAGGTATATCTTGATTTAGCATTTCATCATCTAAAATTACAGGTAAAAGATCAGGATCAGGGAAATATCTATATTCAGCAGAATCTTCCTTACCTCTCATACTTCTAGTAACTAAATTAACCGTATCAAATAATCTTGTTTCTTGCACAACTTCTTGATCGTATTTTCCATCTTCCCAAGCTTCACTTTGGCGTTTTACTTCATACTCAATCGCCTTTTGAATAAAACGGAATGAATTTAAATTTTTAATCTCCACTCTAGTATAAAGCTTATCATCACCCTTTGGACGAATACTAACATTAGCATCACATCTAAAACTACCTTCTTGCATATTTGCATCTGAAATATCTAAAAATCTTATAATAGAATGTAATTTTTTCAAATAAGCCACTGCTTCATCGGAACTTCTAAGTTCAGGTTCACTGACAATTTCAAGCAAAGGCGTGCCTGCCCTATTTAAATCTACTTTTGAAAAATTACTCTCATGTATATTTTTTCCTGCATCTTCTTCTAAATGAGCCCTAGTGATACCTATGCGTTTATTTTCTCCATTTACATTGATAAATAACTCACCATTTTCCACTATAGGAATATCAAATTGCGAAATTTGATAAGCTTTTGGTAAATCAGGATAAAAATAATTTTTTCTATTAAAAATACTTTTTTTATTTATAGTTGCATTAACTGCTTTTCCAAATGCTATGGCTTTTTTTACCGCTTCTTGATTTAATACAGGTAAAGCACCTGGTAAAGCTAAACATGTTGGGCATACATTAGTATTTGATTTTTCTCCAAAAGAAGTCGCACATGAGCAAAAGATTTTTGTTTTTGTATTTAATTGTGCATGAACTTCAAGTCCTATAACAACTTCAAACATTAAAATTTTCCTTAGAATTTTTTGTTTATTCTAGCGTTTTTTATTTCAAAAAGAGTTTAAAAAAGAATAAAAGAAGAAGATTAAAAAAGAAAAAAGCAAAAAATATTTTTTGCTTTTTAAAAATTAATGATGCTCATCAACTACAGTTGCACCTGCTAAATAAACATAAGTTAAAATCATAAAAATAAAAGATTGTAAAAATGCCATAAAAGTTAAAAGCATATAAGCAGGCAATGGCGCAACCCAAGGCACAAGAGCTAAAATAACTGCTAAGAATAAATCATCTCCCTTGATATTACCAAATAAACGGAAAGATAAAGAAATAACTCTTGAAAAATGAGAAACCACTTCTATAGGAAACATCAAAGGTGCTAGAATTTTCACAGGTCCCATGAAATGTGCAAAATACTTAAAAAATCCTTGAGTTCTAATACCTTCAAAATGATAATACACAAATACTATAATAGCCAAAGAAGCACTAAAATTTAAACTTGCTGTTGGAGCTTCAAAACCAGGGATGATTCCTATGATATTACTAAAAAATACCATAAAACCTATAGTTGCAACTAAAGGTAAATATTTTCTAGCAGCTTCATCGCTACCCATAGTATCCCTACCCATGCTTAAAATGCCTTCCATATAAGCTTCAGCCAAATTCTGACTACCTCTTGGGACAATTTGCATAGATCTTGTAGCAAGTTTTGCTAAAATCAAAGAAATCACAACCACTATACCCAAATGAAAAAAGTATGCAAAAGTGTGGCTAGAATCTATAAAAGAACTAAATAAAAATAAATCTTTCATTAAAAATCCTTAGCAGAATAAATATTTCAAAGCTAATATTATAAAAAAAAATTGCTTATATTTTAATGAAAATTCATTTTATTAGCGCAAAAATATCCACCCAAAATCGCACCTGTAAAACCACCTCCAGGAAATATAAAAGCATTAGCAAAATATAAATTTTCTATACTTTTACTTTTATAATGTAATCTGTATTTAACCCCTTCTTGATCTTGAGAAAATCCATAAATTGTACCCTCGTAAGCTTTAGTATATCTTTGTATAGTTTTTGGCGTGGCTAATTCTTGATGGATTAAGTGTGAACTTAAATTTGGAAAAATCTCATCAAGCCTTTGCACTATGGCTTTTAATACTTCTTCTTTTTTAGTTTTATAATCTTGCTTATTTAAATCCCATTCGCTATAATTTGAACTAAAAGCTACAACACCTATATATTTATCGCTAGCCAAGCCACTATCAACCTTAGAATAATTCACAAAAGCCATAGGCCTTTGTTTAATATCTAGTTTTAAAATATTAGTGTTTTCATATGAGCTATTTAAAAAATCATCTTCGAATATAAAATTACAATAATCCATATTTTCATAAATTTTAGAAATATCTTTATCATAAATAAAATAAGCGCTCACTAAAGAACAAGCACGCTTTTTAGATTCTATTGCTTTGATTTCTTGGGTTAAATTTAAATCTTTAAGCAAGTCTTTATATACGATTAAAGGATCGCAATTTGCGATAATATTTTGCGCATGGATGGTATATTTTTGATTATTTTGAATGTATTCTACTCCATAAGCTTTTTGTTCTTTTGTGAGTATTTTAACAACTTCAGCCTTAGCTAAAACCTGCCCTTGATTTTCTTTGATAACCTCAGCCAAAGCATCACTTAAAGCTTGCGAGCCACCTTTAATATACACCCCACCATCATAATAATGCTTTTGAGCAATGCCATGAAAACTGAAAATAAATTCTTTACTATCATGATGATAATAACTCATATTTGCATTTAAAATCTTTTTTAGCTTATCATTTTTAATATAAGCATTTAAAACATCATAAACTTTTTTATTAAACAATCTATTTTTAATAAATATCCAAGCAGTGTCAAAAGGAAACAACAATAACTCACTTAATTTTAAATCCCAAGGAAATCTTCGAATAGCATAAGCTTGCGTTTTTATAGCTTTAAAATATTTATCTATACCTTTGCACTCTTGCGGAAATTCTTTTTTCAAAACTTCTTTTACTTTTTCTATACCATGAGGTAAAGTTAGATTATAATTTTTACTTTTAATACTCCATGCACTTGGTAAAGGTAAAATTTGAATTTTATTCTTTATACCAAGCTTATCAAAAACCAAATGCTTCATATCAGTTTTTGCTTCACCTAGGTCCATCTCATGAAGTCCCGCATCAATCAAAGCGCCTTTTCTTTTAAAACAAGTAGCACAACCACCAATTAAAGAATGCTGTTCTAAAACTAAAACCTTTTTTCCATTTTTAGCTAAAAAAGCGCCTGCACTTAAGCCTCCAAGTCCCGAACCTATAATGATTACATCAAATTTTACATCCATTCTAAAACCTCACGCAATTCTTTAGCTACAAAACATTTTAAGCCAAGTTCCTCCATAGGTTTTACAGGCACTATGGCATTTTTAAATTTTTGCATTTTAGCTTCTTTTAAACGCACATCAAGTGAAAATACTTCTTTGATTTCACCATTTAAACTAAGCTCACCCACAAAAACACTATCTTTGCTTAAAGGGCGGTTTTTAAAACTTGAAATAATTGCTGCAACCACCGCTAAATCTGCTGCAGTTTCACTGATTTTTACCCCACCACTTACATTAATAAAAACATCATAATGCCCCAAGGGAATTTCAAGCTTTCTCTCTAGTAAAGCTATGAGCATATCTAAACGATTTTTTTCATAGCCTGTTGCACTACGCTTTGGATAAGCACTCTCACAAACTAAGGCTTGAATTTCTAGCACTAAAGCTCTGCTTCCTTCCATCACTACACTCAAAGCGCTACCACTTACTGCCTTACCACGCGTAAAAAATCTATTAGCTATATCTTTAGCACTAATCAAGCCTTTGGAAGTCATTTCAAAAATACCAACTTCGGAAATATTTCCAAAACGATTTTTAAAGCCTCTTAAAATTCTTATTTCTTTATTGGCATCGCCTTCAAAATAAAGCACTACATCTACCATATGCTCTAAAATTCTAGGTCCAGCTATAGCCCCATCTTTAGTGATATGTCCTATGATAAAAGTGCTAATATTATTGGCTTTAGAATAGCGCATCAACTCAAAAGTAATTTCTCTAACTTGAGTGATACTACCTGCTGCTGAAGTAATTTTATTAGAATATAAAGTTTGAATAGAATCAATAATTAAAATTTCATAATCTTTTTTAGAAAGCTCACTTAAAATATCTTCCAAGCAAAGCTCAGTAAGTAAAAATAAATTCTCACAATTTGCATTTAAACGATCTGCACGCAGTTTGATTTGAGATTTACTCTCCTCGCCACTTACATAAAGTACTTTTTTACCACTTTTAGCCAAATTCGAAGCAATTTTTAATAAAAGTGTGGATTTTCCAACCCCAGGTGAACCCCCAATTAACACCAAAGAACCCACAACAAGCCCACCACCTAAAACTAAATCAAGCTCATTATCATCAGTGCTAATGCGTGTGAAATTTTCTGCTATAACATCATTTATACATACTGCAGAACTTGGGGCGTTTGAGAGTGAATTTAACTCTTTTAAAACCTTAATTTGTTCTTGCTTTAGCTCAACAAAACTATCCCAAGAACCACATTCAGGACATTTGCCTAGCCATTTACTTTGTTGATTTCCACAAGCTTGACATTCAAATAAAATGTGTTTTTTAGCCATAAATTAAGCAAAAATCTCTTCAACTAAAGTTTTAACATATTCACTAGGGTTAAACTCATGAATTTGTCCTAATTGCTCCCCTACTCCTACATATAAAATAGGAAGTTCAAGCTCTCTTGCTATGCTAAATAAAGCTCCACCTTTGGCAGTTCCATCAAGTTTTGTAATAATCACTCCATCAAGTTTTACTAAATCATTAAAAGCTTTTGCCTGCAAAATTCCTGCCACACCTTGAGTGCCATCAAGTACAAGGATTTTTCTATGAGGAGCTCCTTGCATAGCTTTATCACTTATGCGGACAATTTTTTCAAGCTCATTAGCAAGATTTTTTTGATTTTGCAAGCGTCCTGCTGTATCTAAAATAACCCTATCATAGTTTTTTGCCAAAGCTTTAGAAATAGCATCATAAGCAACTGCCGAAGGATCATGTCCTTGTGAAGTAGCTATGATATCTATATTTAATTTTTGTGCCCATAATTTTAACTGCTCTATGGCTCCTGCTCTAAAAGTATCACAAGCCCCAAGTATAACTTTTTCACCATTTTCTTTATGCAAATGTGCCATTTTAGCAATGCTTGTGGTCTTACCTACCCCATTTACACCTAAAATCAAATCCACAAAAGGCTTAGCATTAGCAAGTTCTGGCTTATCATAAATAAAATAAGTCCCCATAACACGCTCTAAATCAGCCTTTTTAACCTCATCACTTGGAGGAAGATAGTAAATAATCTCTTCAACTATCTCATACGCCACATCAGCTTCTAAAAGCATTTCTTCAAGCAAATCTTTAGTAATGATTTTATTTGAAGCCTTAACTAAATGAATACTTTCTAAGGTTTTTTTCAAACCATTTTTTAAAAATCCAAACATTACATTATCGCTTTTTGTATATCTATATCTAACATTTCTTCAGGAATTAAACCTAAATACTCTTTAACTTTTTCACCCTTTGCATTAAATAAAACCATTGTTGGAATAGAGCTGATATTTAAAACTTTAGCAAAAATAAAACTATTCTCTCCTAAAACCGAAGAAAAATTCATCTTTTCTTTTTGTATAAACTCCAATAATTCTTGTTTTTTATCTTCTTCTAAAAAAAGCGCTATGACTTCAAATCTATCTTGATATTTTTTATTTAAATTATTTAAATGTGGAATTTCAGCTTTGCATGGCTCACACCAACTTGTAAAAAATACAAACAACTTAGCTTTTGCTGTATCATCAAAATTAAATTCTTGTTCATGGTATTTCACATACATTTTTCTACCATCTAAAAATTTCAAAGTAAAATCAGTATTTTCACTTTGACTTAAACTTGCATTATCAGTATTTTCATTACTAGAATTTTCTTTATCACTTGAGCATGAAGTAAAAAAAATCATAGCAAAAATTGCTAAAAAAATTTTAAATTTCAAGTCATATCCTTATGATTTTTTAAGCTTAAAAGTATAACATAAAAAGTTAAAAAACCAAGGAAAGCTTTGATAAAAAATGACTTTAGAATAAAACAGAAATTTAAAATGAAATTAAAACTAAAATTTCAATACAAAAGAGATTTTTTAGTTTTTCAAGAAGTAAATAAAATTTTAAAATCTTGTAAAAATTATAAAAATATCCTTATATATATTCCTTTAAAATATGAAATTAATCTTTATAAATTCAGACATTTTTTAACAAAAAAATACCGAATTTTTGTTCCATTTATGCAAGATAAAAGTTTAAAGGTAGTAAAATTAAGGTTAACTCTTGATAAAAAGAGTTTTGGGGTATATGAACCAAAAGATTCTTTTTTGCAAACTCGTATAGATGTTGCAATCATCCCTGTTATAGGAGTAGATGCAAAATTAGGAAGAGTTGGTCATGGCCAAGGATTTTACGATAGGTTTTTTGAAAATATTTCTTATAAAAAACCTTTAGTTATTTTCACACAAATGATGGATGCAAAATCTCATCAAATTTTTAGTCAAGACCATGATATAAAAGGAAATTTTTATATAAACCCATATAAAAAATATTTTAGGAAAGTTAAAAACAATGATAGAAATATTAGTCGCATTAATAGCCGTTTTCATAGGCGGAGGGATTGGATATATAGTCGCCAAAAAGATTAATGATGCAAATTTCAATATCTTTTTAGAGCAAGCAAAAGCAAAAGCAAAAGCCATTGAATATGAAGCTGAGCTAACACTTAAAGATGCTAAAAATTCAGTTGCTGAGGCTGAATTTGCAGCAAAGAAAAAATTTGATGAAAAAATTCAAAAACTGCAAAAAGAGCATTCTATTAAGCTAGAAGAACTCAATAAAAAAGAACAAAACCTTCATTATCAAGAAAAACTTCATGAAGAAAACAAAAACAAATTAGCAAAAGAGCAGCAAACTATAAAAGCTTTACATGAAGAAAATGAAAATTTAAAACAAAGCTACGAAACAAAGTTAAATGATGTTTTAAAAATTCTTGAACATTCAGCTGGTCTCACACAAGAAGAGGCAAAAAGTATAGTCTTGCAAAAAGTAGAAGAAACCTCAAGAGCTGAAATTGCTCATATTGTTAGAAAATACGAAGAAGAAGCTAGAAATGAAGCCAAAAGAAAGGCTAATTTTATCTTAGCACAAGCTACTTCAAGATTTGCAGGAGAATTCGCTGCTGAAAGGTTGATCAATGTAGTAAATATCAAAAATGATGAGTTAAAAGGACGCATTATAGGCAAAGAAGGGAGAAATGTTAAAACCTTAGAAATGGTTTTGGGTGTTGATATTATCATAGATGATACGCCTGGAGCAATTATAGTAAGTTGTTTTAATCTTTATAGACGCGCCATTGCTACAAAGGTGATTGAACTTTTAGTTGAAGACGGTAGAATACAACCTGCAAAAATAGAAGAAATTCATGAAAAAGTTTGCAAAGAATTTGAAGATAATATCTTAGAAGAAGGTCAAACTATAGTAATGGATTTAGGACTTAATAATATCCATCCTGAAATTGTTAAATTAATAGGAAAATTAAGATATAGAGCAAGTTATGGACAAAATGCTCTAGCACACTCTTTAGAAGTAGCGCATTTAGCTGGAATCATAGCAGCTGAGTGTGGTGGCGATGAAAAACTAGCAAGAAGAGCTGGAATTTTACACGATATAGGCAAGGCTTTAACGCATGAATTTGAAGGTTCTCATGTAGATTTAGGAGCTGAACTTTGCAAAAGATACAAAGAACATCCTATAGTGATTAATGCGATTTATGCGCACCATGGACATGAAGAGGCTACAAGTATAGAATCAGCTGCAGTTTGTACAGCAGATACACTAAGCGCTGCACGCCCTGGAGCAAGGCGTGAGGTGCTTGAGGCCTTCTTGAAACGAGTTAGCGAACTTGAAGATATAGCAAAAAGTAAAGAAGGGGTTAAAAAAGCTTATGCTATTAATGCTGGTAGAGAAATTAGAGTTATTGTTAATGCAAAATTAGTCAATGATGATGAATCTGTGCTTTTAGCTAAAGAAATAGCTGAAGAAATTCAAGAAAAAGTTCAATACCCTGGTGAAATAAAAGTTAATGTCATCAGAGAGCTTAGAGCTGTTGATTTTGCAAGATAAGGTTTTTCATGCAAGAAATGATTGATAATCTTAGCACTTATGGTTATTTGATTTTATTTTTTTATTCTTTTGGTGGAGGAATGGTGGCCATACTTGCTGCCGGGGTACTTTGTGCAAGTTCAACTAAACTTGATTTGCATTTGTGTATATTTTTAGCCTTTTTGGCTAATACTATAGGTTCAACCCTATTATTTATTCTAGGAAAATATTATAAAAAAGACATAATGCCTTATTTTAAAAATCATAGAAGAAAAATCGCGCTTGCTATGATAAAAATCAAAAAATATGGAGATTTACTTTTAGTAGTGCAAAAATTTATTTACGGGGTAAAAACTATCATTCCTATAGCAGCAGGCCTTTGCAAATTTAGCTTTGTAAGATTTTTTATCATCAATACCCTAGCTAGTTTAATTTGGGCTATAATACTTGGTTATGCTGGATTTATTTTTGGAAACACCTTAAAGGAGGCTTTTGAAATTTTTTCAAATCATCCTTATATAGCACCTGCCTTTATAATCACTTTAATTTTTATTATATGGTTATACTTATCACGCTTTTCTAAGAAAAAATGAATTTAAAATTCTCTATAAAAGATTCTTATAGAGAATTTTTAATTTTATTATTATGTTTTTTAGCACTTTTTAGCCTAAATCTCATTTATGAATATAAAAAATACCAAAATTTTAAACTCACAAAACATTTATTGCTTAAAAATAATATCATTATATCTAGCTATCAAAAAACTAATAAAAAAGGTAAAAAATACCAAGTTTTTAAAATTAAAAATTCTGATTTTGTTTTTTACACTACTAGTTTTAAAGATCTAAATTTAAGTAAAAATGATATTATAAATCTTAGGATTATTACTAAAAATATTAACTTTAAAGATTATCTTAGTAAAAATTTTTTTGTACCAAGTTATGATTTTCATAAAACTAATACTCAAAAAGAAAATATCTTAGTGGAGTATTTTTTAAATCAACATCAAAATGAAAAAATCAAAGAATTTTACGGGGCTTTATTTTTTGCAAAAAATGTATCAAGTGAGCTTAGAAATGATGTAAATTTTTACAATATCGCGCATTTAATTGCTATTAGTGGATATCATTTGGGCTTGCTATTTAGCTTTTGCTTTTTGATTTTTGCTCCTTTATATGCCTTTTTTCACAAACGATATTTTCCTTATAGAAGTTTAAAACTTGATATTAGTATTTTTGCTTTCTTGCTTTTAATTTTGTATATATTCTTAATAGACTTTAGCCCTTCTTATATAAGAGCTTTATGTATGAGTATTTTTGCTTTTTATCTATTTAGCAAAAATATTAAAATTTTGAGTTTTAAATTTTTATTCTTAAGTGTAATTTTATGTATAAGCTTATTTCCACATTTATTATTTAGCGTTGGCTTTTTGTTTTCAAGTTTAGGAGTATTTTATATTTATTTATATTTACATCATTTTAAAGATAATTTTTCAAAAAATTATATTCATATTGTTTTTATAAATTTTTGGACTTTTTTAGCAATGATGATTCCTGTATTATATTTTTTTCCACTTATTAGTTTTCAACAATTTTTAGGTATACCTCTAAGCATATTATTTGCTTTATTTTACCCTATAAGTTTATTACTGCATTTATTATCTTATGGAGATGTATTAGATGAAATATTATTAGCATTATTTGATTTTAAATTAAATAGTATATTGTTACACATACCATTAGAAATTTATCTTATTTATATATTTTTATCCTTCATGGCTATTTTTCATCGTTATTTAGCTCTTTTTGTAATTTCTCTTGGTTTTATTCCCTTTATTTTCTTGATTTAAAATCAAATAAACCCTTAAACCCAAAAGATAAATAATCCAAGAAATATAAATCCACAAAAAGAAAAACAATATCACAGAAAAAGAACCATATACATTTAAATAAGTTTTATTATATACAGCATAATACACAAAAATCATCTTAGAAATATACCAAATCACAGAAGCACCAAAAGAACTAATAAGCAAAGTTTTTAAATCACCTTTTTTACTCACTGAACTTGAATAAGATGTAAAAAACAAAGCCCATATAATCACATAAGGTAAAATCTCAAAAAAATTTAAAGCAATATTAAAATCATCTAAGGTTTTTTGTATAAAACCTGAAATGTAAAAACTCACTCCAAGTCCAAGTGGAGTTAATGTTGCCAAAGTCCAATAAGAACTTATACTATGCCAAAGACTTTTAGAGTCTTCTTCTAAAAGCTTATTAATAACATAATCATAACCTGAAAAAAATGCCAAAGAAGTCAAAGCCATAGCTAAAAGACCAATTAAACCAAGATTGACACTATTTTTTAAAAAAGTGTTAATATATTGTGTTATTAATTCTTGTTGAGTTGGGATTAAAAAAGTAAAAATTAAATTTTTAATTCTTTCTTGATACATTTCAAAACTTGGAATTTGAGTAAAAACCCAAAAACATAAAAATAAAAGCGGTATTAAAGATAAAATAGTATAAAAACTCAAAGCTGCAGCATAATTTAAAATTTCTTTATCTCTTATGCTTAAAAGAATTTTTATGAAGTTTTTAAAATTCATCAAAGTCCCATTTTAAAAGGATTAAGTATATTATTTGGATCAAATGCTTTTTTGATATTTCTCATCAAGTCCATTTCAGCTTCGCTAAAAGCAAGCTTCATAAAAGGAGCTTTTGAAATGCCTATACCATGCTCCCCACTTAAAGTCCCACCTAAAGAAACTGTAAGCTTAAACACCTCTTCTACAGCTTCGTAACCTTTTTTAACCAACTCATGATTATTTTTATCACTTACCATTACATTAGTATGTACATTACCATCGCCAGTATGACCAAAACAAGGGATTTTAAAACCATATTTTTTAGAAATTTTAGCTATGCCTTTTAAAAGATCAGGCAGTTTTGAACGCGGCACTGTAATATCTTCATTAAGCTTTAAATTTCCATACATTGCTATACTTTGAGAGCAGTTTCTTCTAGCAAACCAAATATTGGCTGCTTCTTGCTCATCTTTTGCTATTTTAAACTCTCTTACGCCAGATTCATAAAAACTCTCTTGCAAAATTTTTAAATCTGCTTCAATAGCCTCTTCTACATTGCCATCTACATCAGCGATTAAAATCGCACCCGCATCCATAGGTAAGCCTTTTTGGAATTTTTGTTCTAATGCTTGTATGCTTAATTGATCTAAAAATTCCATAGATACAGGAGTCACACCTTTAGCTAAAGTTTTATAAACTGCATTCATTGCTTCATCAATGCTGTTAAAAATCCCCATAGCTGTCTTTTTAAACTTTGGCAAAGCTACTAGTTTTAAAGTAATCTCACTAAGCACAGCCAAAGATCCCTCACTTGCTATTAAAATTCCAGCTAGATTATAACCCGCTACATCTTTTATAGTTTTTTTACCTGCTCTAATGATTTCTCCATTAGGTAAAACAGCTCTTAAAGCCATTACATAATCTTTAGTTATACCATACTTAGCAGCTCTCATACCCCCTGCATTTTCGCTTACATTCCCCCCTAAAGAAGAATACTCCATACTAGCAGGATCAGGTGGATAAAATAAACCATATTCTTTTGCTTTTTCTTGTAAAGCCATATTTATCACACCAGGCTGCACTACTGCAACTAAATTTTCAAGATCAATTTCTAAAATTTTATTCATATGTTTTTCAAAGCTTAACACTACTCCACCATTAATAGCTAAGCTTCCACCGGTAAATCCACTACCTGAGCCCCTAGGAATAACGATGATTTTATTTTCATTACAATATTTTAAAATTTGACTAATATCATTTTCATCTCTTGGAAAAAGCACTCCATCAGGTAAATAATGCTTTTTAGTAGCATCATAACTATACGCTCTTTTGTGGATAGGATCAAAATGAGCATTTTCAACCCCTAAAAGATCTTGAAAAAATTTTTGATGGATTTCTTGCATTATTTGTCTCTAGTTAAGCTAATTAATTTTTCATAATATACATAATAATTTCCAATTGCTTCATCATTTAAGCTAAAAATATCGCTTTTATAACCTGTAATTCTTGAATAAAATGGAATTTGCAAACTTTGAGCTTGAGGTATGTTAAATTCTTCTATCTTGCCAAAATCTTGACAATCAACTATCTCAGCTTTATTTTCTAAAGCTACCACTAAAAGCCCAACAGCATTTTTTGAACAAAAAGATCTAAAATCTGATCTTCTTGGAGTTTGGCGGTATTCTTGTATCATATGAGCACCAAATAAATCAGGGTGTAAAAAATAAAGTCCATTTAATTTTTGAGCTATAAAATCATACACATTTTTATCAGGAGCTATAATCAAGGCTCTATCATATAAATAATTTAAAACTATTTTATCGCCTACTTGTGGCAATACATTTGGTAAAGGCATAGCATCTTGAGCTAGCATATCAAAAACTTTAAATTGTAATTTAACTAAGCCATTTTCACGCCCTATCACACTAGCTCTTGCAATAATTGATTTTTGTGTATCAATTTCATGCACAACTATACCACTTGAGTGCAATAAAATTCTAGGATCATCTTTTATATAACCATAAATATCATCTACTTTTTCAAGTTTTGTTTGTATTAAATCAAAATTTTTAGCTTGCAAAAATGCTAAAAAACAACAAAGCATTAAAATAATTCTTGACAACTGATACTCCTTAAAAAAGTGTAAAAATTAAATTATATTGTATTTTCCTTACAAAATTGTAAGAAAAATTAAGTAAAATACAAATTTATGTTTAAATTTTAGAAGGCTTTAAAATACCATGAAAAAAATTTTCATATCTTTACTTATATCGATAAAACTTTTTGCTATTTCAAGTGTTGAAGAACTTTCTTGGGAGAATGGCAAAACTTTACTTGATTTTTTACAAGATCACTCCATACCTTTAAATTTATACTATAATCTTGATGCTGAAGATAAAGAACTAAGTGCAGAAATTGCAAGTGGTATTAAATACCAAATGTTAAAAGATGATCAAGGAGAATTAGAACAGGTTTTAATCCCAATCAGTGATGATTTACAAATTCATATTTACAAAAACACTGAAAATAAATTCGTATTAAGTTTTACTCCAATTTCTTATACCAAAGAAAAAAGAACTATTCGCGTAGCTATTAACAATTCAGCTTATCAAGATGTTTATGATGAAAGTGGTAGCGTAACCTTAGCAAGAGCTATGGTAAGAGCTTTTAAAAATAGTGTTAATTTTAAAAATGTTAGAAAAGGCGATAGTGTAGTATTAATTTATGAGCAAAAAAGAAGACTAGGAAGACTTTTTGGCGATATTAATATCCAAGCAGCTTTAGCTAATATTAGAGGTAAAGAATATTCTGTATTTTTATATAAAGATTCTTATTATAATGCTCAAGGAAAAGAGCTTGAAAATTTCTTTTTAACTAAACCTGTCAAATATACAAGGATTTCAGATCGTTTTACTAGAGCAAGATACCATCCTATATTAAAACGCTATAGAGCACACCTAGGTATTGACTATGCAGCTCCAACGGGTACTCCAGTTAAAAGTGCAGGAGATGGAACGATTAGCTTTGTTGGGACAAAAGGTGGTTATGGTAAGGTTGTACAAGTAAAACACATGTCAGGCTATATGACTTTATATGCTCATCTTAGTCGCTTTGCAAAAATCAAACGCGGACAAAAAGTTAAGCAAGGACAAGTGATTGCTTATGTAGGCTCTACTGGTATGAGCACTGGACCACATTTGCATTTTGGACTTTATCTAAATAATAAAGCAATTAATCCTGAAACTATAGTTAAAATTCCAAAATCAAGCTTAAGTGGAAAAAACAAAGAAGAATTTTTAAAAATGGCAAAAGAGTATGAAAACCGCTTGCAAAGCATTGATGAAAATTATAAAAATCCACCAAAAGAACAAAATATAGAAAATTCTATGGAGCTTTGAGATGATGAATGATTTTTTAGAAGCACAAGAACTTTTAAAAAATACTTTCAAAGATCAAAGTACCTATGAAATCAATGAAGCCTTAAAAACTATTAAAAGGCATGATGAAGAGCTTTATTTAAAAACTCTTAAATCTTTTGATACTTACACACTTGCAAATGTAGCTACTATAACGCCTGAACATATCTTAGAAGATATTTTAGAAAACTTAAGCATTATAAAGATTGCAAAAGCAGTAGAAGAGCTTGAAAGTGATGATGCAACAGACTTAATTAAGCGTTTTGAAGAGCTAAATCCACAAAAAACTTTAGCTATTTTAAACCGCTTAAGTTCAGAAGATAAAGAAGAAATTTTACGCCTTAAAAATTATGATGAAAATACCGCTGGTGCTTATATGCAAACAGAAATTTTCACAGCCTCTATTAATGAAAGTATAGAAAAGGCCATTAAAAGATATAGAATTTTAAAGCATTCAGGACAAGTAGATCAAATTTTTCAAGTTTATATCATAGATAAACAAGGAAAACTTTGCAATGCTATCAACCTAAGCGATCTCTTGCTTTGGGATTTTAAACTAAGTTTTGCAGATATTATTAAAAACAACAATGAAAAATATAAATGTTATAGCATTAAAGATCATGAAGATATACAAAAGGCTATTGATATAGTAGAAGATTATGATTTAAGTGTTTTGGCTGTTATAAATGATGATGGAGTGCTTTTGGGTAGAATTACTTATGATGATATTCATGATTTAATCCAAGAAAATGCAACAGAGCAAATTTATAATTTAGCCGGAGTTGATGCAGATGTTGAAGAAGAAAGTGCTTTTAAAGCAGCTAAAGCAAGAGCTTTTTGGCTCATGATTAATCTTACAACTTCATTAATTTCAGCTAATATCATCAGTCTTTTTTCAGGTGAAATAGAACAACTTGTAGCTCTAGCAGTACTTATGCCTATTGTAGCTTCCATGGGAGGTAACACAGGCTCACAAGCCTTAGCGGTAACAGTTAGAAAACTCTCACTCAATGAAGTAGAATTCAAAGATGCTAAAAAAGTTATATTAAGAGAGAGTGGAATTTCTTTATTAAATGGGCTTATATTTGCAAGCGTTATGAGTATTATAGCTTTTATATGGTTTAAAACAGCCCTTTTAGGACTTGTTATAGCTTTGTCAATGCTAATCAATCTAGCCTTAGCCGGTTTTGTAGGCTCTTTTGTGCCATTAACTTTGAAAAAATTTAAAATTGATCCTGCGGTAGGTTCAAGTGTTGTGATTACTGCAATTACTGATGGTTTGGGTTTTTTCAGCTTTTTACTTTTAGCTAAGATGATTTTATTATAAAAAGGAAAATTGTGTCAAGCATTATATATAAAAAACAAAACATAAAACTCATAGGAAATCAACTACAAATTGGCGATAATGCTCCAAAAGTGACTTTAAAAACTAAAAATCTTGCCTCAGTAGAAATAGCACCACCTGGAAAAACTCAAATTTTACTAACTTTTCCTAGCTTAGACACTCAAGTATGCTCCAAACAAGCTAAAGAAACTAACAAAAGATTGGCATCTATAAAAAACATTGAAGTGATTGTTGTTAGCATGGACTTACCTTTTGCTATGGATCGTTTTTGTGCAACTGAAGGAATTGATAATATCATAGTTGCAAGTGATTTTGCCTTTAAAGATTTTGGCACTAATTATGGAGTATTAATACATGATAGTATATTTGCAGGATTATTAGCAAGATCAGCTTTTGTAGTTAAAGATGAAAAAATAATATACAAACAGCTCGTAAAAGAGCTGATGGGAAAAATTGATTTTAAAGATTTAGAGCTTTTTATACAAAACGATTATCGCTATTCTTTAAATTAACCTTCAAAATTGGTAACTATAAAATCTTCTTTTGGAGCTTCAATAAAGCACGATTTTTCTTTTAAGAAAAGCAAATCTACATGCCCTACAGGACCATTTCTATTTTTACCTATAATAAGCTCAGCTTTTTCTTGCACAGGATTTGGCATAAATTTTCTCTCATAAGTTTTGCCTTCATTTTTGGCTTTATTTTCTCTTTCTTTTTCTTCTTGTTCTCTATAAACCTCATCTCTATATACAAATAAAATCGTATCTGCATCTTGTTCTATAGCGCCACTTTCTCTTAAATCACTAAGCATAGGTCGTTTATTTGCTCTACTTTCTAATGAACGATTTAATTGCGAAAGTGCCACTACTGGCATATTTAATTCTCTTGCTAAAAGCTTTAAACCTCTTGAAATTTCACTCACCTGCAAATGCCTATCATTAAAAGCTGAATTACTCATCATAAGGCCGATGTAATCAACTACGCAAAGCTCAATACTCTCATCTTGAGCCTTGATTTTGCGTAAAATTGAACGAATGTCTGCTATGCTAGCATAACCACTATCATAAATATAAAGATTTTTTTGTGCATATTCATTACAAGCATCACCTACCCTACTCCACTCATCATCGTTTAAATCTGCGATTAGAATTTTTTGCAAAGGAATGGAAGTTTTTGCACTGATTAATCTTTGCATGATTTGCGTAGCAGGCATTTCTAGTGAAAACATCACAACACCTTTATTTTGTCTTAGTGTTTTTTCTATAAAATTTAAACAAATTGTAGTTTTTCCCATGCCAGGGCGTGCTGCGATGATTACAAGATCGCCAGGTTTAAAACCTTTTGTCATTTTATTAAGCTCACTAAAACCTGTATCAAGTCCCAAAATATCTTTATTTTCAGCTTCTTTTTGCTTTTTAAACTCATCCATAAGCTCAGACATCACCATAGTCATATCCTTAATACTATTACTATTTACACGGTTTGTAAGATTAAAAATTTCTTTGCCTATTTCATCTGAGATTTGAGAAATGCTTTTATCTTCATTTACCCTTGTAGGTATAGTATAAGCAAAATTTAAAAGTTGGCGTCTAATGGATTTTTCTCTTAATTCATAAGCGTATTTACTCACATCTGCTATGGAAGTAGTAGCTAAAACTTCAGCTAAAATTTGCTCATCTACTTTTTTATGTTTTCTTATAAAACTTGCACTTATAGGCTCGCCTGCATTCACACAAGCTAAAATAGCTTTATAAATATCTTGATGAGCTTTGAGCGAAAAATCATTAATTTCAATATCCGAAGAAACACTAAAAAAAGAATCTTCACTATATATACAAGAACTTAAAATCGCCCTTTCAAGATCTAAATCAAAATGCTCATTATTTTGACTCATACACACCCCTAATTATAAATTTGCAAATAAATCAGTTGACAAATATCGCTCGGCTGTATCATTTAACATAGTCAAGACTTTTTTATCAGGGTTTTCTAAAGCAATTTTTCTAGCCATATATACATTTGCACCACTTGAAATTCCTGCCATTATGCCATTTTTACCAAGCTCTAAGGCTGTATTTATAGCATCTTCATTGCTTACACAAACTATCTCATCTATGATTTTTTGATTTAAAATTTTAGGGATAAAATTTGCACCTATACCTTGAATTTTATGGCTTGCAGCGGTATTTTGACTCAAAAGTGGCGAAGATGCGGGTTCTAAGGCTATGATTTTGACATTAGGATTGTGTTCTTTTAAAATTTCTCCTACCCCGCTAATAGTTCCACCTGTACCAAAACCTGCTAAAAAAATACCAAGATCGGGTAAAGCTTTTAAAATTTCTAAAGCAGTATTTTTTCTATGTGCATTTTTGTTGTTGATATTTTCAAATTGACTTATCATAAACGAATTTGGAATTTCACTCAAAAGCTCATTAGCTCTATCAAGCGCCCCTTGCATACCTTTGCTTGCTTGAGTAAGCTCTAGCTTTGCACCAAAAAAACTCATCATTTTTCTACGCTCAATACTCATAGACTCAGGCATAGCTATGATAAGTTTAAGCTTTAAGCTTGCACAAATCATTGCTAAAGCTATGCCGGTATTTCCACTTGTAGCTTCTATAATGGTTGTTTCTTGATTGATTTTACCTTCATTTAAAGCTTGTTTTATCATCTCCACAGCCGCTCTATCTTTTATAGAATGACTTGGATTAAAATACTCGCATTTAGCATAAAGATTTGGAGCAAATTCTTTTAAAGAAATAATCGGGGTATTACCTATACAATCTAAGATATTATTATAAACTGACATTGTCTTCCTTTAATATTTTTAAAAACAATATCAAAAGAAAATTAATACTTAACTATGAAGAAAAACGCAAAAGTTTTTTAACTTTTGCGCAAAGAATTATTTTTTAGCTTTTTTAGCAGTTTTAGCAGCAGCAACTGCATCTTTAAGGTTTTTACCTACTTTAAATTTAGCAACTTTAGTAGCAGGTACTTTAATAGTAGCACCAGTGCTTGGCACTCTAGCTTCTCTAGCAGCTCTTTCAGCTACAGAAAATGTACCAAAACCGATAAAGCTAATGCTATCACCTTTAGCTAATACATCAGTAATAGTAGCGATTACTGCATCAGTAGCTGCAGTTGCATCTTTTTTAGTTAGCCCAGCAGTTTGAGCAACTTGAGAAATAAAATCTGCTTTAGTCATAAAAAGCTCCTTGATTAAAAATGATTGTTAAGTTTAACACATTTATCAAGCTTTTGCAAGAGGTTTAAACCCAAATCACAAAGAAAAATATGCTAAAAAAATGTTTTTGCTAAATTTATTACCACTTCAGGCTTTAAATCTTTCATACATTTATGGTGTTTTAAAGAGCAGACCTTTTGCATACAAGGCATGCAAGCTAAATTTAAATGTGCTATTTTAGCATTTTCTTGCCAAGGCGAGGTTTGACTAAATTTAGTCGAGCCAAAAACAGCCACTGTTTTTACCCCATAAGCTGCGCCTATGTGCATAGGACCACTGTCGTTTGTGATGAGCAAATCAAGCATAGAAATATTTTTACATAAAGTATAAATACTAGTTTTGCCACAAAGATTTTTTGATTTGATACCTTCTTTTAGAAAAAAATACTCAATTTCATCACAAATTTCTCTCTCACTTTCTACTCCAAAGATTAAAATTTGATGAGTTGAGCTAAATTCTTTTGCCACCCTTGCAAAATAGCTCGCTTCCCATCTTTTGGCACTTCCAAAATGCGCACCCGGGTTTATACCTAAGATTTTTTGAGTTGATTTTGCTTTTATAGGGAGTTTTAAAGCATTTGAAGTGGCTTTAAAATTTAAGGCTTTTTCTATGAAATTTAAGTATTTTAAGACTTGGTGTTCTTCTTTTAGAATATTTTTATCAAAATAAAATCTTTTTTTTGCTTTGATTAGATTTAAAATGATCTTGCTTGAAAATGCCGAGCGAAACGAAAAAGCTAGATCAAATTTACCAAAGTTTTTTCTAGCTTTTAAAATTTGCTTATATCTTTGCTTTTTATTTTCTACTAAAATTTGAGCATTTTCAAAGCGTTTAAAAAGCTCTGTGCTTACAAAAGAACCATAAAAAGTAAATTTAGCTTGAGGGTATTTTTCTTTTATAGCATAAATTGCCGCACTAGCCATCACTGCATCGCCAAGCCAAGTGGGAAGATTGATAAAAATATTCATAATTTTCCTTAAAAATAAAAGCTATAATTATATCAAAAAAATAAAGAGCTAAAATGAGTCAAATTTCCATCATACTACCAACCTATAATGTGGAAAAGTATATTGCTAGAGCATTAGAAAGTTGTATTAAACAAACTTTTAAAGATATAGAAATCATTGTGGTAGATGACCTTGGCAATGATAAAAGTATAGATATAGCTAAAGAATATGCTAGTAAAGATGATAGGATAAAAATCATACATAATGAAGAGAATTTAGGAACTTTTGCTAGTAGAAATATAGGTGTATTAAATTCAAGCTCACCCTATATAATGTTTTTAGATCCTGATGATTATTTAGAGCTTAATGCTTGTGAAGTTGGGCTTGAAAAAATCAAAAATGTAGATATGGTAGTGTTTGATGCATATGTACATAGGGTGAAATTTAAGAAATTTTATAGATTTAAACAAGATGAACTTTTTAAAAAAGATGAATTTTTGGAATTTTTACTTAAACAAAAGCATTTTTGTTGGAGTGTTTGGGCGAAAGTATATAGAAAAAATTTGATTTTAAAAAGTTTTGAGCATGTTGATTTTAAAGAAAAACTTTGTTATGGAGAAGATGTGCTTTTTAACTATATAAATTTTATGCTAAGTGAGAGCTTTTTTGTATCGAAAGAATGTACATACCGCTATGAATTTAATGAAAATGGTAGATATGAAAACAAAAATAAAGAAATTTTATGGCAAAATTACCAACATAAAAAGCAAAGTTTAAAATGCATTAAAAAATTAGCTAATATTTTTCAATATAAGCATTTTAATGGAAAAATATTAGAAGTTTTAGAAAAAGAAATTTTAGGGTTAGAGAGTAGAGTTTGAAAAAAATAAAAGTTTTTATCATCAATCTAGAACGCTCAAAAGATAGAAAAAATTTTATGCAAGAACAAATTCAAAAACTCTTCGCGTGTAATCCAAATTTAAAAAATCAACTAGAATTTGAATTTTTTAAAGCCATCGATGGTTCTAAAAATGAGCATTTGCAGTTTAAAAGTCACTTCCCATGGTGGTGTCAATTTGCACTTGGGCGTGAACTTAGCGATAGTGAAAAATCATGCTTTGCATCTCATTATAGTTTATGGGAAAAATGCCAAGAACTTAATAACCCCATCATCATTTTAGAAGATGATGTCATCTTTAGCGATGAGTTTTTAAACAACTCAAATATCATTGAAAAATTACTAAATAATAACTATGAATACATAAGATTTTATTACCTTTTTGATAAAAAAATACACCATTTAAATAATAATTTTTATATAAGTTACGAAAATATTGGTGGCACGCAAGGATATTTTATACACCCAAATGCTGCAAAAAAGTTTATTGAAAAAGCGAGATATTGGTTTAAGCCTGTAGATGATTATATGGATATGTATTATTATAATAAAATACAAAACATTATATATAAACCATTTTTGCTTGACTTAAATCATGTAGAAACTACTATAACACAAAGAAAAAAGAAACTTAGCATACCATCTAAAATTATAAGAGAAATTATAAGATTTTATTTTTCAACTTTAAAAATTATTTATAAATAAAAAATTCTTTGCTTTTAAATGTGCAACTTGCAAGTGATAATTATTAGATTTCTACCAAATAATAAAAACAATCATTCTAAAGCAAAATTATTATATGTATTTATAATTCTATCTTTATTTAACAATTTCTCATCAATCCTTGAATTTATAAGGTAAGAAAATTGATCTTTAAAATCACTTAACAATATCCAATCATTTCGAATTTTTAATTTCCTATGCTGCTTTACAAATGGAAAATGCCAATTGGTTAATTCTGTATGATATATAATATGTTTTTTAAGTCTTAATATTTCATAAGATGATAAAGATTGATATTTGCATTTTTCTTTTTGTGGAATTTCCTTCCATTCGAAACTATCTCCTAAAATAAGCACTTCTTCCCACTGCAATTGTATATTTTTAACAAGCCAATGATCGGCAACATCTATATAATAATTAGGTACTATATAAACTTTATTTTCACAAATAGCAAAATTCATTCTTGCTATACTAACCACATCGTTATCTTTTTTGGGTATATAAAAACTTTTATATAATTTTTTAGCATCATAAATATGATCTACATCTATTTTTACAAGCCATTCTCCTTGAGGAATAAAACTTGCAACATAATTATAATAACTATAAAGTTTATTTTCTTCACTTTGAGGATTTTCAATTTGTACTTCATAAGGGTATTTTACTGGTATAAAAGAAGGGTATTGTTTACAAAATTCCAAAATAATTTCTTCACTTCCATCAGTACAATCATTATATCCTATAACGCCTCTTTGTATTGCAGGCAATATACTTTCTAATGAAGCTCTTAAAGTAATAGCTTCATTTTTGACTCTTATAAAAGCCCAAGGATTTAAAGAAGATTTTGTATCTTTTGAGTTTGGATCAAAGTCAAAATAACCATTATGCCCCCCCCCATTAATGGTTTTATTAATTTTATAAAAATACTTATTATTGTATGTTTTTATTTTATTTAAAATATTTTTGGGTAACTTAAAATCAGTTTTTTGTAAAGATATGGTTTTATTGTTTAAATTATATCTTATCTTTTTTCTTATAGATTTTATTGGTATAAATATAAGCAATAAATTTATAAATATTTTTCTAAATTTCATATTTTTTAATGTTTCCTTATACATAATAAAATAAAAAGAAAGTATATATGAATAATCCTTTAATTACAATTATCATCCCAATATATAATGTAGCACCTTATTTAAGAGAATGTTTAGATAGCGTAATAAATCAAACTTATAAAGATCTAGATATTATTTTAGTAGATGATGGAAGCTTGGATATGTCTTTGGAATATTTGAATAAAGATGAAAGAATATTTTTAATCTCCAAAGAAAATTGGGGATTAAGTTCTGCAAGAAATATGGGATTAGAATTTATAAAAGGAACTAAATTAAGAGATTTTTTTGAAAACGAAGAAAATATATCAGTTATGAAAAATCAAATAATTTTAAAATAGTATAAAAGAGCTCGTAAAAGAATAAAAAAACTTTACCAAACTTAGTAAAAATATAGTCCAAACAAAGTTAAAAAACATTAATGATTTTATCATTCAAGATTTACCTGATGATATTATTCATTTTTTTAGATTCTGTGATTATTTAAAGCTTAATACATACGAGCTTAGGTTTGAGAAAATTAAAAATATTGATATGAAAACAAAAATAAAGAAATTTTATGGCAAAATTACAAACATAATTAATAAAATACATAAATAAATTTTATTTGTTTTTTAAGTTAATATAAAAATCTTTAAAAAATAAAAGGAGATTTTTGGATAATAATCTAATAAAAGACTTTCAAAGAAAACAAAAATGCATTTTTATACATATGCCAAAAACAGCAGGAACAAGCATAGAAAAAGCTATTTTTCAAACAGATAAATGGCTTAGTGGACACATTAAAGCTCAAGATTACATACAAAGTGATCCCAAAGAATTTAAAAATATTTTTTCATTTGGATTTGTAAGAAATCCACATGATAGACTTGTTTCTGCTTTTTTCTATCTTAAAAAAGGAGGTGGTAACATAGAAGATTTGCAATGGTCACAAGAACATATGCGAAAATACAGCTCATTTGAGCAGTTTGTTTTAGATCTAGAAAATATAAAAATTAGAAATAAAATTTTTAATTGGATTCATTTTATCCCTCAATATTGTTTTCTTTGCGATAATCAAAAAAATATATTGGTCGATTTTATAGGAAAAGTAGAAAATATTCACAATGATTTTCAATTTGTTTTATCAAAATTAAATATAAAAAGAACATTAACAATATCCAATCCAAGTAGCCATCGACATTATTTATCATATTACAACAAGACAACTTATAAAATTGTCTACAAGCTTTATCAGTACGATTATAAATTATTTAATTATAACTCTGAAGAAGAAAAAATAAAAGAAGATTTTTCTTTTTTCTTTAAAGTTCAATTATTCCTAAAAAAAATATGCCATAATTTAAAATTTTACTTTCGTCATCCTAAAAAAATTTTTCAGGATAGAACATGAGTCAAATTTCCATCATACTACCAACATATAATGTAGAAAAGTATATAGCTAGAGCATTAGAAAGTTGTATAAACCAAACTTTTAAAGATATAGAAATCATTGTAGTAGATGATTGTGGAAGCGATAAAAGTGTAGATATAGCTAAAGAATATGCTAGTAAAGATGATAGGATAAAAATCATACACAATGAAGAGAATTTAGGAACTTTTGCTAGTAGAAATATAGGTGTATTAAATGCAAAATCAGATTTTATAATGTTTTTAGATCCTGATGATTATTTAGAGCTTAACGCTTGTGAAGAATGTGTTAAAATTTTAAACAAAAATGGTAAAATAGATTTAATATGGTTTGATTTTTTATATCGTTCTAATAACACTGTAGTAAAAAATAAAATCTTACAAGATAATATTTTTTCTATTAATGAATACTGTCGATATGTAATATCACACGACGGTTTATGCTATTGGACTCTTTGCTCAAAAATAATAAAAAAAGAAATCTACACAAAAGCAATGACTCTTTTAGAATATATTAAAACAAAATTAACCATGGCAGAAGATGCTTTAATGTATTTTTTTATCATACAACATTGTAAAAACATCCAAACAAGCTCTCTTAATATATATTATTATTATCAAAACAGCACAGGTTCCATGCTAACAAATAATAAAGAAAGAATTCAAAACTATATAAAACAAGAAACACAAATCATAAAAATAATGAACAATTATCTAAAAAACAATAAGCTCGACACTCTTTTATGTATTTTCCTTACTATTCTAATACAGAATATCAAATTTGGACAAAACGAAAGAAAAATACAACTATATAAAAAAAATTATCTAACCTACTTAGTATACTTCAAATTACCCTTAAAAATAAATAGAAAAAGAATTATACTCTTAAAAAAATATCTAAAATTTATCTTTAATAAAAAGTTTTATCAATGAAAACAACACTTTCCATCATCATACCAATATACAATGTGGTACCTTATTTAAAAGAATGTCTAGATAGCGTTGTCAATCAAAGCTATAAACATTTAGATATTGTTTTAGTAGATGATGGAAGTGATGATGGAAGCTTAGATATAGCTTTAGAATATCTCAATAAAGATGAAAGAATATTTTTAATCTCTAAGGAAAATGGAGGATTGAGTTCGGCAAGAAATATGGGATTAGAATTTATAAAAGGAACTAAACTTAGAAGCTTTTTTGAAGATGATAAAGAACAAGATATAATCTCTTTTACCTCAACTCATACCTTTGACAAAAATACAAAAATAATCAGCAAAGAAACTATAAAATCAAATTTTATACAAATTCAAAAAAGATACATAAAAACAAATATAGAAAATATAAATGATTTATTAGTGCAAGAGCTACCAAATTCTATAATTCACTTTTTAGATTCAGATGATTATTTTTTAAATGATTGTATAGAGCTTTGCGTGAAAGAAATGATTGAAAAAGATTTGGATATTTGTGCGCACGGGTTTGAAGAATATCATGAAAAAAATTCTTGTTTTTTAAAAAAACCACCAACAGACCTAATGCAAAAAAGTAAAAAAATATTTTTTAATACCGGTATAGAACTATTGCAAGAAAATAACTTTTTTCAGTTTTATTTTGCTTGGCAAGGAACTTTTAAAGCTAAAATTTTAAATCAATATAATCTTCGTTTCACACATGGAATTTATCATGAAGATCATGATTTTGGAACTATATTGTTTTGCTTGGCGAAAAAAGTTTTTTATATCAATACAACCTTAATAATATATAGAATTAGAAAAGGCTCCATAACAAATATCCAAAATACTTTAATACCGCAAAAATTACCTAAATATCTAGAGCCACTAAAAGAGCATTTTAGCGATTATAAAGAGCTTAGAGAATATTTTAGAATTTATTGTCTTGTTAAAATAGCGAAACAATTATATATTTTTAATATTGATATTAAAAATGATTTTTTAAAAAAAAGCATCAAAGATTATTGTATGTATTATTTTAATATGCAAATAGCTAAAGATCCTCTAAAAATCAAAAAAGAAATTATTTTTTTTAAAAAAAATATTGAAATTTATAAAAAATACCTGAAATTCAAAATGATTATTCGTCATCCTAAAAAAATTTTTCAGGATAGAACATGAGTCAAATTTCCATCATACTACCAACATATAATGTAGAAAAGTATATAGCTAGAGCATTAGAAAGTTGTATAAACCAAACTTTTAAAGATATAGAAATCATTGTAGTAGATGATTGTGGAAGCGATAAAAGTGTAGATATAGCTAAAGAATATGCTAGTAAAGATGATAGAATAAAAATCATACATAATGAAGAGAATTTGAAACTTTTAAGAGCAAGATATGAAGGTGTTAAAGTAGCAGCTTCACCTTATATTATGTTTTTAGATCCTGATGATTATTTAGAGCTTAATGCTTGTGAAGAATGTGTTAAAATTTTAGATAAACAAAAAGTTGATTTAATATGTTTCAATTATTACGAATGCGATGATTATAAAAAAGAATGGAATTTTTTTGAAAGTGCATTTTATAATAATGAAAATTTTTGCTATTTTTTATTTTCAAGGTATCCTAAATTTAGTTGGAATATTTTCAATAAAATATTGAAAAAAGAGTTATATCTTAAAGCTTTTAATACAATTAGTCTTCAACCAAATGAAAAAAATACTATGGCTGAAGATTTTTTATTGGTTTTACATAGCCTAAAATTTATAAATGCAATTGGTATCACAAAACAATATTTATATAATTATAATATTTCAAATGAAAATTCATCAACTAGGGAAAAAAAAGATCTTAATAAAATTAAATCTTATATCCATGACTTATCTTTTGTTTCAGAAAAAATTTCAAGTCTTACTCAAAATCAAACAAATAAACTTCATTCACTGATTTTTAAAATCGCTATATACGATCTAAACATCCATAAAATAGATTTAACATATAAATACACAAATAAAAATTTTTTTGAAAAAATTTTCCTTAAAATACAAAGAAAAAAAATTAAAATTAAAAAAAATATCCAAATAAAAAATACTAAAAATATCCTGAAGGAAGTAAATGTATCACATTGTTTTTAGTGCAGATGAAAATTATATTAAATATACAGCTGTTTTGATTGCAAGTATTATTAAAAATACAGATAAAAATAAATTTTATCAAGAAAACGAAATATATTATTTTCATATTTTAAGTAATTCTATTAGCAATCATACTAAAAATAAACTTCAGAAATTAGAACAAGAGCTTAATTTAACTTTCCCATGCAAAATACAAATTCATATTCAAAACGATGATAATTTTAAACATTATCCTATCAGCGGAGCTGCTCATAGCTCAAAACTTCCTTATTATAGATTAAAATTAAATTCTATATTAGATGATGAGATAAACACTTGCTTATATTTAGATTCTGATATGCTATGTTTGTGTGATATAAGAGAAATTTTTACTATTAATTTAGAAGGAAAAATAGCCGGTGTTGTAGGCGATCCTGGCTCCAAACGTACAAAAATAAAATTTAAAGAAAATAACCAAAAACACACTTTGCGTTTTGATGAAAATTATTTTAACTCAGGTTTTTTACTTATCAATCTAAAAGAATGGAAAAAACACAATATAGAACAAAAATGTGAGGATTTAGCTAGCAAATGCTACTACATAAAAGCCGCAGATCAAGATTTACTTAACGCCACCATAAAACCACAATATCAACTAAAACTTGATTTTTCATATAATTTCAACATCATTACTCTTTTTTATGCTATATGTAAAGATGAACAAGCAAATAGACTTAACTACACAAGAGATGAATTTACCAAAAGCGCAAAAACACCTAAAATTTTACATTATGGAGAAAAACCTTGGAAATTTTTAAAATCATACATAGATTTGCAAGGTAAAAATATAAATGATTATTGGTGGCAAATAGCAGAAAAAACACCTATTTTTAATGAAGAATTGCTCGAACAAAAAGCAAACGTTAAAGATCATTTGCTTTATAGTGCTTTGGGATTTGAGCTTTTAAAAGCTATAAAAAGTTTTAATTTTGCAAAAATATCATCTTTAATACATAACACTAAGCAAGATGAGTATTTTTTAGAAAAATTACAAAATATCAACGATGATATTTTTGGACTTTGCTGCATGCTTGGAGAAAGCATTTTATATGCAAGAAAAAATCAAAAAAACACCTTTAGTGTTTTTTTAAAAGCTATCAAAATGCTCAAAAATTTTAAAAAATACGCAAACAAATCAAGAGTTTAATAACTCTTGCCATTTTTGCATAACTTTTTCTTTAGAGAAGTTATGAGAAATATTTTCTTTTGCACTTTGCCCCATTTGTTTTCTTAAATTTTCATCATCCATAAGCAAACAAAGCTTATTTGCAAATTCTTGCAAATTACCATCCTCGATTAAATATCCGCTTTTACTATTTTCTATAATATCACTAGGACCTGTATTAATATCAAAAGAAATCAAAGGGACTCCATAGGAACTAACTTCAACCAAAACCATAGGAAAACCTTCATACAAGCTACTCATTGCATAAATACTTGAATGTAAATATTCTTTTTCTATATCTTTTGTAAAAGGCCTCAATATAACTGAGTTTTCAAGTTTATATTTTTTTATTTTATCTTCTATAGTATTCTTTAACTCACCTTCTCCGACTATAGTTAAAGTCCATTCTTTGTATTTTACATTTTTTTGCACAAGCTTCCAAATTTCAATAAGTCTTAAAAACCCTTTCTGATCCTCTAAAGCCATTCTTCCAACACTTAAAATATTTTTAATATGTAATTTCCCTTCCAATGAAGTTTTAGAGTATAAAAAATTTGGTATAACCCAAACATTCTTATGATATTTTCTCCACTGATTAATTTGTTTGACTGATAATACCACTAAAGCATCAAAATAATTATTTTTTCTTCTATATTTTTTTAGACTCATATGAATAAAATTAATATATTTTGTATTTTTATTTTTAAAGAAAGGAAAATGAGGACAATTATTAAAAATCATCACATCAACATCTTTATATCTTCGTTTTAACAAAAAACTCTCATAATACTTATAATATAACTTATAAAATAATTTTTCTTTTTTTACGTCAGCTCTTGATTTACTATGCAAGTAATCTATTTTAATATTGTTATTTAATTCATAAGCTACATCAACTCCTTGTTTATAAAAACTAAAAATTTTTACATCATACCCAAGCTCAAAAAGTGCATTTGCTAAATTTACAACAACCCTTTCGGCACCACCTCCTATAGTGATATCCCCGATAAGTAATAAAATTTTCATTTCCAAGTCACTTTTTTATTTTTTATAGTTTCAAGATAAATTTGATGATTGATTTCAAGCATATTTTTGCTATTTTCTTCATGGTAGATATGATAAGCCAGAGCATTAAATTTAAGCCTTTTAAACACTCCCTCATTAAATAAAAATCTAGCTACAAACTCGCTATCTTCCCTACCCCAGCCTATAAATTTTTCATTAAATCCCTCAATGGCTTCAAAATCACTTTTATAAAAGCTCATATTGCAGCCTCTTATACCTTTAATAAGTTGTGATTTTTTAAAAAATTTCTTAGCTAGTTTTGAAAATTTATATATACATTTAGCTAAAAAAATATTTCTTTGATTTTTAAAACCCTTTTTATTAAAAGCCAAACTAAAATCATTTTTGCTTAAAAGTTCTTTGCTTTCTTTTTCATTTAAAATCACCCTAGAACCTTGCAAAAATACTTTTTTTTGTGCAAATTTCAAATGATCAGCTACAAAACTTTTTTCTAAAACCATATCTCCATCTATAACGATTATATATTCGCTTTTAGAAGCTTTAATAGCTTTGTTTCTAATCTCACTTAGTCTAAATCCCTCATCTTCTTGCCAAATATGCTCTAATTTACAAGGAAAATCTTTTTGATAAGCTTGTATAAGTTTAGTCGTATCTTCCCTGCTTCCATCATCAGCTATTAAAACCTCATCTGGTAAAGGCTCTAAGTTTTTAACGCTATCAAGCACCAAAGCGAGCCTTTCTTTTTGATTATAGGTTGTGATGATTAAAGCACAAGTTTTTGGCTTTTGTTTTTTTAACTCATATAATTTCATATATTTAAAAAAAGCTCCAAGACCATTGCAAGTACTTATGATAAAGCCTTTATAGCCATAAAAAATTCCCTTTTTTAAAACATAATTTCTAAAAAAAGTCCAAATTCCTCTTAGCAAAGCCTTACAAACACTACTTTCTTTATGTAAATTTTGCAAAGCCCAAAGCTTAGAGTATTTTTGAAGCTTATCTAGCAAACCATCGATATCATCAAATGCAAAATGCCTCAAACCATTTTGCAACTTAATCTTTTTACTATCTTCATGTAAAATCAAACTCTCATGCACTAAATTTTCATTAAAACTAGTATGGATTTTATTAAACACACGCATTACATAATCAGGCCACCATCCACAAGCTTTAATCCACTCTCCATTGTATAAATTTTCTCTTGGTAAAGCTATGATATCTTCTTTATTAGGCTCAATTTGCCCTAATTCTTGTAAAAATTCTTTCTTAGCAAGCTCATCTGCGTCAATATTAAAAATCCAATCATTGCTAGCATAACTTATGGCTAAATTTTTTAAAGGTCCAAAACCTATAAATTTATGCTGATAAATCTTGATATTTTTATAACTTTTACTAAATTCATAAGCAATTTTTAAAGTATCATCATTGCTATCATTTTCTATCAAAACTATCTCGCCAAATTCTTGCAAAGATTCCAAGCAAGCTTTTAAAGTTTTTTGAGCATTTTTAACAATCATTATCACACTAATTTGCTTTAAATCCATTTTATACCCTATAAATATAATTCATGATTGTATCTTTTAAATCTCTTATGAAAGAAAAAATACTCATCAGGTTTAAATTTAATCATCTCTTCACAACACTTTGCTTGATACTTAGTAAGCTCTTCTATACTTGCCTTGCTTGCATCTAAAGCCTTAAAAGTTTTTACAAAAAATTTCTCATCTTTTTGATACACAAAACAAGGTAAAATCATAGCATTTGTTTTTTTAGCAAGTACACTTGCACCTGCTATGAAATTTACTTCTTGGTTAAAATATTGTATTTTTACACTTTCACTATCCACTGCATCTTGATCGGTTAAAATTCCAAGCGATCTACCTTCTTTTAAGGCTTTTAGCATTTTTCTAAGCCCGCCCTTTTTTTCTATAAGCTCTATATTAAATTGCGTGCGATTTTTACTTAAAATTTTATCCATTACCATACTATCAAGCGCTCTTCCAACTATGGAAATTCCTTGAAATTTAGCCCCAAAAGACAAAGCCAAAAGCTCCCAGTTACCATAATGAGCCGTAGTTACAATCAAGGATCTTTTACTTTGCATTATATTTAAAATTTGCCCCTCATCATCAAAGCAAATTTTATTGACGATTTCTTCTTTGCTTGCATCTTGATTTTTGATAAAATCAATCCCAAATTTAGCAAAATTTTTATAGATATTAAGGCTAGTTTCATCACGCCATTTTTGATCTTTTTCAGGAAAGCAAATTTTTAAGTTTATGTCAATGATTTTGCGGTGTTTGTGATTAAGCCTATAAGTGATCAAAGCAACCAAATTTGCAAAAGAGTTTAAAAGCTTTGAAGGTAAAATCTTCACAAGGGCTTTTAATATATAAAAAAGGCTTAGATATACATAATTTATCATTTTTCTAAAAGCTCACAAGCAAGTTTAAAAATATCTTTTTCATCGATATTTTGTATGCAAAAATCACTCTTATCGATATGCTTTGAATGCAGTATTTTTTTACCTGCATTGATTGTTTTGTTGATATTTGTTTCATAAGCATTTCTTTGACTAGGAGTAGCACCAAAAATCGTTATAGAAGGCTTGTTTAATGCAAAGGCTAAATGAGTAGGCCCGCTATCATTTCCGATGATTAGATCGCTTGCCTTAGTTAAAGCACAAAGCTCACTTAAGCTTAATTTTGGCGCAAGTTCTATTTTCAAATGTTTTAAATTTAAAACTATATCTTTAGCAAAATTAAACTCATTAACATTGCCCCAACCAAGCATGATTTTTGCACTAGTAAAATACTCTAAAAGCATTCTACAAAGTAGTATCAAACGCTCTTTTGGGTAAATTTTATTAGGCATAGATGAGCCTACATGTATGAGTATATTTGGCGCACTTTCACTTAAAGAAAGCCTTTGTTCTAAGCTTTCTTTTAACTCATCATCTACGCTAAAACAACTTTGTTTTAACTCTATATCGCTATAATCAAAATGCTCATTTAATACATAAGCCACCAAAGAAAGATTACGCACAATAATATTTTCTTCATAATTACACGCAAATTTATGCGTATAAAAATTACTCGCAAAGCCCTCTTTGATACTTTCTTGATCAAAACCAAAAGTATTAGCACATAAAAATTTACTCACTAAAGCGGATTTAATCAAACCTTGCAAATCAATCACAACATCATATTTATTTTGTCTAGCTTCAAAAAGCATAGCAAAAACTTCTTTGAATTTTCTATCTTTTAAAGGCAGGGCATAAACTTCATTGATCATTGGATGATCTTGCAATAATGCTGCAAATCTTGCATCTACAAACCAATCAATACTCGCCTTAGGATAATGCTTTTTAATAAATTGTAAAACAATTACCGCATGGATGATATCTCCAAGTGCGGATAACTTAACCAAACCTATTTTCATGTGCTACTTTATTTTTAAATTTTCTGTTATGATTTTAACAAAGATTTTTTTAAAAAAAGGTTTATCATGCAAGAATATATTTGCGTTTTTGATTGTGAGAGCATTCCTGATGTAGAATTGATAAAACATCTTTATGATTTTAATGGCGATGATTTAAGCATTAGCAAGCAAGCTTTAGAAAGACAAAAAGAAGAAAGCGGAAGTGAGTTTTTACCCCTGCCTTTTCATAAAGTTGTAAGCATTTGTGCAGTGATTGCAGATAAATTTGGAAATTTCATCAAAGTCAATAAAATCAAAGGCGACAACGAAAAACAAATGCTAGAAGAGTTTTTTAACTTCATAGATAAACACCAACCCCGCCTTGTAAGTTTTAATGGCAAAAGCTATGATATGCCTTTGCTTGTTATAAGAGCATTAAAATACAATATCAACGCAAGTGCTTATTTAGATGCAAGCGATAAATGGAATAACTACAAAAGTAAATTTGTAGAAAATAAACATTGTGATTTATTAGAATCTTTAGGAAGTTTTGGCCAAAAAGGCTTAAGACTTGACACACTTTGTGCTATGGCAGGACTTCCTGGAAAGTATGATGTGCATGGAAATGAAGTATTAGAGCTTTTTTATCAAAACAAATTAGAAAAAATTCACGAGTATTGCGAGAGTGATGTGTTAAACACCTATATACTATTTTTAAAATACGAACTCATCAAAGCTAATTTAACCCAAGAAGATTATCTTAATATTTTAGAAAATTTCAAAGAAGAACTTTTGCAAAAACATAGTGATAAAAGCTATCAAAAGCCATTTTTAGAAGCCATAGAAAAAGAAAAGAGCAAGTTTTAAATTAATTAAGAAAAGTATATTAAAATAACTATTATTAAATATCACAAAAAGGATAAAAATGAAAATTTTAATCACCGGTGGCGCAGGATACATAGGCTCTCATACTTTAAAACAATTTTTAGAAACAAATCATGAAATTTGTGTATTAGATAATCTTTCAAAAGGCAGTAAAAAAAGCTTAGATGAACTTTCTAAAATCAGACCTTTTAAGTTTTTTGAGCAAGATTTAAGCAATTATGCTGGGATTAAAAAACTTTTCAAAGAAGAAAAATTTGATGCGATTGTGCATTTTGCAGCTAGCATTGAAGTTCCCGAAAGTATGGAAAATCCTTTAAAATACTATATGAACAACACTGCAAACACAAGTAATCTAATCCAAACTTGTCTAGAAACAGGTGTGAAAAAATTCATTTTTTCTTCAACCGCAGCAACTTATGGAGAGCCACAAACTCCTATCGTAGATGAGCAAAGTCCATTAGCACCGATTAATCCTTATGGACAAAGCAAGCTTATGAGTGAAAAAGTCCTACAAGATGCTAATATGGCAAATCCTAAATTTAAATACTGCATTTTAAGATACTTCAATGTAGCAGGTGCTTGCATGAGTTATCCTATAGGTCAACGCTATCCAAAAGCTACTTTACTTATCAAGGTTGCTGCTGAAGTAGCCACAGGAAAAAGAGAAAAACTTTATATTTTTGGTGATGATTATAATACTAAAGATGGTACTTGTATTAGAGATTTTATCCATGTTGATGATATTTCAAGTGCACATTTAGCTGCTTTAGAATACTTAGAAAACAATGAAAGTAATATTTTCAATGTAGGATATGGACATGGCTTTAGTGTAAAAGAAGTTATTGAAACTATGAAAAAAGTAAGCGGGGTGGATTTCACAGTAGAACTTGCACCAAAAAGAGCTGGGGATCCTTCTGTGCTTATTTCAAATGCTGATAAAATCAAAACCCTAACTAATTGGAAACCAAAATATGATAGTTTAGAATTAATCTGTAAAAGTGCTTATGAGTGGGAAAAACAGTGTTAAAAAAACTTTTTTTCATACTCAATGCCCATGATAAGAAATTTTTATTTGCTTTGCTAATTTTTTCTATTTTTATAGGATTTATAGAAAGCTTTGCTATTTCTTTGATCATGCCTTTTGTATCAGTGGCGAGTAATTTTGAGCTTTTAGAAAAAAGCTCCTATTTTCAACCTGTATATGAGTATTTAAATTTACCAAGTTATAAGATTATTGCTTATTTTGGCTGTATATTAATCGCCTTTTATATTTTTAGAGCCTTTTTAAATGCCTTTTATTTTCATTTGCTTGCGCGTTTTTCTAAAGGGCGTTACCACAGCCTTGCTTGTCGTATTTTTGATAAATACCTACACCTTGAATATGAAAATTTTACTAACAAAAATCAATCAGAACTTTTAAAAACTATTACTCAAGAAGTATTTCATTTAAGCACTTTAATTAGTGCTTTTTTACTTATGCTAAGTGAAAGCTTTGTGGTGTTTTTACTTTATACTTTATTGCTAATTATCAACTATAAAATCACCCTAGCTTTAAGTGCTTTTTTACTTTTAAATGCTTTTATTTTGATTAAAATCCTCTCACCCTTGGTAAAAAAAGCTTCCATAGCTAGAGAAGAGGCGATGAAAAATTATTTTGAAATTTTAAATGCAAATTTAAACAACCTTAAAATCATCAAACTCAAAACCAAAGAACAAAGCACACAAAAACTTTATGAAATTCAAAGTGGGCTTTTTGCCAAAGCAAACATTAGCAATGAAAGCATGTCAAGCATTCCTAGAATTTACCTTGAAGGTATAGGTTTTTGTATGCTTTGTTTTATCGTAGTGTATTTAGTTTTAAGATATGAAAGTGATATTTCATCTATCTTAGCAACTATTACTATTTTTGTGGTGGCTCTTTATAGGCTTATGCCAAGTGCTAATCGTATCATCACAAGTTATAATGAAATTACATATTATAAAAACTCTTTAGATATTATTTATAACATGCTCAATGAAAAAGAAGAAAAGCTAGGCGATGAAAGTATTGAATTTAAAGAAAAAATCGTTTTGAAAAATCTTTTCTTTGCTTATAAGGGTAAGAAAAACTTATTTAAAAATTTAAATTTTGAGCTTGATAAAAATGAAAAAATCGCTTTTATAGGTAAAAGTGGAAGTGGTAAAAGTACTTTAGTTGATCTTATCATAGGACTTTTAAAACCAAGTGATGGAGCTATTTTTGTAGATGGAATTAAGCTTGATGAGAGCAATATAAAAAGTTTTAGAAGTAAAATTGGCTACATACCTCAACAAATTTATCTTTTTAATGATTCTATTGCTAAAAATATTAGCTTTGGAGAAGAAGTAGATGAAGCGCTTTTACACAAAGTGATCAAACAAGCTAATCTTGAAAGCTTTGTAAATTCACTTGAAGATGGAGTGCATACTAAGGTAGGTGATTCAGGTTCGTTTTTAAGTGGAGGCCAAAGACAAAGAATAGCCATAGCAAGAGCGCTTTATCAACAACCTGAAATTTTAGTTTTAGATGAAGCAACTAGCGCTCTTGATCAAGAAAGTGAAGCAAAAATCATGGAAGAAATCTATAAAATTTCAAAAGATAAAACTCTCATCATCATAGCCCATAGGCTCTCAACCATACAAGGTTGTGATAGAGTATTTGAAGTAAAACATGGGCATTTAAAGGAACAAGTATGAAAATCACTTTCATCATAGCTACTTTAAATTCAGGCGGTGCTGAAAGAGTATTAGTCACTTTAGCTAATGAACTTTGCAAAAATCATGAAATAAATATTATTAAATTTCACAAAGAAGACTCTTTTTACAAGCTTGAGCCAAAAATCAAACTTTTTACCCTAGAGCAGTTTGACTTTTCCACTCTTTATAATAAAATAGCCTCGCGTATTAAAAAATTCAAAGCCTTAAAACAAGCACTTAAAGACCACAAAAGCGATATTTTTATCTCATTTTTAGATACAACTAATATTGCTTGCATTTGGGCAAACAAAGGTTTAAATACACCTTTAATCATTAGCGAACATAGCTCTTATACTTATTTAAAATCTAAAATTTGGAAGTTTTTACGCCGTATAAGTTTTCCTCATGCAAATGCTTTAACCGTGCTAAGTAATGATGATAAAAATTACTATGAAAACTTTGTTAAAAAAGTTATCAATATGCCAAATCCTTGTCATTTTAGCCCTATTAAAGAAAATTTAGAAAAAGAAAATAATGTCATTTTCGTAGGCAGACTTGATCATAATAAAAATGCTTCTATGTTTTTAAAAGCCATAGCAAGGCTAGATACAAATTTACAAAAACAATACAACTTTTTCATAGCAGGCGATGGAGAATTAAGACAAGATTTAGAACAAGAAGCCAAGAATTTAAATATCAAAGTTAATTTTCTAGGTAAAATTGAAAATATGCAAGAGCTTTATAAAAAAGCAAAAATAATCTGCCTTTGCTCTTTCATAGAAGGCTTGCCAACAGTTTTACTTGAAAGTTTATATTATCAAGTAGCGCGCATTAGCACTAAATACACAAGCGGTCATAAAGATTTAATTGATGATGGAAAAGATGGATTTTTAGTAGATTTAGATGATGAAAAAGCTTTAAGCGAAAAACTCGCACTTTTAATGCAAGATGAAAATTTAAGAAAAACACTAGCGCTTAATGCACAGCAACGATGTAAAGATTATGAAGTGGCCAATGTAGCACAAAAATGGCTTGATTTAATCAAAGAAGTAAGGGTTTAAAATGAAAAAACTAGCAATTTTTATTTATTCTTTAGGAAGTGGTGGCGCTGAAAGGGTTGTATCTACGCTATTACCTGTGTTAAATTTAAAATATGAAATACATTTAATTTTAATGAATGACAAAATATCATATGATATTCCTGAAGTTAATATCCACTATCTTGAAAAATCAAGTCCAAGTGAAAGTAACTTAGCTAAATTTTTAAAACTACCCTTGCTAGCTATAAAATACAAAAAGCTTTGTGAAAATTTAAAAATCAACTTGCAATTTGTATTATTAAATAGACCTAATTATATTGCGTTAATGGCAAAATCCCTAGGACTTAAATCAACCCTTATTATCAATGAATGCACTACTCCAAGTGTGATTTATAAACATAATAATCTAAATTCTTTTATCAATAAATTTCTTATTAAAAAACTTTATAACAAAGCAGATTTAATCTTAGCAAATTCTATAGGAAACAAAGAAGATTTAATACAAAATTTCAATATAGAGGCTAAAAAATGCGATATTTTATACAATGCCATAGACTTAGAAAACATCATAGAAAAATCTAAAGAAAAAATAGACTTTAAAGATCCTTTTATATTAAGTGTTGGAAGGCTTGATCATGGTAAAAATCATGCTATGCTTATAAGAGCTTATGCAAAAGTTAAAACTGATTTAAAATTAGTCATTTTAGGCGAGGGCATTTTAAAAGATGAGCTTTTAGCTTTAATAGAAACTTTAAATTTAAAAGATAAAGTCTTTTTACTAGGTTTTGATAAAAATCCTTATAAATACATGAGCAAATGTGACTTTTTTGCTTTTGCTTCAAGTTTTGAAGGTTTTTCTAATGTTTTAATCGAATGCCTAGCTTGTAATACTGCCGTACTTTGCACTGATCATAAAAGTGGCGCAAGGGAGCTATTTTTAGATGATGAGTTTGGACTTTTAGTAAAAGTAGATGATGAAAAAGCCATGCAAGAAGGCTTAGAAAAAATGTGCAATGATGAAGCATTAAAAGCTTCATATAGACAAAAGGCTTTTTTGCGTGCAAAAGAATTTGATAAAATTAGCATAGCAAAGCAATTATTTGAATTTTTCAACAAGGCATAAAATGAAACTGCAACAAAATTTCACTAATAATAATTCTATAAAATATACCTGTATTTTAATCCTTATAGCCTTTGCTTTTAGTGTTTTGTGTAGGTTATACTGGGTGGCTTGGGCAAGTGAGTTTTATGAGTTTTTCTTTAATGATCAACTCATGATTACTACTAATGATGGCTATGCTTTTGCAGAAGGTGCAAGAGATATGATAGCAGGTTTTCATCAACCTAATGACTTATCTTATTTTGGAAGCTCACTTTCTACTTTAACTTATTGGCTTTATAGTATTTTACCTTTTAGCTTTGAAAGTATTATTTTATATATGAGTACTTTTTTTGCTTCTTTGATTGTTGTGCCTATTATATTAATCGCAAGAGAGTATAAACTCACTACTTATGGCTTTATAGCAGCCTTACTTGGAAGCATTGCAAATAGTTATTATAACCGCACTATGAGCGGGTATTATGATACTGATATGCTAGTGTTAGTTTTACCAATGCTTGTTTTGCTTACTTTTATACGCTTAACTATTAATAAAGACATTTTTACCCTACTTTTAAGTCCGGTTTTTATCATGATTTATTTGTGGTGGTATCCGTCAAGTTATTCTTTAAATTTTGCCATGATAGGACTTTTTGGTCTTTATACTTTAGTATTTCATAGAAAAGAAAAGATTTTTTATCTAGCTATTGCTTTAATGATCATAGCTTTAAGTATGCTAGCATGGCAATATAAACTTACTTTAATTGTATTGTTATTTGCTATTTTTGCCTTTAAAGAAGAAAAAATTAATTTTTATATGGTTTGGGCTTTGATTTTTATTAGCATTTTGATATTACATTTAAGTGGTGGTTTAGATCCTGTTTTATATCAACTTAAATTTTATGTTTTCAAAGCTTCTGATGTGCAAAATTTAAAAGATGCTGCCTTTATGTATTTTAATGTTAATGAAACTATTATGGAAGTAAATACTATCGATCCTGAAGTATTTATGCAAAGAATTAGCTCTAGTGTTTTAGTATTTATCCTTTCTTTTATAGGTTTTATCTTACTTTGCAAAGATCACAAAAGTATGCTTTTAGCTCTACCTATGCTTGCACTAGGTTTTATGGCTTTAAGAGCTGGGCTTAGATTTACCATTTATGCAGTTCCTGTGATGGCTTTGGGTTTTGGATATTTTTTATATGCTTTTTTTAATTTTTTAGAAAAAAAACAAATCAAACTTAGTCTAAGAAATAAAAATATCCTACTCATACTCATTACATTTTTTAGCATAAGCCCTGCTTTGATGCATATTTATTATTATAAATCCTCTACTGTTTTTACTTCTTATGAAGCTAGTATTTTAAATGATTTAAAAAATAAAGCTCAAAGAGAAGATTATGTTGTTGCTTGGTGGGATTATGGTTATCCAATACGCTATTATAGCGATGTAAAAACCTTAATCGATGGTGGAAAACACTTAGGAAAAGATAATTTTTTCTCATCTTTTGTCTTAAGTAAAGAACAAATTCCAGCAGCTAATATGGCAAGACTTAGCGTAGAATACACTGAAAAATCTTTCAAAGAAAATTATCCTGATGTTTTAAAAGCTATGGTAAAAGATTATAACCAAACAAGTGCTAAAGATTTTTTAGAAAGTTTAAATGATAAAGATTTTAAATTTGATACCAATAAAACTAGAGATGTATATATTTACATGCCTTATAGAATGTTGCGTATCATGCCCGTGGTAGCACAATTTGCAAATACAAATCCTGACAATGGAGAGCAAGAAAAAAGTTTATTTTTCTCTCAAGCTAATGCCATAGCTCAAGATAAAACAACAGGTTCTGTTATGCTTGATAATGGAGTAGAAATTATTAATGATTTTAGAGCTTTAAAACTAGAAGGTACAACTATACCTTTAAAAGCTTTTGTAGATATAGAATCCATCACTAATGGCAAATTTTATTACAATGAAATTGATTCAAAAGCTCAAATTTATTTACTCTTTTTAAGAGAATATAAAAGCTTTGTGATTTTGGATGAAAATCTTTATAATAGTGCCTACATACAAATGTTTTTATTAAATCAATACGATCAAGATTTATTTGAGCAAGTCACTAATGATGCAAGAGCAAAAATTTATAGGCTAAAAAGATGAAAATAGGAATTTTAACCCATAGCGCAATGAGTGTGTATTATTTTCGTCTTGCACTCATCAGAGCTTTAGAAAAAAATAATCATGAAGTTATAATCATCACTCCAAAAGATGATTTTGCTATTAAGTTACAAGAGCTAGGCTATAAGGTTTGCTTTTATGATTTAGCTAGATCAAGTGTCAATCCTTTAATTGTTTTTAAAAATCTACTTAGTTTAAAAAATACACTCAAAAGTTTAAATTTAGATCTTTTACAAACAAGCGCTCACAAAAGCAATACAACAGGTATTATAGCGGCTAAAATGGCGGGCATTAAATACACTTTTGGTTTGGTTGAAGGCTTAGGAAGTTTTTACATAGATGATGATTTTAAAAGCAAATTAGTAAGAATAAGCATTAATTTACTTTATAAAATTTCTTTTAAACTTGCAAATGGTTTTATTTTTGTCAATGAAAGCAATGCTTTATTTATGAAAAATTTAGGCTTAAAAGAAGAAAAAATCAAAATCATCAAATCCGTAGGGCTAAATTTAAAACAATTTTTACCTTTAAAAATTAGCACAGAAGAAAAACAAGCTTTTTTAAAAGAACACAATATGCCTGATAAACCTATCGTTTTAATGATTTCAAGAGCACTTTGGCATAAAGGAATTAAAGAATTTTATGAAGCAAGCCAAATTTTAAAAGATAAGGCAAATTTTGTTTTAGTGGGTGGAAGAGATGATAATAAATCTTGTGCACCATTAGAATTTTTAAACTCAAATGATGTTTTTTATCTTGGCACAAGAAGTGATATTGCACATTTATTAAATTTATGCGATATTTTTGTTTTACCAAGTTATAAAGAAGGCTATCCAAGAACGGTTTTAGAAGCACAAGCTTGTAAAAAAGCATGCGTGGTAAGTGATGCTGAGGGTTGCATTGAAGCAGTGAATAATGCCATAGACGGTTTAATTTGTAAAAGCAAAGATAGCAAGGATTTAGCTGAAAAAATAGCAGTTTTACTAGAAGATGAAAAACTAAAAAATACTTTAGCACAAAATGCTTTTCTTAGAGCGCAAAATTATGATGAAAATATCATAGCTTTGAAATATCTTGACTTTTATAGGGGTTTTACAAATGTATAAAAATGGTTTAAAGCGTGTTTTTGACTTTTTTTTGGCTTTGATTTTATTGATTATTTTTTTACCCTTTATAGTGCTTATAGGTATTGTTTTAAAAATCGTTCAAGGAAGTGTGCTTTTTAAACAAGCAAGACCAGGATTAAATGAAAAAATTTTTTATATTTATAAATTTAAAACTATGAGTGATGAAACCGATGAAAATGGAGAATTACTTCCTGATGAATTACGCTTAAAGCCTTTTGGTAAGCTAGTTAGAAGCTTGAGTTTAGATGAATTACCGCAGCTTTTTAATGTATTAAAAGGCGATATGAGCTTCATAGGCCCAAGACCTTTACTTGTAGAATACTTGCCCTTATACAATCAAGAGCAAAAAAAACGCCACGATGTAAGACCAGGCATTACAGGTTGGGCACAGATTAATGGACGCAATGCTATTTCTTGGGAGCAAAAATTTAAATATGATGTAGAATATGTGCAAAATTGCTCTTTTTTATTTGATCTTAAAATCTTTTTTATGACCATTGTTAAAGTTTTAAAAAGAAGCGGGGTTAATAAAAAAGGAGTAGCTACAACGGATAAATTCAATGGACACAACTAAAAGTATTTATATATATGGTTCTAGTGGGCATGGTTTAGTCTGTGCTGATGTAGCTAGAAATTTAGGATATGAAAAAATCATCTTTTTAGATGATAATAAAGGCTTAAAATATCACTCCAATTTAGAAAAACACGATATGTTTATTGCTATTGGCGCAAACTCTATTAGAGAAAAACTTTTCAAAAAAGCAAAAGATGATGGATTTAGATTAGTTAATTTGATACACAAAAGTGCTATTATTAGCCCAAGTGCTTTTTTAGATGATGAGGGTATTCTAATCATGCCAAATGTCGTAGTTAATGCTAAAGCTAGTATTGCAAAAGGTGTGATTTTAAATACTGCTTGTGTGATTGAGCATGAGTGTTTTGTAGATGAGTTTAGCCATATTAGCGTTGGAGCTAAACTAACAGGAAATGTAAAAATAGGAAAGCGTTGTTTTTTAGGAGTTAATTCAAGTGTTATTCCTTGTATAAGTTTAAATGATGATATAACTTTAGGCGCAGGAGCAGTTGTAGTTAAAAACTTAACTTCTAAAGGCATTTATGCTGGAGTTCCTGCCAAGAAAATAAAGGAGGTAAAATGAGATTTTTTCTATCAGCACCACATATGAGTGGAAAAGAATTAGAATACATACACAAAGCTTTTGAAAGTAATTATATAGCACCTTTGGGTGAATTTGTTAATGCCCTAGAACAAAGTATTAAAGATTATACAAAAAGTTCTAACGCACTTGCTCTAAATGCAGCCACTGCAGCTATTCATTTAGCTTTAAGAGTTTTGGACATCAAAGAATGCGATATAGTTCTAGCTTCAAGTTTTACCTTTATTGCTTCAGTAGCACCTATTTCTTACATGAATGCTACGCCTGTATTTATTGATTGTGATGAAACTTATAATTTAGATGTAAATTTATTAAAAAAAGCTATCAAAGAAAGTCCTAAAAAGCCAAAAGCTCTTATTTTAACACACCTTTATGGTAATGCTTCTAAAATGGATGAGATCGTCCAAATTTGTAAAGAAAATGAGATTTTTTTAATTGAAGATGCTGCTGAAGCTTTGGGAAGTTTTTACAAAAATAAAGCCTTAGGTACTTTTGGGGATTTTGGAGTATATTCTTTTAATGGTAATAAAATCATCACAACAGGTGGTGGTGGCATACTTGTGAGTGAAAATCATGCTAATCTTGAAAAAGCAAGATTTTACAGTACCCAAGCTAGAGAAAATTGCCTTCATTATGAGCATAAAGAATATGGCTATAATTATAGAATGAGCAATATCTTAGGTGCAATCGGTACTGCTCAAATGGAAGTTTTAGAAGAAAGAGTGAGTAAAAAGCGTGAAATTTATAGCTGGTATAAAGAATTTTTAAGTGGAACTTTTACTTTTTTAGATGAGCTTGAAAATACCAAGTCAAATCGCTGGTTAAGCACTGCTTTACTTGATTTTGATTTAAATAAACTTAATACTTATGAAAAACATTGTATATGTGAAAATAAAAATGTTCAAATTCAAGATAAAATTTTAAAAATCATACAAGTTTTAAAAGATAATAAAATCGAAAGTCGTCCACTTTGGAAGCCAATGCATTTGCAAGAACTTTACAAAGGCTGTGATACTTACTTAAATGGTAATAGTGAGTTTTTCTTTAGTAATGGAATTTGCCTTCCAAGTGCAACTACTATGAGCAAAGCTGATGTAGAGGAAGTTTCTACTTTAATCTTAAACACCTTAAAGGACTAAGATGGATTATAAAAGCAAACGCTTAGGATTTTTTCTAGGTGCTGATATTTTACTTTTTGTTATAAGTATTTATTTGTCTTTTTCTTTACGCTTTAGTGCAGACATCCCAAGTGAATTTTATGAAGGTATGTTTAAAAGTGCTGTGATTTTGATTTTACTTAAAATCATTTTTCTAGCTTTTTTTAAAATTTATCAAGTTGCTTGGAGATTTTTCTCCCTTAATGAAGCGCGTAAATTAGTCATCGCTTTAGCTTTGGCTGAGCTTGTATTTTTAGCAATTTATTATTTTTATGATGATTTTTTTAATCCTTTTCCAAGAAGCGTTATAGGAATAGACTTTGTTTTATCTTGTATGCTAATTGGAAGTTTGCGTATAAGCAAAAGAATGATAGTTGATTTTAGAAAGCCAAAATACAACGAAGAACATCCTTGTATAGTAGTTGGCGCCACTTCAAAGGCTTTGCATTTATTAAAAGGAGCTAAAGAAGGGAGTTTAGGACTTTTCCCTGTAGCTGTGGTAGATGAGCGTAAAAATTTAATAGGTACTTATTGTGATAAATTTATAGTTGAAGAAAAAGAAGCAATCAGAAAATATACCGCTGAAGGAATTCATACTGCTATCATTGCTTTAAAACTTGAGCAAGAAGAATTAAAAAAGCTTTTTGACGAACTCATTGCTTATGGGATTAACGATATAAAGCTTTTTTCTTTTACGCAAAATGAAGCAAGAGATATAAGTATCGAAGATTTATTAGCGCGTAAGCCAAAAGATTTGGATAATGCTTGCGTGATTGATTTTATCAAAGATAAAGTAGTTTTAGTTAGTGGAGCTGGTGGAACTATAGGAAGTGAGCTTTGCAAACAATGCATTAAATTTGGTGCAAAACACTTAATCATGCTTGATCATAGTGAGTATAATTTATATAAAATAAATGAAGAATTAAGCTTACATAAAGAAAAAATCGAACCTATTATGATGAGTATATTAGACAAAGAAGCGTTAGAAAAACTTTTACAAGAAAAAAACATAGATTTGATTTTACATGCAGCAGCTTACAAACATGTGCCTTTATGTGAGCAAAATCCACATTCAGCTATTTTAAATAACATCATAGGTACTAAAAATTTAATCGATCTTGCAAAAGCTTATAAGGTTGCTAAATTTGTTATGATAAGCACTGATAAGGCTGTAAGACCGACTAACATCATGGGTTGCACAAAAAGAATTTGTGAACTTTATACATTAAGCTCAAGTTGTGAAAATTTTGAAGTAGCTTGTGTGCGTTTTGGTAATGTTTTAGGGTCAAGTGGAAGTGTAATACCTAAATTTAAAGCTCAAATTGCAGCTAATGAGCCACTTACTCTTACTCATCCTGATATAGTGCGTTATTTTATGTTAGTAAATGAGGCTGTGCAACTTGTTTTACAAGCTGCGGCTATTGCCAAAGGTGGAGAATTATTTGTACTTGATATGGGTGAGCCTGTTAAAATCATGGATTTAGCTAAAAAAATGCTTTTACTTTCTAATAAAAAGTTAGAAATCAAAATCACTGGGCTTAGAAAAGGCGAAAAACTTTACGAAGAGCTTTTAATCCATGAAAATGATTTAAAAACTCAATATGAAAGTATATTTGTTACCACTAGTGATCTTAAAGATTTAAAAATTTTAAATCAAGAAATAGAAAAATTACTCCACAGCACAGATCCTGCAAAAGTTTTAAAGGAGATTGTGCCTGAATTTAATCACAATAAAAACGGAGAGTGATTAAATTCTAATTTTATTTTAAAATGATATAATATAAACTTTTAATTGATTAATAAAAATAAAAACGATACAATTACAGTTTTATGTAATTACATCAAGATAAAGGAAAAAAAGTGAAGTTATTAGTAGTTGATGATAGTTCTACCATGAGAAGAATAATCAAAAATACCCTTGTAAGATTAGGCCACAAGGATGTTTTAGAAGCTGAACACGGAGTTGAAGCTTGGGATTTACTTTCACAAAATGATGATATTAAAATTTTAATTACTGACTGGAATATGCCTGAAATGAATGGCTTGGAATTAGTAAAAAAAGTAAGAGCGGAAGAAAAATATGCTGATATGCCAATTATTATGGTAACTACAGAAGGTGGTAAAGCAGAAGTTATTACCGCCTTAAAAGCAGGCGTAAATAACTATATTGTAAAACCTTTTACTCCTCAAGTGTTAAAAGAAAAACTTGAAGATGTTTTAGGAACAAACGAAGGTTAATTATAAGTTTTTATGCAAACACATTATTACGAACTTTTTTTTCAAACAGACAAGGAATATTTAGATTTATTCCTTGATCTTATCTTTTCTCTAGAGATAGACGCTATAGAAGAAAAAAACAATGGTATTTATATAAGATCAGAAGAAGATATAGAACTCATTAAAATAGCCTTGCATGATTTTCATCAAAAATTATGTCAAAAACTAAATACTCATATTAATTTCCACTCTACCTTAGAAAAAAAAGAAAATAAAAATTGGATAGAAGAGTATAAAAAAGGTATACAAGCTTTGACGATCGATAATATCCATATTCACACCACTTGGCAAGAAGCTAAACAAGATAAAATTAATATCATTATAGATCCTGCTCTAGCTTTTGGCTCAGGACATCATGAGAGTACTTATACTTGTATAGAATTTCTACAAAAATATACAGATAATTCCAAATTTTGTTTAGATGTGGGTTGTGGAAGTGGAATTTTAAGCATTATCATGGCAAAACTTGGAGCCAAAGTACAAGCTTGCGATACAGATGAATTAGCTATAGTTGCAAGTAAAGAAAACGCAAAATTAAATCAAGTTAGCTTTGATGATATTTGGGTAGGTTCTATTAATAAAAGCTTACATAAATATGATATAGTTGTGGCAAATATCATTGCCGATATATTGATCATACTAGAAAAAGATCTTAAAGAAAAAACCAAAGAAGGTGGAATTTTGATCTTATCTGGTATATTAAATAAATATGAAGAAAGGATTAAAAATAAATTCAAAGATTTCACTTTGTTAGAATGCAAACACAAAGGAGAATGGTTGAGTTTAGTTTATAAAAAGGAATTGCAATAATGAATAAAAAACCAAATGATTTAAAAGATAATCAAAACAATAATAACTTTTTTAACAAAAATCCCATTTTTATTTTTGCCATTTTTGCCATTGTGATGATTCTTTTATTTAAAGGATTTTCAGATGATGGTAGCATAGGTATTATGGGCGGAGAAAACACTAAAAAAGTTACTTATTCTGAATTAAAAACTTTAATTGAAAATAATCAAATTGCCCAAGTTAATATAGGTCAAACTACTATAAAAGCTGTATCTAAAGCAGGAAATATGGTATATATTACCAAAAAAGTTCCAAATGATGCTACTTTTGTTCCTTTACTTGACTCAAAAGGCGTTTCCTATGGTGCTTTTAATGAAAGCAATTGGTTTATAGATATCTTACTTTCTTGGGTTTTGCCAGTATTTATTTTCTTTGGTATATGGATGTTTTTAGCTTCTCGTATGCAAAAAAATATGGGTGGATCTATACTTGGTATAGGAAGTTCTAAAAAACTTGTAAATTCAGAAAAACCGAAGGTTAAATTTAATGATGTTGCAGGTGTTGAAGAAGCAAAAGAAGAAGTTAAAGAAATTGTTGATTTTCTAAAATACCCTGAAAGATACATCAATCTTGGAGCAAAAATTCCAAAAGGACTTTTGCTTGTTGGTCCTCCAGGTACAGGTAAAACTTTGCTTGCAAAAGCAGTGGCAGGCGAAGCTGATGTGCCATTTTTTAGCGTATCAGGTTCATCTTTTATAGAAATGTTTGTTGGTGTTGGTGCTAGCAGGGTTAGAGATTTGTTTGAAAATGCTAAAAAAGAAGCTCCAGCTATTGTATTTATAGATGAAATCGATGCTATAGGTAAATCACGTGCAGCAAGCGGTATGATGGGCGGAAATGATGAAAGAGAGCAAACTTTAAATCAACTTCTAGCTGAAATGGATGGTTTTGGTACCGAAAGCTCACCAGTAATTGTTCTAGCAGCGACAAATCGTCCTGAAGTACTTGATGCAGCACTACTTAGACCGGGGCGTTTTGATAGGCAAGTTTTAGTAGATAAGCCTGATTTTAAAGGTAGATGTGATATTTTAAAAGTCCATATGAAAGATGTTAAAATTTCACCTGAAGTAAAAGTAGAAGATATTGCAAGATTAACAGCAGGTCTTGCGGGTGCTGATTTGGCAAATATCATTAATGAAGCGGCTTTGCTTGCAGGTAGGGATTCTAAAAAACATGTGGAGCAAAAAGACTTAGTAGAGGCAGTAGAAAGAGCCATAGCAGGACTTGAGAAAAAATCACGCAGAATTAATGATAAAGAGAAAAAAATCGTAACTTATCATGAGTGCGGCCATGCTTTAATAGCTGAAACTACAAAAGGTGCTAAAAAAGTAAGTAAAGTTTCTGTTATTCCTCGTGGTTTAGCAGCTTTAGGATATACACTCAACACCCCTGAAGAAAATAAATTTTTAATGCAAAAACATGAACTTTTAGCTGAAGTTGATGTACTTTTAGGTGGACGTGCAGCTGAAGAAATTTTCATTAAAGAAATTTCAACAGGTGCAAGCAATGACCTTGAGCGTGCAACTGATATTATCAAAGCTATGATTTCTATGTATGGTATGAGTGAAATTGCTGGCTTAATGGTACTTGAAAAGCAAAGAAATACTTTCTTAAGTGGTGGGCAAACTGTAAAAGATTATTCTGATAAAATGGCTCAAGATTTAGATGAGTATGTAAAGAAAACATTGGATGAACGCTATGCAGGTGTAAAAGAAATTTTAAAAACCTATAGCGGTGCTATAGAGGTGATGGTGCAAGCACTCTATGAAGAAGAAACTATTGATGGTGCCAAAGTAAGAGAGATTATTAAAAACTATGAAGAAGAAAATAATCTTCCAACACGCCTAGAAGAAAAAGAGCAAGAAGCTACTAAGGAAGACTAATGAAAACACATTTTATTGCAAAAACTGGTTGGAGTTTGCTTATAGTTCTAGCTATAGTTTTTGCAATATTTCAATTTATATGGGGATTTTCTTGGCTTTTATGGTGTATTTTTATATTTTTTATTTATCTTTTTAGAACTAAAAAAATTGATTATATAGCAGATCCAAACACCATTATAGCTCCCATAGAAGGAAAAATCAAATGTATCAAAACAAGCTCATATAAAGAGCTTGGCGAGTGTATAGAAGTGCAAATTATCAATAATATTTTTTCCCAAGGAAATATCATAGCTCCGCTTGATATGAATATAGAAGAAACTAGAATAAGGCATGGACTTTTTTTATGTCCATTTATGAAAAATACAAATTTAATGGGTGAAAGAATGTTATTTTTAGCTAATTCCAAGAGCAAACAATGGGCATTACGCGTTATTTTTGGAGCATTGAATAGAAAAGCTCATATTGATGATTTTGGTCATCATTTAAACCATGGACAAAATATAGGTTTTATGTTTGATGGTAGTGTAAGTTTATTACTTCCAAAAGACACTAGAATTTGCGTAAATGAAAATGATAAAGTACGCATTGGTACATTAATAGGATATTTAAATCCATGAATTTTAAACTAATTTATATTTTACCTAATCTTTTTACAGCCGCTTCCATATTTTTAGGTATTATTTCAGTGATTGCTTCTATTAATCAAAACTTTGATAAAGCATTAATTTATATTATTTTATCATTAATTTGCGATGGTTTAGATGGACGCGTTGCAAGAGCTACCAACTCTACTTCTAAATTTGGAGTTGAGTTTGACTCACTAGCTGATTTAATAGCCTTTGGTGTAGCACCTGCTATGCTTTTTTATATGAGCATAGGTTATGAATATGGTCGTTTTGGCTCATTAATAGCTGGTTTATTTGTAGTTTTTGGCGCTATACGCTTGGCAAGATTTAATGTCACAACAGGAACTTATGAACCATCGGTTTTTATAGGTCTACCTATACCAACAGCAGCGGTTGTAAGTGCTTTATGGGTAAGTGCTTATTTATATTATGATTTTTTACATGATTTTTCTTTAATAATAATATGTATCCAAATGCTTCTAGCCTTTTTAATGGTAAGCAACATAAGGTATCCAAGTTTTAAGAAAATCGATTTAAAAAGAGCAAATGTTTTGAAGGTGTTAATCCTTTTAGTAATTTTATTTTCTATGCTTTATCTATATTTTTTAGAAAGTGCATTGATTATTGCTAGTTTATATGTGCTTTATGGGATTGTTCGTAGTTTTTTTACCCTAGCTCGTAAATTTAAAAAATATTAATTTTACTTTCACTTCATTTTCTATCAATATACTTTTCATTATTTTTCAAAAAGGAGTAAAAATGAATAAAAACAAATTATTCAGACAAATTCACATTTACATTAGTTTATTTTTCTTACCACTTGCATTTTTATATGCAATCACAGGTTTTGCTTATATAGCTGGTTTTGATGGAGAAAGTGGAGCTAAAATTCAAAATTACAAAGTTCAAGCTATTATTCAAGAGGGTGCTGAAGCTGAATTTTTAATTGATTTTTTAAAGAAAAACAACTTAAAAATTCCTTCATCTTTGGAACCAAAGCTCAACAAAAAAGGCGATGGCATAGAACTTGGGACTATAAATTATATAGCAAGTATTATAAAATTAGATGAGAATAACTATGAAATTACAACAAAAGATAGAAGCTTGCTTGGAAATATGATTTTACTTCATAAAGATAAAGGTATGTGGTACTTTTCTGTACTTGGGTTAGCTTTTGCACTTGCTATGATAATACTTTATATTTCAGGACTTTTAATCACTATTATAGCTATACGCAAAGATAGAGGTAAACAAATAGCAGTTTTAGGTGCTGGTTTTATTATAACTTTAATCATAGCTTATTTCAGTGTATAAATTTAAGGTATATCTTATAAACAATAAGATATACTTTCCCTTTTAATACGGACAGATGGGTGAGTGGCTAAAACCACACCCCTGCTAAGGGTGCAGATCTTAACGGGTCTCGAGGGTTCAAATCCCTCTCTGTCCGCCACCTTATAAATTTCATTTTATTTCATCTATTTTAGTAATTTTTATTGTTATAATTAATACCATCAAAACTTAATAAATCTAAAGGCAAGCTTCACATACTATGCAAATTTACGCTTCTATTGACTTGAAATCTTTTTATGCATCAGCTGAGTGCGTTTTAAGAAATTTAGATCCTTTAACAACTAATCTTATTGTAGCAGATGAAACAAGAACGGACAAAACCATCATACTAGCAGTTTCACCTGCATTAAAAACTTACAATATACCTGGTAGATTAAGACTTTTTGAGTTTAAACAAAAAATCCATTTAATCAACCAAGAAAGACTAAAACAAGCTCAAAAACACCACTTTAAAGCTAAAAGTTTTAGTATATTAGAACTTGAAAATGATTTAAGTTTAGAATTAGACTACATTATTGTTAAGCCTAGAATGGCTACTTATATAGAATTTAGCACAAAAATATACAGCATTTATTTGAAGTATTTTGATGCTAAAGATATTCATATATACTCTATTGATGAAGTTTTTATCGATCTTAGTTCTTATCTTGAAAAATACAAACTATCAGCTTATGAGCTACTTACTAAGGTTTTACTTGATATTTCACACACAAGTAAAATCACCGCAACAGCAGGCATAGGCACAAATTTATACTTAGCTAAAATTGCTATGGATATACTCGCTAAAAGACAAAAAGCAGATGAAAATGGCTTGCTTATAGCCTTTTTAGATGAAAAATTATATAGATATAAATTGTGGCAGCATAAACCTTTAAAAGATTTTTGGCGTATAGGTAAAGGCATTGCCTTAAAACTTGCAGATTTAAACATTCATACTATGGGAGATCTTGCAAGATTTTCTTTAGAACATGAAGACTTGCTTTATAAACACTTTGGTGTTAATGCTGAACTTTTGATCGATCATGCATGGGGTATTGAAACTTGCACAATGAAAGATATTAAAAATTACAAATCACAAAATCACTCTAAAATCATGGCTAAGGTTTTGCCTTTTGCATATGATAATAATCAAACAATAAAGGTTTTAAAAGAACTTGTAGATCATTTGGTACTTGAACTTATACAAAATAACCTTAAAACAAACCATATCACACTAGATATACAATATGATAAAAGCAATTTAGAAAATTCAAGTTTTTTGAGTTCTTATAAAGGAGCTATTACTAAAGATAATTACGGAAGAGCTATACCTAAAAATGCTCACGGAAGTATGAATTTAGAAAATTTTACCCATTCTTTAAAAATCATCAACAAAAAAACCTTAGAACTTTTTTATAAAATCAGTGATAAAAACTTAAGTATTAGAAAAATCAGCCTAAGTTTAAATAATATCACAGATAAAGCTCAAGAAAATTTCCAAGAATTAAATTTATTTAGTGATTTTAACGCAATTTCACAAGAAAAAAATCAACTTGAAAAAGAAGAAAAGCTCCAAAAAGCAAGACTTCAAATCATGCAAAAATTTGGTAAAAAAGCTATTTTAAAAGCTTCAAGCTTGGATGATGAGACTAAAGAAATTACTTCTTTAATAGGAGGTCATAATGCATGATGATTATAAAGATATAATAGATATAAAATATCAAAAATCAAAACAATTTCCACCAATGTCAAGAGAAAAAAGAGCGGCACAATTTGCTCCATTTTCAGTACTAAATGGCTTTAGTAAAGCTATTTTAAAAACGCAAAAAGATATGGAAAAAGCATTAGAAAATAGTAAATATCAAGAAGAAAGCTAAGTTCTTCTTGATAAAATTTTATTTTGCATTAGAGTATTTTTCAAACTCTCCACTTTCATCGATTTCATTGCCATAAAGTTTGTGTAATTCATAGTAGTATTTTACAAATTCTTTACACTCTTCATCAAGTGGTAAAAATACCTCATCTTCTAAAACACAAAATTCGTCTAAATAATTTTTAGCATCTTCTTTTAACATATAATGTCTTGCTAGCTTATAATAATTTTGCATAAACACAGCCTTAAAACTCTCATAAGCTTCCTCATCAAATTTAATGTTTAATTTCTCATTTGCAAAAGATAACACCCCTGATTTAAACAGCAATGACAAATGAATCAAACCTTCAGTATAATAAGGCTTAACCTCCTCTACTCTTTGCCAAGCAATCAATCCTATAGCCCTTTTAATAAGCTCATAAAATACAGGAAGCTTTAAATCATCTTCTTCATGTAAAAAGAAATTTACAAGCCCGCCCGCAGTAGCTTTAAACTCTTCTATATTTTTAAACACGCCACTTTCATTCATTTTCTTTTCACTATCATTTGCCACAAAGAAAATATGCCCAAACTCATGACCTATGGTAGAAACTTCATAAATTCTTTTCCATAATTTTTCATTGTAAAATAAAATTTCTCTACCATAATCTAAAAATTCTTTTTCAAATACCATAGAAGAAAGCTTCATAAAAGGCTTGGTTTTAGCATTTTCATAAACATAATTTAAAAAAGCAAAGATCTTTTTACCTGCTATATTGCTTACATACTCATCATTTGGCACTACTTGAGCGGAAAAAAGCCCCTTAAGCTCTGCTCCATAAAAAATCATAGGCATACAAATATAAAGCTGAGTTTTTTCAAGATTAAAATTCACTTCATCAAACAAAGCTTCACCTTCTTCATCTAAATTTGCATACACCATTGCAAAGCTTTCTTTGATTTTATCTTTAAACTCACTCCCATTAAAATCACTCACATCTTCTAAGCGTATATCCCACTCAAGAGCTACTGCATGCGTATAAGAGTCTTCATAGTATTCTAAAGGATGGCCAATTTGCAATGGACATTTTACTTCCATCCACGCAAGCTCTGCTTCTTGCCATTTTTTAACCACTTCATTATTATCTTTTTCACAAAAAGCAAATTTTAATTTTTCTATATAATCAATATAAGCATTTTTTTCATCATCTAGCACACAATTTCTTAGTTTTTCTAAAAGTTTATCAAACTCATATTCAAGCTTTAAAACTTCATTTTCAAAAGCTTTTGCATAAGGTAAAAATCTCCAAAGTGTTCCTATTTTAACTAAAGCTCCATAGCTTCTTTCACAAATTTCACCATCTTGATTAAGCTGATAAAGCTCATTTTGTTTTAAAAACTCCAAAGCATCGCTTAAATTTGGAAATTGTTCTTTTAAGATTTTATTATTTGTATCTAAAATTTGCTTGCTCCAAACAAGCTCAAAAGAATTCATAACTACGCCTATATTATGCACACCTTGAACTAAAGCCAAATAAAACTCATCAAGTAAATTTTTACTCTTAATCTCATCGATTAAATCTTGATGTTCTACTTCATAAAAGGCTCTTACTAAAGAAAAAACTTTATATTTTATTTGAGAAATTTCTTCTTCATTTAAACCTTTTTTCTCAAGTTCTTGGACTAAATTTTCCTCTTTTAAATCCACCAAACGACGCAACATTGCTAAAACATTGCTTTTTTCATTTTCAAGATTAGCTAGTTCTAAAGCTCTATCTATCAAAGGATGACTTTGATTAGTTTGAAGTATATTATAAAGACTATTGATATTTTGTTTCCTATTTTTCACAATTTTTGCTATTTGCTTAAAATCATTCATTTTTTACCTTTCTTTATTTTTAAAACTTAATTATAATGTTTTTTTCAAAACATAAGGAGAATGTATGAAAGATATGGGAGAACCTAAACTAAGAGTTATAGCTATGCCAAGCAATACAAACCCCGCTGGTAATATCTTTGGTGGTTGGATCATGTCACAAATTGATCTAGCTGGAGCCATTGCAGCAAGGGAGCTTTCTCCGCAAAGAGTAGTAACTGTAGCAGTGGATAAGATCATTTTTAAAGAACCAATTTTCGTAGGTGATTTGGTATCTTGCTATGCAAAAATCATCAAAGCAGGTAATACTTCTATCACCGTAGAAGTAGAAGTAGTTACCCAAAGAGCCAATGATTATGGCCGTGTATATTGCATGCATGTAACTTCAGCTGTGGTAACTTATGTAAGTGTAGATAAAGACGGAAATAAACTTCCTATTGATGCGGATTTAAAAAGATTGCACGGCTTTTGATATGTTTTATTGTATTTTCAAAAAAAATTTTATATCATCACAGAAAACTTTCTAAGGCTTATATATGCGCGGATATAAAATATTTTCTGGTTCAGCAAATGAGGAATTTGCTAAAAAAATCTCAAAATACCTTTCACTGCCTCTAAGCAATGCGGGTGTGAAGCGTTTTAGTGATGGTGAAATTAGCATTCAAATAGATGAAAGCGTGCGTGGTAAAGATGTATTTATCATTCAAAGTACTTGTGCTCCAACAAATGATAATCTAATGGAACTTTTAATCATGACAGATGCTCTGCGTCGCTCAAGTGCAAGCTCTATCACAGCTATCATCCCTTATTTTGGTTACGCTAGACAAGATAGAAAAGCAAGTCCTAGGGTGCCTATTACTGCAAAATTAGTAGCAAATCTTATAGAATCAGCAGGGGTAGATAGAGTAGCTACCATAGACTTACATGCTGGACAAATTCAAGGCTTTTTTGATATACCTGTGGATAATCTTTATGGAAGTATTATTTTTAATGATTATATTAAAAATAAAAACTATAAAAATCCTATCATTGCAAGTCCTGATATAGGCGGTATAGCAAGAGCTAGGAGCGTAGCAAAAGCTTTAGGACTTGATATAGTTATAGTAGATAAAAGACGCGAAAAAGCTAATGAAAGCGAAGTGATGAATGTCATCGGTGATGTAAAAGATAAAGAAGTGATTTTAGTAGATGATATCATTGATACAGCAGGAACCATAGTAAAAGCTGCTGAAGTATTTAAAAGCAAAGGTGCAAAGTCAGTTATAGCTTGCTGTACCCATCCTGTACTTAGTGGTATAGCTTATGAAAGAATAGCCAAAGATGCGCTTGATGAGCTAGTAGTAACTGACACTATACCTTTAAAACAACAAATGGATAAAATCAAAGTCCTAAGCGTAGCACCTATTTTTGGTGAGGTAATACGCAGAGTTTATCACAATGAAAGTGTGAATTCTTTATTTGTATAAATTCTTTGCAAGAATAGCCTTGCAAAGAAAACTTATTTTAACTTAGATGATAAAAGATTATAATCCTTTTTAATATCTTTAAGTTTTAATGAATTTAATATTTTATTTTCAGTTTCGGCTGACCAATATATTTTTAATCTTTTCTTAGCTCTTGTTATAGCTGTATAAAATATATTATGTGTTATTTGTTCTTCTATTTCATCTGAAATAATTATAGAAACATTATCATATTCTAAACCTTGTGCTTTATGTATAGAAATAGCATAAGCTACTTGAAAAGGAATAGCATGCTCTTTTTCATCCTCTTCATCAGAATTTATTTCATCTACTCTAAAAGTAATTTCTGTATATTCATTATTAAATTTTTTAGTAATTTTAAAATCTTTTTCACTCTCTTCGCTTATATTTTTATAAACATTTACCACAAAAAAAGCACATCCTTTTCCTTTCTTTATATCTACTATCGATCCTTTTAAGTTGTTGTGAATGACTTGTCCAAATCTTGAAGAAGATTCATTATTAAACAATATAGGATCGTCTATTTTATAATATAAGCTATTAAATTGAATGTATTGCTTAGGATTATTTTCTTGTAAAAGCCTATTTATATTATTTACACCATATAACCCACCATAATTAAGGCATAAAATAATCTCATCTTCTTTTTGCGTATTAAAATTAAAATTTTCTATTTTTTCAGATATTTTTTTCTTAGAAAGCTTTTCAAGTATATTTTCCCCTAGCTCTCTTACTTCTTTCCATAAATCTTGCAATCTTTCATCATTAGTTCTGTAAATATGTTTTAGCTCTATTTGCTTATCTTTAAAAAAGTTTTGAGCAAATAAAAACCAATTTCCAAAATCAATAGCTTCTATTTGATATACATCTCCAACACAAACCAAAACATCACATTTTACTTTATCTAAAAATTCAAACATATGTTTATTATCAATCGTACTACACTCATCAACAATCACAACATCATATACTTGCTCTTTTCTTTTTTTTACGCAAGAAGATACAACATTAAAACTCCATAATGGATTTTTTATTCTTCTTTTTATATTATCTAATGCTGTGTAAGTATTTGTCAAAAATAATATATTTTTATCTTTAAAAAAATTAGAAATATATTCTATTAATGTGGTTTTACCTGTTCCTGCTGCACCATATATCAATGCTAATTTTGAATCGCAAAACATTTTTTCTAGAAAATTCTTTTTTTCTTCACAATCTAAGTTGTTATTCTTTAGCCATTTTTCTATATCTTTTTGATAATTTTCTATGCCACTTTGGGTAAAATTTTTAAGCTTTAAAATAATATTTTTTATCGCTGTTTCATCTTCATTAATATATAAATATTTTTCATATAATATTTCTATATGTCTTTTTGGCTTATGGTCTTTATACTCAATAGAATCATTGTGTTTTCTAACTAGTTCTAAAATACTTTCTTTAGAAATTTGCCCAAAATCCTCAATATCCTTATATAAGTTTCCATGAATTTTTGAGTTATTTTTAATAGTTCTGGCTAATAATTCATGCTTTCTATCTTTCACATCTAAACACTCATATAAGTCAATTAATCTAGGATTATGTCCTGTCAAAGAAGTACAAAAAGGCATATCTTCAAAAGGTATGGAGGAATTTTTTAAATATAAATTTGATAATTTTTCATTAGCAAAATCACCTTTTTGATATTTTATAACAACATTGTTCATACTATTTAATAAATAACTAAGGATATTTTTTCCTTTTTTATTATTTGTAATAATATCCCTTGTCTTATCAAGACATTTAAAAAAATCATTAAATTTATTTTCACTAAATTCATTCTTGATGTTTTGATATTCTATATCATTTAATTTTACAATATCTAGCAAGCTCAATTCATTGTATTTTAAAAATTGCATGATTCTCTCATACTTTGCATTTCTTGTAAAATTAACATTAGCTAATCCAAAAATAGCACAAAAATTCTTTAACTCACAAGGTCTTATGCTTACATTCCAATTGATTATTAATATAATGGGTATCTTAAATGATTTCAACCAAATACTAGTATCATATAGTTTTAATTCAACAGCATAATTATCAGGAATATATTCTTTTGAAAAAGCTATGATTTTATCAAATTTACTTGTATAGTTTTTAGCTAATGCAAATGTTATCTCATAATATATTTTTTTATCTACAACAAATGGCTTGACTTTATGTATATAAAATTTATCAGTTCTTTCTCTTTCAAATACACTTGTATTATTGATTTTATTTACAACTCTTTCATAATATTGCAAACTTAGATTATCAAGCTTAATAGGAAATTCATATATATTTTGCAAGATATCTAAGTTTAAATTATTTTTACAAAATTGCTTTATTTTAATTAAAATAGAAATATATTTTAACATCAATCTTTCTGAAGTTTCCTCATCTGGAGTGTAATGTGAAGATGTTATTTGTAAAAAATTATGCATTTTTCTAATATTTACATATTTAGCTTTATCGCTTATATATACAATTGCAACTTTTATATTATCATAGTGACTACTAAAATTATTATTTGTATCTCTATTGTAAATATACAAAGCAATATGCTCTATTAAATTCCTTAACTCATTAAGTATATTTTGAGATAAAAACCCTCTATCATCCTCATGTTTTTTTATATTTTTATTAAAATTTTGACTAATAACTATAATTTGTTCTAAAACAGATTTATCTTCCATCTTAATTCCTTAATAATGCTATATATTCGCTTTGTTTTTCGTTTAAGACTTTAAAAGTGCTTATCATGTAAGAAAATTCATCATCACTTAAACTATAAAGTTCTTTAACTAATAAATCATTTTTTGCTCTTAAGACATCATAAGCTTTTTTAGTTTTTGGAATTTCATCATCTTTTATGTTAAATTCTTGTTTTAGCTCATCAAAATGATGATTTTTATCATTATAAAGCTGTAAAAGCAAGGCATTTTTAGCTAGGGTTTTATAGATTTCATTGTTTTGAATTTCTTTATCACTTGGTTGAGGCAGAGGAATTCTTTCTAAATAGGTTTTGCTTACATTGATTTGCACCATATTTCTTATGATAAAATCAACCACTAAAGAATTAAACAAAGCCAAAACAAGCAAAATTCTTTCATAAGACACTACATCTATACAAATTTCATCATCTTTTAAAATATATAGTTTTGGTGCATTTGCAAACATACTATGTCCAAAACCACAATTGTTTGGTAATAAAGAAGCTATCAAGGTTCTTTCATTTGTATCGCTTGCAACAGCTCTATAAGCAAGTCTAAAAAATTCTCTATCATATTTTATCAAATCAGGCTTTAGTTCTTTGCCGGTGGCCTTTTTAGCTCTTAAAAGTTCTTTGCTTTTTAAACGCTCATCAAATTTAGCCTTTTCTAAAAAATAAGTAGCTTGGCTAAAATTTGCATTAAATTGATGTATCATTTTACCTTCATATAAGGGCAAAAGTCCTTCCCTAAACTCTTCTATAAACAAATCTTTATCACTAGTCATATTTAATTCTTGTCTAAAATCTATATAATCAAAAGACAAGGTTTGAAAAGTATTGTAGCATTTTCTTAGAATTTCTAAGGCTTGTTTGTCTTTTAGCTCCATTAAGGCTAAGTGAGTTGGACTTAGCTTTTTGATATCTTCTAAGCTTAGAGTTAAAATTTCATCTTTGTTTTTTAGTGAGTTTATATCTGTTTTATAAAACATTGTTTTGATTTTATGAGTGTGATTTGCTTGCGTGTTTTTTATAAGCATAAGAGCAAATTTATATCTTGAATCCACATCAGCAAATATAGCTTGTCTATTTTCAAAACTATAAAAATACTCTAAAGTTTTATTTTCTAAAATTTCTTTTCTTAAAGTCAAGCTTCCATCTTCAAACATCAAAGCACTAGGAAGCACATAAGCTAAATTTCCATCTTGTTTTAAAAGAGAAAGATTTTTTTCTACAAAAAGACGAAATAAATTGATATCTTTTGTTAAAGAATTAGACATAAATGTGTTTTTATAATAAACATTAATTACATCTATATATGCTTTTTGTTTTTCATAATTTTGCTTTATATAATCTTTCGCTAGCAAATTGTCTTGAATTTCTTTTTTCTTGCTAGCGATTAAGCTTCTATAATCGCTTTTATATTGTGGAAAGAAATCATTGTCACTAAATTCTGATTTATCCCAAGGTGGATTACCTATGATGATATCAAAGCCTTTAAAGACTTGATTTTCTATGATTTCAGGAAATTCTAACTCATAATTAAAGAAGTTAAATTCTTTTTGATATTTGCTAATGATAGCTTTTGCTTGTTTATTTTGGCTTAAATTTTGTATATCATCTTGACTTAGGGCTTTTAGAATTTGTAATTCTTCTTTGTTAGCAAAATGAAGTGAGTTAATATAGTTTAGATATAAATTTAACTTATCAAGTTTTGGTGTGATTTCATTTTGATAGATTTGTTTGGATTGTTTGATTTGTTCTTCGTTGGTATCTTGTAGATTATCAAGCTTTTCAAATACTTCTTGTAAAATTTCAAATTCTTGAGTAATGGAATTTGTGAAAATATTTTCTTTATTTTGCTTTATTAAATTTTCAAAATCACTTATACTTGAGCCTAGCAAAGCATTGCCACATTTTATGTGATGTTCTATAAAAGAAAGTGGGGTTCCAAAGATAAAACTATCTATCCAAAGACTAAGCTTAGTAAGCTCTATACTAAATGGATTTAAATCCACTCCATAAATAATGCGTTTTAGCAAAAGTCGTTTTAAAACATCACTTTCATCTAACTCATAATCTTGCGTGAAATCTTTTATATGATTTGCGATATTTTCTTTTTCTTGTTCGTGGAGTTGCTTTAAATTTGTAAAATGTTCAAAATCTGATAAAACAATATGCGTGATAGCATTTAAAACCGCAACTAAAAAATGCCCACTACCGCAAGCATTGTCTAGAATTTTAAATTTCAAAATGTTTTCATTGTTTAGTTTGTCTTTTAAAGCACTTTGGATTAAAAAATTAGCTATGGATTGAGGTGTATAAAAGCTTGCACTTGCTTTTCTTGAGTTGCTGGTATTTTTTAGATAAATTTGTCCTTTTTCATAAAAGGTGTATTTTTCTAATTTTTTTGATTTTTCTAAAATTTTAAAATCATAATTATCAAAATAACACTCTATTTCTTTTGATTTTTCTTTATAGCTTACATAGTAAATATCTTCATTTGCTACTTCAAAAAAGTAAGAAAGCAAGCCTTCATAAATCGTGCCTAAATGCTCTATGCTTAAGGTTTTATAATCTCTTTTAAAAGTTAAATTTTTATCTTTGTAGTATAATAATTGTTCTAAAATTTTCTTCAAGTCTTTATCGCTGAAAATCTTTGGTGTGTTTAAAAGAGTGGTTTTGCTCTCATCAAACAACCCACCATTGAAAACAGGCATGTCAAAATTGCCTTTGCCTTTATTATAAATTTGAAATATCATTTCTAAATCGCCAAAGCCAGCACTTGAGCTTTCATCATCGCTTAAATTTTGCAATAAAGTTTTTATGCTAATTTTGCTTTTGAAGTATTTATGCTTTTCTAAGATATTTTCAAATTTATCTTCAAAATAAGCAATAAATAAAAGCCTAAACACAAAATATAAAGAATTTTCATAGATTAGCTTTAAATCAGCTTTAGTTTTGTTATAAATCTTAGAACCTATAAATTCAAATAAAGATTCATTGCCATTAGTTCCATAGATGATAGATTTTAAATCATCTTCTATTTTTATTTTTGATTCTTTATTGACTTGTAAAGATTTTTCTATGTGTTTTTCTTCTGTATAACTTGCTGAAGCAAAAATACTATAAAAATACGCAAAAGCTTGATAGTTTTTATCTTTTATGATTTGTTCTAAATTTATCTCATAAAATACCTTGTTTGCACTAAGTGTAGAGTTATCATAAAAACGCCAAAATCTACCATTAGTTAAAAAGCCATAATTTTTCTTAAGATTACTAAGATATCTTAAAATTTGAAAATGGGGATTTTCTTTTACTTTTTTATTATCTATTTGCACATTATAGGCTTTTGATTCCATGATGATAGTAAATTCATTACTTGATTTTTTTGTTTCTTTGTCTAAATTTTCATAATTTACTTTTATATTTTCATCACTAAAAAGCAAAAAATCGGGCTTTTCTAATTTACCCTGTATGATCTTTTCATCTTGTCTTATAAATTTCCACCCTAAAATGTCTAACACTTTTGATATAAATTCATCTTCAAATTGATGTTCGTTATAATTTTGAAAATTTCTTTGAGTGGCGTTGTATAGACAGATTATATTATCTAAGGTTGTTTTATATATGTTTTCATTTTTAGTAAAATTATAAATATTTGGAAAATCCACCTCTAGAGCATAGTTGGTAAAAAGATTATTATCAAGATATTTTTTAATTTCTTCATAAAAATTCATAGAACAACCTTAGTATTTTTTAAAATGATAACAAAAAGAACTTTTTAAAATGCTAAGAAATACTATCAAGCTTTATAATGAATTTAAATTTAGAATTAATAAAAACCTTACCATCTATCTTAAAAGAAGCCTTCCTTGAAGTCCTATCAATAATAAGAAACCTTTGATGAAATTAAATTATTAAAATACTAAATTCTAATAAATTGATATATGAAAGATTAAATTTGGTGGAGACGAGGGGAATTGAACCCCTGTCCAAAAATAAAACAACCACGGCATCTACATGCTTAGCAAAGGTGAAAATTTCATCTAGCCAAACTCACCTTCCAAAATTTCAAGCTAGACTAAGACTTTAACTTCAATCAAAACTTGTCAAATTTCAATCTACACTATCGAAAATGACCAAATCCTAAGCTAGATAGTATCGCTTAAAATTCAGGCTCAACTGAACTTACGCAGCTTTAGCGTAAGCAGGAGCAAATTTAACGTTGTTTGCGTTTAATTTTAATTTGAGCTTTATACGCTTTGCTCAAAGCGACATGCCACCAAGGCCACTCTACTCCTGTCGAAGCCAAGTCGTCCCCGTTATTTAGAAATTTTATCAGGAACATTTGCAATTTGAGGGTTAAATACGCTTAAAAAAGAAGCATTTTTTTCATAATCACTGCAATATCTATCAAGCTGCTCACCCACTAAAAACATCCAATCCACAAATTCATCGCTAGCAGGCCCATCAAATTTAGCTGCTTCTTGCATAATTTCCTCACAAAATGTGCAAAAATTTGCAATCTCATCTAAATTTAATCTTTTAGCAGCCCAAACTACATTGTGGATATTTTGCTCTAAGTCTTTTAAAGCTTCTTTGTATTTTGAGCTATCGCTGCTTAGCTTTACTATCAAAGGCTCTAAAACATCACAAAGACTTCTAAAAAAATACAAAAAACGCTCGATTTCTTCAAGCTCGTAATCTAACTCTAATTGCTCTAAAATTCCCATAAAAACTTCTATAATCTAAGTTTAAATGTTTATTTTAGCAAATTTTAGATAAAATTAAAATTTCTTACAAAATAAAATGGAAAAAATATGGATAGAATCGTAGAGATTGAAAAATTCTCCCCTGATGAAACTTATGAAACAAGCCTTAGACCTTCAAATTTTGATGGCTACATAGGACAAGAAAACATTAAAAAAAATTTAGAAATTTTTATTAAAGCTGCTAAAAAAAGAAATGAATGTCTAGATCATATCCTTTTTAGTGGGCCTGCAGGACTTGGTAAGACAACTTTAGCAAACATTATCTCATATGAAATGAATGCAAATATCAAAACTACCGCTGCACCCATGATAGAAAAAAGCGGGGATTTAGCTGCGATTTTAACTAATCTTAGCGAGGGAGATATTTTATTTATCGATGAAATTCATCGCTTAAGTCCCGCCATAGAAGAAGTACTTTACCCTGCTATGGAGGATTTTCGTCTTGATATTATCATCGGTAGTGGCCCTGCTGCGCAAACAATCAAAATCGATTTACCTAAATTTACTTTAATAGGTGCTACTACAAGAGCAGGTATGCTAAGCAATCCTTTGCGCGATCGCTTTGGCATGCAATTTCGCTTGGAATTTTATAAAAATGAAGAACTTGCTATCATTTTAGAAAAAGCAGCTCTAAAGCTTAATAAAACTTGTGAAAAAAAAGCTTCTTTAGAAATAGCCAAACGCAGTCGCTCAACCCCAAGGATTGCTTTAAGATTGCTTAAGCGTGTAAGAGACTTTGCTGATGTAAATGATGAGGAAATCATTAGCGAAAAAAGAGCTAAAGAAGCGCTTGATTCTTTAGGGGTAAATGAGCTTGGTTTTGACGCGATGGATTTGCGGTATTTAGAGCTTTTAACTGAGGCTAAAAGAAAACCTATAGGACTTTCTAGTATAGCTGCAGCATTAAGTGAGGATGAAAATACCATAGAAGATGTGATAGAGCCATATTTACTAGCAAATGGTTATATAGAAAGAACAGCCAAAGGTCGCATTGCAAGCTTAAAAAGCTTTGATGTTTTAAAATTAAAATATAACAAAGGTTTATTTGATGAAAAGTAGTAATTTTTTCTTGATTAGTTTTATTTTGATCATTTTATTTTGGGTACTTTTTTTGTTTAAACCTTTTTTGATGAATATAGCCATAGCAAGTTTAATGGCTGTTTCTACTTCTAATGTTAATGTTAAATTTTTAAGTATTTTCAAAGGTAAAAAAGTCGTTGCTGCAGCAGCTACTACTGCTTTTATGCTAGCTTTATTTTTTATCCCTTTTGTATATGCTATTATAGAACTAGCAAAGGCTGCAAAAGGTTTTGATATAAGCTATTTTCACAATACCATAGAATATTTTAAAAATTATTCCCTACACCTACCTGAATCTTTAAGCTTTATAGAACCCAAAATCAAAGAAGCATTAGCAAGTATTGACTTAAATTCTATCTCTAAAAATGTTTTAACCTATCTTTCAAGCGCAACTAAATTTGGCACTAAATTTCTAACTGATATGGTATTAATTTGCGTATTTTATTTCTTTGCTAATCTTTATGGAGCCCAACTCATTGGCTATATAAAAAGCATAGTGCCTATGAAAAAAGAAGAAACTCAAGGCATTTTAAGTGAAGTGAGTAATGTAATGTCTGTGGTGTTTTATTCTATGGTGCTAAATGCCATTTTACAAGGGGTGCTTTTTGCTATCATTACTAAATTTTATGGTTATGATGCAATTTTAATGGGAATATTATTTTGCTTTAGCTCTTTAATCCCTGTGGTAGGTGGAGCTTTAGTTTATGTGCCTGTCTCTTTATATGAATTTGCAAATAACAATCTAAGCGGTGCTTTAGTGATTTTCATTTATAGCGTGGTAATGATATCTTTTATCGCAGATACTTTAGTAAAACCCTATATCATTAAATGGATCAATGAAAAACTTGTTCAAATTCCAACACAAATTAACGAACTTTTAATTTTCTTTGCGATGATAGCAGGAATTTCAAGTTTTGGCTTTTGGGGTATTATCCTTGGACCTGCTATTTTAACTTTCTTTATTTCTACTTTAAAATTATATGTGATTTTAAAAGAAAAGCATTTTGTATAAAAGCGATTATTTTTCAATAATCGCTAAAATTTCTTCTTCGCTTGTAAGTTTTTTATTGTATTTAATCACTAAAAATTTAGAGTTTTTATACACATCTAAAACTCCATTTATGCCTTTAATCATATTTAAATCATGTTTTGTTTCTAAAGATAAATAGACATTTTTAAAATCTGCCGGACTTTGTAAAAACAAAAGCAATACAAACCAAATTACAGACAAAGCTATCAAAATAAAAGCAAGAGCAACTAAACTAAAATGGTGTAAAAAATACCCTCCAACGACACCACCTAAAAAGCTTCCAAAATAGCCAAAAGCATTAAACACACCCAAAGCTGCGCCTTTTTCATTTACCTTAGCAAATTTACTTGCACAGCTTTGCATAATAGGCTCATGTAAATTAAATCCTATAAAAAACACTACAACACCCACCATAAACACTAAAGCATTATGCGAAAAAGCAAATATAATATAAGCAATGATAAAAAACGCCACACCTAAAAGCAATATCTCTTTACTTAAGCCTCTTTTTTCTCCCAAAGATCCTGATAAACCCATAGCTAAAAACCCAAGCACCATAGAGCTAACATAAACATGCCATAAATTCTCACTCGGGTAATTAAACTCATGTACTAAAACCAAAGGAATACTTAAAAACGCAATACTCATAAGCATTTTTTGCATACAATTAGTAAGATTCATCAAAGCTAAGTTTTTTTCTTTTAAAAGTTTTTTTAATGGGGTTTTAGTATTTTCATGTACTATTGTATGCTCTTTTGGCACAACGCTAAATAAAAGCACGATACAAATTAGACTTAAAATGGCACTTAAATCAAACAAACTAGAAAGTCCGAATTTAGCACTCATTAAAGGAGAAAGCACTAAAGAAGCTGCAAAAGAAAGTCCTATAAATGAACCCATGATAGCCATGGCCTTACCACGATTTTCTTCATTGATAAAATCACTTATCATAGCAGTAGCTACTGCTCCTATGGCTCCTGCTCCTTGTAAAAGCCTTCCAAACATCATCGTATAAATATCATCAGCATATGAACATACCAAAGAACCTATGATAAACACCACAAGTCCTATTAGCATAGTTTTTTTACGCCCTATTTTATCTGAAATGATTCCAAAAGGAACTTGCAATGCCATTTGAGTTAGAGCATACACACCTACTAAAAGTCCTACTAAAAACTCATTGGCTCCTTTTAAATTTAAAGCATATAAACTTAAAACCGGCAAAACTATAAATAATCCGAAAAATCTAGTTCCTACAATAAAAGACAAAGGTAAAACGGTTTTTAACATCTTTTCTCCTTATAAAGGATAATTTTACTATGATTTTGATAAACTTTTTTTAAAGTCAAAACAAAAAGAGTAATTTATGAAGAAAAAATTAAAAATCATTCTAGCAACTTCTAACGCACACAAAGTAGAAGAAATCAAAAAATTTTTAACTACTTATGAAATTTATGCCTTAAATGAAATCATCACTCCTTTTGAAATCATCGAAGATGGCATAAGTTTTAAAGAAAATGCTTTGATAAAATCTAAAGCTATTTTTAATGCTTTAGGCAAAAAACAAAATGAATTTATCACCTTAAGCGATGATAGTGGTATAAGCGTAGAGGCTTTAGACAATGCGCCAGGGATTTTTTCTGCAAGATACTCTCAAGAAGGCACTGATGAGGCCAATAGAAACAAGCTCATCCAAGCTTTACATGAAAAAAATCTACATCAAAGCAAAGCTTTTTACACTGCAGCCATAGCCATAAGCTCAAAATATGGACATTTTAGCACGCATGGATATATGCATGGCCTTGCTATTGACACTCCAAGGGGTAATAATGGCTTTGGATATGATCCTTTATTTATCCCAAAAGGTTTTGATAAAACCTTAGGTGAATTAGATGAGCAAGTAAAATTAAAAATTTCACACCGCTCACAAGCGCTAATGTTTGCTACTTATATCTTAAGGGTATTAGAAAAAATGGAGTATTAATGAAACAATTTATAAAATATATGCTTATTGCTTTTGGTGTTTATGTGATTTGGATTTTACTTTATTTTAATTTTGTTTTAAAATAATGATAAGTTAAAATAAAACTTGGTAATAAAAAAAGCGAACCAAACAAAAGCAAACTCATAGCCAAAACCGTAAGCAAGCCAAAATAAATCGTCGGGATAAAATTACTGCTAATCATTACTAAAAAACCTAGAATAATCGTAACACTAGTATAATAAATCGCACTTCCTATACCTATATGCGAAGCTTTTATGGCCTCTTCTAAGCTTTTATGTTTTAATTCTTCTTTAAAACGATGAATATAATGAATCATATCATCAACCCCTATTCCTATACAAATAGCAGCTATGGTAATACTCATAATATCAAGTGGTATATTTAAAACACCCATTAAGCCAAACACTAAAGCTAAAGGTATAAGATTGGCCAAAATTGCCACAAAAGCATAAACAAAACTTCTAAAAATCACCACAAACAAAGCAAAAATCACAAGCACCACAAAGGCTAAAGTGTCAAATTGTGATGAAAAAAGACTTTGAAGCATATTATTATACAAAGGCATAATACCACTGATTTTAACCTCTACATTATCATTTTGCAAAAGCTCATTTAAGTCTTTTTCAAGCTGTTTTAAAAAAGCATCGCGTCTTAAATTTGGATCACTATCTAGCATACGCACGCTAAATCGCAACTCATTATTTTCTACACTAACAAAAGGGGTTAAAACTTGCTTTTTAAAATTCTCATCTAAATTTTCATATAAAAACGCTAGAGCAAAATCATCTAAAGTCTTACCATCATTAATGCTTTTTCCAAGCTCTAGCAAACTTTGCAAGCTAAGCACAGAACCTACATATTTTTGCTTACTTAAAAACTCATGAACCTTAGCAGCTATTCTTGTTTTTTCACTACTAAAAAAATACCTATCATCTTTGGATAAATCATCAAATTCTTGTTCAAACTCATCTAAGCTTTCATTTTGTTTTGGATTTTGCTTAAATTTGACAATCACATCTAAAGGCATAGTTCCACCTAGCTCTTTATCTATAATCAACAAACCTTGTTTAATCCTAGAGCTATCTTTAAAATAACTCACAAAACTATTTTCTACTTTAATTTGCAAAATTCCATACAAAGCAAAAGCCACACAAAATAAACTTATACCATAGATAAATTTTCTATGTTTTAAACTTACATTTGCACAAAAACTTAAAAATTTCAACGAATTTTGATTAAGCTCTTTAAAATTTAAACGCGGCATTAATACTAAAATACTTGCAAAATAAATATAAGCTAAAATCAAACTCACACTGATGCCAAGGCTCATCATAATACCAAGTTTAATAATAGGCTCAATATCTGAAAAAACAAAACTTAAAAACCCAACAACCGTGGTTAAAATAGCAAAAAAACTAGGACTTGCTTTATCAAGTAAGGTTGAGAGCAAAAGCTTATAAACGCTAGCTTTTGGGTGTTTGTGTAAATTTTCTATAAAATGCACGATTAAGTGTATCACAACAGAAACAGTGATAATGAGTACCAAAGCTACATAGTTTGAAGACACCACAGTAATATCAAAGCCCAAAAGCACGAAAATCCCGCTTGAAGTAAAAAGTGAAACCACACAAATTCCCAAAGCCAAAAACACTAAACGCAAAGAGCCAAAAAACCACCAAAGTGCTATAAATAAAAGTCCTATTAAACTAAGTCCATAAATTTTTAAATCACTTTTTACATAATTAATCATATCATTAGCGATCATTTCAACACCACCAAGGTGTAAAAAGTCTCCATTTTGACTATACTTAGATACTATTTTAGTAATTTCTTCTAATCTTTTTGCACTAAATTCCCTTGAGCTTTCTTGGTGCTTTTTAATCAAGGCTCTAAAATGCTCTTTTTCATTTTCATTTTGCGCATTATCCCTTGAATTAATCAAGTCATTATAAACAAGATCAGGTGCTAGATAAATCAAAATTCCCGTTGTTTTTCCATCTTTTGAGATGATATTATTTTTATAAAAGGGTTGATTTAAAATTTCTTTTTTAGCTAGATTAATATCCACATCTTGACTAAAAATATTAGGTATATTTTGGATAAGCTCTTTTAATTCTTTACCTTTAGAACTTGCAAGTAAAGGCGCATTAGTGATAGAAAATACCTTTTGCACTCCATTGATTTTTTCTAAATCAAGAGTTAAGTTTTTAATAGTTTCTAAATTTTCTTTAGCAAAAATATCTTTATCTTTAGGAGCAAAAGCAAGCATTAAAAAATTATCATTACCATAGCGTGCTGAAACTTCTCTATATAGTTTCAAACCCTCATCATGCTCTAAAAGCAAGCTTTCAGCACTTGCATCAACACTTAAATTTTTAGCAAAAAAACTAAAAAATACACAAAAGATTAAAGTAATCCCCAAAGTTAGCTTTGGGAAATTAAGAAAGATTTTTAAAATTTTACTTAGCATTATTTAGAAAAATCAACACTAGAAAGCTTTTCAAGCAAGGTTTTAAAATCGCCATTTTGCAAGACATCTTTAAATTGTGAGCGATATGTTTGTATGATACTTATACCAAAAATATCTACATCATAAATTTGCCAATCATTATTTTTATCATAAAATTTAAAAATTACAAAATTTTCTTTGCCATCTACTATCATAGAAGTTTTCAAAAAAGCTCTTTTGTTTTTTTCTTCTAAATTAATCACTTTTAATTTTTGAGAATCATACAAAGCAAGCTTATCTGTGAAACTTTTTTTAAGGTTTTTTTCAAAAGCTTTGTTAAATTCATTTTTTTCATTTTCACTTAATTTTTCATATCTTGTAGAAAGACTAAGTTTGGCCATAAGCTCATAATCAAAAACACCATCAAATAAAGCAAAGATTTTTTCCGCCGCTTTAGCTTTATCATTTTTATTTTGATCTAAAATTTTTAAGCTCTCATCAATTTTTTCTTGCATAGTTTTAGAAATATCTTGCAAATTTAAAGCGAATGCAAATACTACACTAAAAAGCAAAACTATGATTTTTTTCATTTTATCTCCTTATTTGATGAGTTCTTGGCGTCTTTGTTCATACGCATCGCGTATAAAAGTATAATAATCTACACTATTTTGGTAAATATCATCTATTTTTTCATACTCAAAACTTAATTCATTTAATTTTAATGCAGCATTTACGCCTGCTCCAATCCAAAAATTCTCAATATATCCCTCAGGCACCATAAACCAATTTACAGGCAAAGCTAAAGCATCTCTTACATTATAAGGACCTAAAAGTGGAAGCACTAGGTGTGGTCCACTACCTACTCCCCATTTGCCCAAAGTTGTTCCAAAATCAGCCTCGTAACTTTTTAAAGGAGTTTTGCTCGCACTATCTAACAAACCAAATCCAAAAATCACATTCACACAAAATCTTCCAAATTCCTCGCCAGCTTTTCTAAATTCTAAACTTAAAAGGTGATTGATAAATCTAAAAGGCGATCTTGTGGTATCAAAAGCATTTTTTACTCCTGTTCTTATAAAACTTGGAGTAACACTTTTGTAAGAAAGTGCAACCGGTCTTAAAAAATAAGTATAAAGATCATAATTAAATTTACTCATAGCTTTATTATAGGTATAAAAGCTATCTTTGACTTCTTTTTTTTGATATTCTTGTTCAAAATCTTCAAAGTCATTGGCTAAAATCAAAGTATTAAAAAATAAACACAAACTTAGTATATATTTTAACAAGTTTTTCCTTTTAAAATTTCACAAATTGAAACCTTAAATTATACAAAAATTAAAATAAATTTTTACATTAAAATACTTTTAAAATATTCTTTAAAAAGATTAAAAATTTTTATTTACCTATAAAATAAGTCTTAGAAAATATGCAAAAAATACAAATTTATTTTTGCTTTTAAAAATAAGCTATAATTTTTTCAAAATTTACTACTAAAAGGACAAAAAATGAAAAAAATTTTCACCCTGCTTTTTTTGTGTATTTTTGGCTATGGTGCTGATGTAAATATCGCTGCAGCTGCAAATGTAGCTTATGCTTTTAAAGCCTTGCAAAAAGAATTTCAAAAAGAGAACCCTGATATTAGTATCAATGTAAGCTTAGGCGCTAGTGGAAATTTAGTCTCACAAATCAAAAATGGAGCGCCATTTGATATATTTATGGCTGCAAATATGAAATTTGCACAAAGCTTGTATGATGATAATTTTGCTAGTACAAAACCTGTTATTTATGCTCAAGGAGCTTTAGCTTTACTCAGTGTTAGAATGGATTTAAGCAAAGGATTAGACACACTTAAAGAAGAAAAAGTAAAAATCATCACTATAGCTAATCCCAAAGCTGCTCCTTATGGTCAAGCTAGTATAGAAACTTTACAAAATGCTAAAATTTATGAGCAAACAAAAGCTAAAATCATCGAAGCAAAATCCATAGGAGAAGCACTTACTCAAACACTAAAAGCAGCCGATGTGGGTTTTATAGCAGCAAGTGCTTTGTATGAAGATACGCTAAAATCTTATAAACTCCAAGAAGGAAAAAATTATATTTTAATCAATCCAAAGCTTTATGAGCCAATCAATCAAGGTATTATCATCACTTCTTATGGTAAAGATAATGCCAAAGCTAAGAAATTTTATGATTTTATTTTAAGTAAAAAGGCTAAGGAAATTTTCAAAGCTTATGGCTATAATATCCCATGATTAAAGCTAAAATAAATACTATAAAAAATCATGAAAATATAAACTGGGTAGAATTTCTTATAAATAAACATAAATTATATATGCTTGCTTTAGAACTTGATGAAAAAGCAAGCATTGATCAAGAAGTGTTACTTGCTTTTAAAAGTAGCGAATGCCTGCTTAGTAAAAAAAATTTAGAAAACTCATTTTTAAATACTTTTTATGCAAAAATCATTGATATTTTCCAAGGACAAATCATCACTATCATAAGATTAGAAAATGAAATTTGCACTTTCGAAGCTCAAATTAGCACTCATGAGTTTTTAGAGCAAGACTATCAAAAAAATGATTTTGTATTTGCTTATGTACATCCTAGCGCTTTATTTATCAAAGAGTATTTATGCTAAAACTTGACTTTGAAAAAATCTTTAAAAATAAAGAAAAAGAATTTAAACTTAAGGTTAAATTTGAAGTTAAAGAAGGAGAATTTTGTGCTATTTTTGGAAAAAGTGGCAGCGGTAAAACTACGCTTTTAAGAATTTTAGCAGGTTTTGAAAAAGCACGAGGAATTTGCACTTTTAATGATACTATATTTTTTGATGATAAAAACTTTCTAAGCCCACAAAAAAGAAAACTTGGCTTTGTTTTTCAAGATTATGCTTTATTTGAAAATATGAATGTAGAGCAAAACTTACTTTTTGCCAAAAAAGATCTAAAATTTGCTAATGAACTTTTAGAACTTTTAGATTTAAGTAAACACAAAAAAAGTCATATTTTAGAACTGAGCGGGGGACAAAAACAACGCGTAGCTTTAGCAAGAGCCATTATGCAAAAACCCAAACTTTTACTTTTAGATGAACCATTTAGTGCCCTAGATAATGAGATAAAACTACACTTGCATGATTATCTTTTAAATATACATAAAACTTATAAAATCACTACTATTTTAATTAGCCATGATGTAAGTGAAGTTTATAAACTAGCCAATAAAGTCATCATTTTAGAAAATGGAGCCATTATCAAAGAAGGCTCGCCTAATGAAGTTTTTTTAAAAACACAAGGCTCACAAAAATTTGCTATAAAAGCACGCATTTTAAAACTACAAAAACAAGATAGTATATTTATAGCCATACTTGCCATAGGTAATCAAATCAGTCAAGTAGCGCTAAGCCCTTTAGAAGCTAAAGATTTTAAAGAAAATGATGAAGTGCTTTTGAGCCAAAAAGCTTTTGCGCTAAATTTAACTAAGATATAAAAAACAATGTTAAAATAAGATAAATTATTACAAGGTTATAAATGACTTATGGATTTTTTATCTTAAAATTTTATACTAGCTTATGGACAAAATGGAAGATAAAAACTGCATATGGTTATTTTTTCTACGCCATAGCCCCGCCTTTTATCCTTTTGTAATTTCATTTTTAAATTAATTTAAAAGGATATAAAATGCATTGGTTAATATTAGCAATTAGTATAGTTTTTGAAGTGATTGCAACAAGCTCGATGAAGTATGCAAGCATAAGTAAAAATAATCTTTATTTAATCGTTTTTGCGGTGTTTTTTTCATTTTCTTTAGCAGGTTTATTTTATGCTTTGAAAAAAATTGATTTAAGCATAGCTTATGCAACTTGGGCAGGTTGTGGTTTGGCACTTGTTAGCGTGGTGGGATTTTTAATCTTTAAAGAAGCAATAACCATTAATAAAATTATTTTTATTATTTTAATCATCACTGGAGTGGTGGGATTAAAACTTAGTGCTTAAGCCTTTTAGCTTAAAGCACATTCATACTTTGTATCATTACTTTTGCTTTACATTCAGCACAGCAATATAGTGTTTTTATCTTAGCTTCATCGCCCATAAATCTTGGTTTCATAATGCTAGCGATTTTCTCAATAGCCTTTTTAGTAGCAAATTCTTTCCCACACTCTACACAAGCAAAAAGTTCATCTTGAGCTAAAACCATAAAAGAAAAATACTCTTTTTCTAAATCTATCCCACTTCTTTGAAGCATTAAAGTATCTTTTTCAGCACAACTTGCCTCACAATATCCACAGGTAGTACATAAGCTTGCATTAAATTTCAAAGAATTATCCTTAGCATCAGCTACTAAAGCTCCTACATTACAAGCTCCCACACAAGAAAGACATAAGGTACAGGTATCTGTATTGATAGTGATTTTTCCATAGCGTATCCATTCTTTGCTTGGGATATTGCCTAAATTTTCTTCTTTTATAAGCTCTCTTAATCTTATAGCAAAATCTTCTCTTTTTAAAAGTGCAGGATTATAAGAAATAAATTTGAGATTTTCTATAAAATGAGCTTGATTTATAGCCTCTAAAAGTTCTTTTTCATCTTTAGCTAGAAAAATTGCATTTTGTTTAAATTTTCTTTGAAAAATTTCATTCATCAAAGCTATCACTTCTAAAGCACCTTGCGATAAGCCATCACTATAAAAAATCACACTCGCACCACTTGTTTGAAGCATAGCTAAAAAATGCGCTTGATCAAGATAGTTTTCGCCTTTAATCATAAAAGGCATTACATCTTCTTTTAAAGCGATATTTAAATTTTCTATAGACATTTTCTCAGGGATTATTAAAATGATTTTATCTTCATAAAATTTTAAAATTTCATAAAAGCTATTGCGTGGCATAGGTGCATAATCAAGCGCCCCGCTAGGACAAATCCCCACACAATCACCACAGCTTAAACAATCCACATGAGAAAATTCTAATTTTCTTTGTTCATCATCTTTTAAAATAGCCACACTAGTACAAATTTCGGCACATTTTCCACAATGCACACTTCTTCTTTCATGGTATTGACAAATACTATCATCATAACTAATATAATTTCTAAATTTATATTTTGGAGAATTAGAATTTAAAAGTTTTATAAGTTCTTCTTGACTTAAGGTAGTTAAATCATAACAACCACTTTGTTGATCAAAACTTTCTTTTTTTACATCATATAAGAAAAAATCACAATCAATTTCTACTTGCTCATTATCTTTTAAAGCTATCACACAAAGCTCGCCCACGCAACCTAAAACACCCAAACATTGCTCATTGCTTAGTTTTAAAACCTTGTATTCTTGTTTTTTTAAACTTTCAATAAGCTCATTTTGATCCTCATTGCTTACAATAATTACATTTTTACCCACTTCTTTTGTATATTCTAAGTCAAGTCCTAAATCATAAACTTTAGATCTAATCTTATATAAAGACTCAATAGTTTTAGCTTTTTTTAGCACATCATCTTGTGAGTTTTTAAGGTAAAAATTAATCTCAGGTGCATAAACTTCAGGGTTTAAAAGCTTTGAATTTCCTATAAAAACTTCTTCATCACAGGTTTTTTGAACTATGCTAATATCATCGCTTAGGGGAATTAAATCTTCATTTTCTAAAAATACAAAATCTCTCATAACACTCTCTTTTAAATTTTTTAATCTTAATTATATAAATTTCATTATAAAAAAGTTATAATTTTACTAATTTATTCTTAAGGTTTAAGATGAACAAATTTAGAAATTTTCCACCCATAAACACGCTTATAAACGATGAAAACTTGGCTAATTATCCTTTGTATTTAAGATCTCATTTTGCAAAAATAGTTGTTTCAAATTGTAAAAAAGAACTAAGTAAAAATGAAAATTTAAATTTTAGCTTGCAAGATTTGCTAAGTAAAATTGCTCAAAACATTGATGAGTTTTTAAATATGCAAAGTCAAAGTTTGATCAATGCTAGTGGAGTTATCATACACACTAATCTTGGTCGTAGCATTATTGATGAGAGTATTTTTGAAAGAACTAAAGAAATCATCTGCTCTTATTCAAATTTAGAGTTTAACATGCAAAGCGGTAAAAGAGGCTCAAGGTATGACGCACTTAGTGCGAATTTAAAAATATTATTTGATTGTGAAGATTGCTTGGTTGTTAATAACAACGCCTCAGCTGTATTTTTGATCTTAAACACCTTAGCAAAAAATGAAGAAGTTATTACTTCAAGAAGTGAGTTAGTTGAGATTGGGGGAAATTTTAGAATTCCTGAAGTTATGCTAGCAGCTGGGGTTAAACTAAAAGAAATAGGCACGACTAATAAAACTCATCTGTATGATTATGAAAAAGCTATCAATGAAAATACTAAGATGATTTTAAAAACTCATCGTTCTAATTTTGCTTTTAAAGGATTTTTTGAAGAAGTAAGCTTAAGCGAAATTCATGCTTTGGCAAAAAAGAAAAAACTCATATCTTATTATGATTTGGGTGCTGGCTGGTGTGAAAAGATTAATAAACAACTTAGCAAAAACGAGCCAAGCGTGAAAGATCTTTTAAAACATTGTGATATTTTAAGTTTTAGTGGAGATAAACTTTTTGGCTCTACTCAAGCAGGCATTATACTTGGAAAGAAAAAATACATTCAACAATTAAAGAAAAATCAACTTCTAAGAATGCTAAGGGTTGATAAAATCACTCTAGCTTTTTTAAATGAAACTACCAAAGCATACTTAGAAAAAGAATATGAAAAAATTCCTACACTAAAACTTTTAAATGATGATTTAAAAACCGTAGAAAAAAAGGCACTTTTTGTCAAAGAAAAAATTCCTACAAAATGTGAGTTAAAAACTTCTAAAAGTTTAGTAGGCGGTGGCTCTATGCCTGATAAAAGCTTAGATACTTTTGTACTAAGTTTTGATGAGAAAGCCTTGCTTTTACAAGAAAAATTTAGAAAAAAAGGTGTGATTGGCCGTATTGAAAATGGGCATTTTGTGCTAGATTTTAGAAGTATTTTAGAAAAAGATTTAAACAAAATAATAAGCATTATTAAAGAGGTATTTCATGCATAGTATTATCATAGGCACTGCTGGGCATATTGACCATGGTAAAACTTCGCTTATTAAAGCTTTAAATGGTTTTGAGGGTGATGATTTAAAAGAAGAGCAAGAAAAAGGCATTACGATTAATCTTAGCTTTTCAAATTTAAAAAGTGAAAATTTAAACATTGCTTTTATTGATGTGCCTGGGCATGAAAGTTTGATTAAAACTATGATAAGTGGTGCTTTTGGCTTTAGAGTATGTATGTTTGTCATAGATATAAACGAGGGTTTAAAGGCTCAAAGTATAGAGCATTTAAGGGTTTTGGAATTTTTAGGCGTAAAAGATGTGGTGCTTATTTTGAGTAAGGTTGATTTATGCAAGGATTTAACGCAAAAGCAAACAGAGCTTTTAAAAGAATTAAAAGCCTTTAAAATCAATATCTTAAAAGTTTTTCCAACAAGCATTTATGATGAGCAAAGTATATTAAATTTAAAAAACTATCTACTTAGTTTAAAGCCTAAAGAAAATGATGAAAATTTGATTTTTAGATACTACATTGATAGAGTTTTTTCTCTAAAAGGTATAGGAACGGTAGTAACAGGAAGCTTAAATGAAGGAAAAATCAGCAAAAATGAAAAAATCTTTTGCCTTGAAAATCAAAAAGATATCATTGTAAAAAACATACAAATTCATGAAGAAAATGTTTTAGAAGCAAAAGCTTATAATAGAGTTGCTTTGAGTTTAAATTGTGATTATCATGAGTTAAAAAAAGGCTATATATTAAGTAAAAAAGGTGTTTTTAAAAGCTTTAAAAGTATCGATGGGGTTGTTTTTAATGCAGAGATTAAACACGGAAGTATTTTAGAATTTTGCAGCGGCTCAAAAAAGCTTAATGCAAAAATTAGTGTAATCAAAGAATTTGAAGATAAAACTTATATTAACTTAGAATTTGATAAAAACTTACCTTTGTGTTTTGATGATAAATTCATCTTGCTTGAAAATGGGCGTATTAAAAGCGGTGGTGTGGTACTTAATGCGGTAAGTGAGCCTTTAAAAAAAGATATAAAAGCTAAGTATTTAGCACTTTTAGAACAAAAAGATTTAAAAAAGGTATTTGAGTTTTTAAAACAAACTCACAAACTTGGCTTTGGATTACTTTCAAGCTATCAACGCTTTAAACTCACTCATGAGCAAGCCCTAAACCTAGCAAAAAGCTTAAATCATGTTTTTGTCGATAAGCAAGCTTTAAATGTATATGATTTAAATGCTATGCAAACTTTGAAAGAATTTATTGATTTTATTTTCTCTAAAAATCCTTATGCTTTAATCTCGCCTCATTCTATCGCCTTAAGGCTTAGCTGGGCAAGTGAGAGCTTTTGCGCTTATACACTCAAGCAAATGCAAGAAAAATTAGATTTTAAAGATGGCATATGGTTTTTAAAAGGACAAGATTTTGAAAAATTACAAGAAAAGGCTCATTGTGAGCTTTATGAAATTTTAAAAAAAGAAGGTATAAAACCTACTGCACCTTATAATCTTTATGAATATTTAGAGCTTGATAGGAAAAATGGGGATCTTATCTTAAAAAAACTCACCAAAGAAAATAAAGTCAAAAGATTAGCACATAATCTTTTTATAGAAAAAAATACTCTTGAAAATCTCATGCAAGAGTTTTTAAAACTTTTGCAAAATCATCATTTAGATGTAGCTTTTGTTAAAAATCATTTTCAAATTTCAAGAAAATATGCCATAGCTTATTTAGAATATCTTGATAAAAACTATCCTCAAGTTAAAAAAATAGAGGAAAAAAGAATATTAAAAATCTAAGTGTTAAAGATTACATTTTATAATGTGCAAAAATTTTAAAACAAAGGAAAATGATGAAAAAATCTTTAGCTCTCTTAACCCTTGCTAGCTCTTTATTTGCTGCAAGCAATGAAGAAATTATTAATTTTTTTAAGAAAAATCCAAATTTATCAAATGCAAACATTAGTGTTTCTAGTAGAGAAAAAATTCCTGATACTAACTTTGAAGCTGTGATAGTTAATTTTGAAATTAGTGGTAAAAATTTCCAAGAAATCGTTTTCACTCAAGATAATATCATCACAACTGAAGTAATTGATGTAAAAAAAGGTGAATTTTACTCTCAAGTTTATCAAGCAAAACTCATGGAAAAACAACAAGCTGAATTTTCAAAAAAAGCTCTAGTTGAACTTAAAAAAGAAAAAATGTTTATTTCTTTAGGCGATAAAAACAAACCTTTACTTTATGTTTTTAGCGATCCTGAATGTCCATATTGTAGAATGCATTTAGATAAAATAGAAGAAACACTAAAAACCCATCAAGTGAAATTTATCTTAACCCCTATCCATGATACTAGTGCTTTTGAAAAATCTGCATTAATTTACAAAGAAAGTAAAAATGCTAAAGATGATGCACAAAAAATCGCTATCATGAAAAAATATTATGATAAAAATTTAAAAGATTATAAAAAACCTAGTGAAGCTGAGGTTAAAGCAGTAAGAGAAACTTTCGCAAAATACTCTAAACTTGGTCTTCGTGCTGTGCCAACTATAATCGATGCTCAAAAATAATTTTTTCTTGCTTGTGTTTGCACTATTTTTAAGTGCTTGCACAGGCCCTATGCAAACTTTTATCCAAACAAATAATGAAGGTATTTTCCTGCATGCTAATAAAAATCAAAGTTTTTCTTTACACATCAATAATCCTTCAAAATTAAACACAAATTTAGAAGCCAAGCTCGCTCAAAAATTACAAAATTTAGGATTAGTTTTAAATAATGTTCAAAGTGATTATAAAATTTATATCAATATAGTAGATTTTAAGAAATTTTCTTACGCACAAAGATTACGCGCTTCTAATGCGAGATTTTTTTATAATGATTTTGATAAAATAGATGATGTTTTTGAAATGGAAGTAGAAAATTACTATCTTTTGCAAGTTAATTTACAAATTAGCTCCAAAAACTCTACTCAAAGCACCTCGCTTTTAGCAAGAACTGCTTATCTTGGCAATATAGACAGAGCCAAAGAGTCTTTAGAAGAAAAAATCGCCAATCAAATAACAAGCTTTTTTTATATACACTAAAGATGGCATTTAAGCCATCTTTTTAAATATAACCATGATCAATCATCGCATCAGCTACTTTTTTAAAGCCTGCTATGTTTGAACCTACTACTAAATTTCCTTCATGATTATAAGCTTTTGCACACTCGTATGAATTTTCAAAAATATTTTTCATAATCTTATGTAATTTTGCATCAACTTCCTCAAAGCTCCATTGACACATACTTGCATTTTGTTGCATTTCAAGTTGAGAAGTCGCTACACCACCTGCATTAGCAGCCTTAGCTGGCGCAAATAAAAAGTCTTTTTGATTTAACATAAAATCGATCGCTTCAAGTGTGCTTGGCATATTAGCTCCCTCTGCTACCATACGACAACCATTGTGATATAAGGTTTTAATATCTTCTAAATTTAATTCATTTTGCGTAGCACTTGGAAAAGCTATATCACAAGGTATACTCCATACTCCATTACAACCTTGTTTATACGCACTTTTTGGAGTAAAAATAGCACCTTTTTTAAGCATTGCATAATCACTCACTCTAGCTCTTTTTACTTCCTTAATTTCTTTTAATAAATCCAAATCTACCCCATCTTTATCATAAACAAATCCATCGCTATCGCTTATTGTGATTGCTTTTGCACCAAGTTGATGTAATTTTTCTATGGTATAAATTGCCACATTTCCACTACCTGAAACTACACACTCTTTTCCTTCTAATGCATTGTTGTATTTTGCTAGCATTTCTTGAGTAAAATACACGCAGCCATACCCTGTTGCTTCTGTTCTTACTAAACTTCCACCCCATGGAATTTTCTTTCCCGTTAAAGTTCCATCAAAATTAGAGCTAATTTTCTTATAAGCTCCAAACATATATCCAATTTCTCTAGCGCCAACCCCTATATCGCCTGCTGGCACATCAGTGCTTGCACCTATGATTTTTGAAAGCTCGGCCATAAAAGCTTGACAAAAACGCATAATTTCTGCTTCGCTTTTACCTTTAGGGTCAAAATTTGCTCCTCCTTTAGCTCCCCCTATCATTAAACCTGTTAGAGAGTTTTTGAAAATTTGTTCAAAACCTAAAAATTTCAAAACATCTAAATCTACACTAGGATGAAATCTGATCCCACCTTTATAAGGTCCTAAACTAGAATTAAACTGTACTCTATAACCAAAATGCGTTTGAGCTTTACCTGCATCATCAATATATACTACTCTAAAAATAGTCGTTTTTTCAGGCATAACAATACGCTCTAATATAGCATGATCTTGATAAGTTTTGTTAGATTCAAGTAAAGGTTCTAAAGAATTTAACACCTCAGTTGCTGCTTGAAAAAAGATAGGTTGTCTTGGGGAAGTTGCTTGAATTTTTTCTAAGGTTTCATTGATATATTGTTTAGCTATACTCATAAATTGTCCTTTTTATAGTATCTTGCTGTTTGCATTAGCTAAAAATTTTTTTAGCGCCTTTTGCTCCTTTGTTCCTATTTTGTAGTAAATTAGCTTTAAATATGCACTAATTTCTTTTTGAGAAAGATTTCTTGACTTAGAATAATCTAGCAAAATATATTGCGGAATGAAAATTTTACTTTTTGTGAAATTTTTCATCATTTTTTTATAAATAGAAAAATTTTTAATACAAGAAAATCGAGCAAAAACAAAAGGTAGTTTTGTCTTTTCATACCATAATTCGCATAAATCAATATAATCTTTTGGATTTTGCAAATAAAGTTTTAAAGCCTTATCACCGATGATAACCTCCCCTTTTTGCTTTAAAACTTTTGCAAGAGCATTAGAAGTTGCAGAGCTTACATCTTCTTTGCTTTCAGATTGTTTTTTCACTAAAACGCTTTTTACCTTTTTGCTTGCGCAAATCCCCACATTTAAGGTTTTGTATTTTTTTCTACGACTTTCAACACTTGAGATAATCGCTGCATCAATGCGTCTAAAATACAAATGGCGATTTAGCTTACTAGGAACCCCTTTTTTGTATTCTGTAGTTTGCTTAACATAGCTAGGAAAAGCTGATTTTTTAAGATAGATATGTAAAGGGAGTAAATTAAGATAATCTATCTTACCAAAAATCATCTCGACCTTTCTATGATTAAGTAAAAATATCCTATTAAAAAATATCTTAAATATAAATTAATTTTATTAAAAACACTAGTAATATCAAATTTATATAATTTAAAAAGAAAAAAAGTAACATTTAAAACATATTTTTTAAATGATTTTTAAAAAATATGTTTTTATAACTCATATAAGCAATAAAAAATAGATAAAATTAAGTTTTATAATAAAAAATTATTTTAAATAAAACTTAATTTATAAAAAATTATTTTAAAATATCAAAATATCTCTGATAATCAAAATTATTTATCAAAGCTACTCCATCTTCAACCGCAGCTTTTGCTACCGCAGCACTAACTACAGCTTTTACTCTGCTATCAAATGGTTTTGGTATCACATAATCTCTACCAAAACTAAGCTCTTCTACTCCATAAGCTTGTTTTACCTCATCAGTTACTTCAAGCTTAGCTAAATCAGCCAAAGCTTTTGCGGCTGCTATTTTCATATTTTCAGTAATTTTAGTTGCCTTTACATCTAAAGCTCCTCTAAAGATAAAAGGAAAACCTAAAACATTATTAATTTGATTTGGATAATCACTTCTACCTGTTCCAACTATAGCATCGTTTCTAACTCTTTTAACATCTTCTGGCATTACTTCAGGTACAGGATTAGCTAGTGCAAAAATCACGGGATCTTTTGCCATACTTAAAATCATCTCATCATCTAAAATCTTAGGTGCACTCAAACCCAAAAATACATCAGCACCTTTTAAAGCTTCTCTTAAAGTGCTATCTTTGGTATCGCTTACAAATTCTAGTTTGTATTTATTTAAATCATCTCTTTGAGTATTAATCACACCTTTACTATCTACTAAAACAATATTTTTAACCCCTAAATTTCTATACATTCTAGCACTTGCAATACCTGCTGCACCTGCACCACTTACCACTACTTTAATATCTTCAAATTTTTTACCACTAATTTCCATAGCATTCATTAATCCTGCTGTAGAAATGATCGCGGTTCCATGTTGGTCATCATGCATTACAGGAATTCCAAGATCTTGCAAGGCAGCTTCTATTTCAAAACATTTTGGTGCTGAAATATCTTCTAAATTAATCCCTCCAAAAGTAGGCGCTATAGCTTTACAAAAAGTAACAATTTCATCTATACTATGAGCATTAATTTCTAAATCATAAGCATTAACATTAGCAAATTTTTTAAACAAACAAGCCTTTCCTTCCATAACAGGTTTGCTTGCACTCGCTCCTATATTACCAAGTCCCAAAACCGCACTACCATCGCTTACTATAGCAACTAAATTAGCTTTATTAGTGTATTTATAAGCTAAAGTTTCATCTTTTGCTATCTCAATACAAGGTTCAGCAACCCCAGGAGAATACGCCAAAGATAAATCATGTGCACTATCCATAGGCTTTCTAGCAACAATATCTACTTTACCACCTAAGTGATATTCTAAAGCCTCTTCTTTTAAATTCATTATTTTTCCTTCATATAATTTAGTAAATTTTTTATCCTAAGTTTAGCCTTTTGCACTCCTAAAAATTCCAATACTTCAAATATACTAGGACTAACCGAGTTTCCTGTGAGTGCGATGCGTATAGCTTGAGCTAGATCTTTTAACTTAAGATTATTTTCTTCTAAGAATTGATTAGTTAATTCTTCAAATTCACAAGCATTTTTTTGCTCATTTAAAACCATAGCGTATTTTTCCAAATAAGTTAAATTTGTAACATTGAGAAATTTATCTACAGCCTTTTGATTATATTCTTTTGGGTCATTTAGTAACACTTTAGCCCCACTAATAATATCATGTAAGGTTTTAGCTCTCTCTCTTAACATATCTAGCAAAAAGCCTGCTTTTTCATACTGACTTAAATCAAATCCTAAATCTTTTAATTGTCTATTGATTTCTTCAAAAGGTAAAGTTTTAATATAATGAGCATTAAGCCATTCTAATTTTTTAAAATTATAGCAAGAAGCACTTTTGTTAATATGATTTGGATCAAAAAGCTCTTGCATACTTTCTAAAGAAAAAATTTCATCATCGCCATGACTCCAACCAAGACGCACTAAGAAATTAAGCAAGGCTTGAGGTAAAATCCCCATATTTTTATATTCCATCACATCAGTTGCTCCATGACGCTTAGAAAGTTTCTTGCCATCTTCACCATGTATCATAGCTACATGATAAAATTTAGGTATTTTAAAGCCTAGTGCTTCATAAAGGACAATTTGTTTTGGAGTATTTGATAAATGATCATCTCCTCTTATAACATCACTCACACCCATTAGTGCATCATCAATTACAACGGTTAAATTATAAATTGGGCTACCATCGCTTCTTGCAATTACAAAATCATCTAAGATATCTTCAGCCTTAAAACTAACCTCGCCTTTAATGCCATCTATAAATTTAATCTCTCCACTTTGTGGTGCTTTTATACGCACCACAGGCTCAATACCACTTGGGGGAGTTCCTTTAAAATCTCTATATCTACCATCATATTTTGGACGCTCTTTAGCTGCTTCTTGCTTAGCTCTTAACTCATCAAGCTCTTCTTTGCTCATATAACAATAATAAGCCTTGCCCTCATCTAGTAATTTTTGAATGTATTTTTTATAAATATCAAATCTTTGGGATTGATACTCAATCATCCCATCATAATCAAGTCCGCACCATTTAAATGCTTCTATAATAGCTTGCGTAGCTTCTTGTGAATTTCTTTTTAAATCCGTATCTTCAATACGCAATAAAAATTTACCCTTATTTTTTCTTGCATAAAGATAATTATATAAAGCTGTTCTAAGCCCTCCTATGTGCAAATATCCTGTTGGAGAAGGAGCGAAACGCGTTGTGATTTCTTGCATATTTTTACCTTTTTTAAATTTTTATTGTTATAATGCTATATTTACACTTAAATAAAGGTTTTATATGAGAAAATTTTTAATATCTTGTTGTTTTGCTGCAAATATTTTATATGCTCAAACCCTTGGTGGTGTAGCAATGGTAGTAGAAAATCAACCTATTACTCTTTATGATATAGAACAAACTATGAAAGAATTAAAAACTAATGACAAACAAAAAGCTATAGCATTTTTAGTAGATGATAAAGTTCAACAAAGTGAAGCTAAAAAGCTAGGAATTTATGTAAGCACTTTTGAACTTAATGAAAAATTAGCCCAAATAGCAAAAGGCAATAAAACTGACATTAATGGTTTGCAAGCAAAGATAGAAAAAGATGGTTTAAGTTTTGAAGTTTTTAAAAACAAAGTTAGAAAAGATCTTGAAAGAGAAAAACTTTATAGAAGCATAATGCAAAATGCAAAAATCAATATTGATGATGAAACACTAAAACATTTTTATGAAAGCAATCTTGATAAATTTAGCACTTTTTCAAATATAGACTTAGTTGTTTATAATTCTACCAATCCTGAACTTTTACAACAGCTTGCACAAAATCCTATGTATAAAAATTCTCAAATTAAATCAAAAGCCATTAGTTTAAACGCAGCTAGTTTAGATCCAAGATTACTTGCTTTGTTAAATAATACAAAAATAGGAGAATTTACTCCAGTGTTAAATGGCGAAAATGCTTATATAGTGTATTTTGTAAAAGAAAAATATGGTAAAAATCCTATCGAATTTGATTTAATCAAAGATCAAGTTAGCAATGTCTATACCCTAACTCAAAAAGAACAAGCCTTAAAAAATCATCTTGATAAAATAAGAGCAAATGCTCATATAGAAGAATTAAGATAGGTTAAAACCTATCTTCAATTAATGTCTTGAAAGATAATTTGTATCATAATTATTATTGATAAAATCTGCATTATCCATCATCGCTAAATGAAAATCCTTGGTTGTTTTTATCCCACCTACAATAAGCTCTTGCAAGGCTATTTTCATTTTAGCTATAGCTGTGTTTCTATCTTCTCCCCAAACGACTAATTTTCCAATCATAGAATCATAATATGGAGGCACACTATAATCTTGATAACAATGGCTTTCCATTCTTACATTGCGTCCTGCAGGAGCTACATATTTTGTGATTTTACCTGGGCAAGGTAAGAAAGTTTTAGAATCTTCAGCAGTAATTCTACATTCTATAGAATGACCTTTAAGTTTAATTTCTTCTTGTTTTGGTAGAGGATACCCTTCTGCTACTTTAATCATAAGCTCGATAATATCTACCCCGCTTACCATCTCACTCACACAATGCTCAACCTGCAAACGCGTATTCATCTCGATAAAATAAAAATCTAAATTTTTATCCACTAAAAACTCAAAAGTTCCCGCACCCTCATAATCAATAGCCTTAGCAGCTTTAACTGCTGTTTCATGAAGTCTTGCTCTTGTTTTTTCATCTAGTAAAATTGCAGGAGATTCTTCTATAAGTTTTTGATGGCGTCTTTGCATAGAGCAATCTCTCTCACCCAAATGTATCACATTTCCAAAGCTATCTCCTATGATTTGCACTTCTATATGGCGTGGGTTTTGGATGTATTTTTCCATATACATAGTTCCATCACCAAAAGCACTCATCGCTTCACTTTCTGCTGACCAGTAAGCTTTTTCTAAATCTTTTTCATCTTCAACTACACGCATACCACGGCCGCCACCACCTGCTGCTGCCTTTAAAATCACAGGATAGCCTATTTCTTTAGCAAGTTTTTTTGCTGCTTCAACCCCACCTAAAGCCCCATCGCTTCCTGGGATTACAGGCACACCTGCTCTTTGCATTACTTGTTTTGCTTTACTTTTATCACTCATTAGTGCCATAGCAGCTACTGAAGGGCCTATGAATTTGATATTATGTTTTGCACAAATTTCAACAAAATTTTGATTTTCACTTAAAAATCCATATCCTGGAAAAATCGCATCCGCTTCACTAATTTCAGCTGCACTAATAATAGCTGGGATATTTAAATAGCTTTCTGAACTTCTAGCATTTCCTATGCAAATACTCGCATCAGCATATTTTAAATACAAAGCATCCTTATCTGCAGTAGAATACACACAAATTGCTTTTTTTCCCATTTCTTTTACAGTTCTTAAAGCTCTTAATGCAATTTCTCCACGATTTGCTATTAAAACTTTTTTAATTTCCATTTTATAATTTCTCCACCACAAATAAAGGCATACCAAATTCTACAGGCTGGCCATCTGCAACTAATACTTCTACTATCCTACAATCATATTCAGCTTCGATTTCATTCATAATTTTCATCGCTTCAATAATTGCTATAGTACTTCCTTTTTTGATAGTTTGTCCTGCTTTAGCAAAAGGTGCTGCACCTGGGCTTGGAGCTTGATAAAAAGTACCTACCATAGGGCTATTGATAGTCGGTTTGTTAGAAGAGTTTGAGCTTGCTTTGGTTTCATTAACTACATTTACATTAATTGGCTGTGGAGCTGGAGCAACAGGAGCTGGAGCTGGTAATTCACAACACATATCTCTTTCAAGTTCTATTTCAAATCCATCTTGTTCTTTTATTTTAATCTTGCTTATATTTGCTTCTGCAAAAAGTTGCATTAGTTCTTTGATTTCTTCTTTTGTCATATATTCTCCTTAATTTATAAGACTTAATTTATAATTATATATAAAAATACTAAAAATAACTTCAATTATTTATTTTTTACTTTTATTTTAAGATATAATTTAAAAATTCACTTTAATTATAAAGGACAAAAATGGGCTTAAAAGCGGATAATTGGATCAAAAAAATGGCATTAGAGCACAATATGATAGAGCCATTTTGTGAAGCAAACATAGGTAAAGGTATAGTTAGTTATGGGCTTTCAAGCTATGGATATGATATAAGAGTTGGAAGAGAATTTAAGATTTTTACTAATGTAAATTCCACCGTTGTAGATCCTAAAAATTTTGTAGAAGAAAATGTAGTAGATTTTGTAGGCGATGTATGTATAGTACCTGCAAATTCTTTCGCGCTTGCAAGAACAGTTGAATATTTTAAAATGCCAAATGATGTTTTGGCTATTTGTCTTGGCAAAAGCACTTACGCAAGATGTGGCATTATAGTAAATGTAACCCCTTTTGAGCCAGGTTTTGAAGGACATATCACTATAGAAATTTCAAACACAACCCCACTACCTGCTAAAATTTATGCTAATGAGGGTATAGCTCAAGTTTTATTTTTACAAGGAGATGAGCCTTGTGATGTAACATATGCTGATAAAAAGGGTAAATACCAAGCTCAAACAGGTATAACTTTACCAAGAATTTTAAAATAATTTTATTTTCAACCGATATAAAAACTTAGTCAAGTAATAGGAAAATATATGTTTAATGGAAAAAGCATTTTAATCACCGGTGGCACAGGAAGTTTTGGAAAAACTTATACTAAAACTTTACTTCAAAAATACAAACCTAAAAAAATCATCATTTATTCAAGAGATGAGTTAAAACAATTTGAAATGGCAAGAGAATTTAATGATGATTGTATGCGTTATTTTATAGGCGATGTAAGAGATAAAGAAAGATTGAGTATAGCAATGAAGGATGTTGATTTTGTCATTCATGCAGCTGCTATGAAACATGTGCCAATTGCAGAATATAATCCAATGGAATGTATAAAAACTAATATCCATGGAGCACAAAATGTAATCGATGCGTGTTTGGAAAATAATGTAGAAAAATGTATCGCTCTTTCAACCGATAAAGCATGCAATCCTATTAATTTATATGGAGCTACAAAGCTTGCAAGTGATAAGCTTTTTGTAGCAGCAAACAACATCGCAGGAAATTCTCATACTAAATTTAGCGTTACAAGATATGGTAATGTAGTAGGTTCAAGAGGATCTGTCATACCATTTTTTAAAAAACTCATCAATGAAGGTGCTAAAGAACTTCCTATCACGGATGAGAGAATGACAAGATTTTGGATATCCTTAGAAGATGGAGTTAATTTCGTGCTGAATAATTTTGCCTATATGCATGGAGGAGAAATTTTCGTACCAAAAATTCCTTCTATGAAAATCGTTGATTTAGCTAAAACTATGGCTCCTAATTTAGCTCATAAAATCATAGGTATAAGAGCAGGTGAAAAACTACATGAAATTATGATTTCAAGTGATGATAGTCATTTAACTTATGAATTTGAAAATTATTATGCCATTAGCCCAAGCATTCAATTTAATAACACTAATGTTGATTTTAGTATAAATGCAAAAGGACAAAAGGGTAAAAAAGTTTCTAATGGCTTTTCTTATAGCTCTGATAATAATCCATCATGGATTAGCCAAGAAGAGCTTTTAAATATAATAAATCATACAGAGCTTGAAAAATGATAACTTATTCTCATCAAAATATTGACGAACAAGACATACAAGTAGTTTGTGAGGCTTTAAAAGATGATTTTTTAACCGGTGGAAAAAAGGTTGAAGAATTTGAACAAGCCCTTTGTGAATATGTAGGTGTAAAATATGCTTGCGTGCTAAATTCAGCTACTTCTGCTTTACACCTTGCATATTTATCTTTAAATGTAAAAGATAAAATTGTCTTAACAACCCCCATTACCTTTGCTGCGACTGCAAATGCAGCTTTAATGGCAGGTGCTAGGGTTGAGTTTATAGATGTAAAAAGCGATGGAAATATTGATGAGAAAAAACTTGCTTTAAGATTAAGCCAAGATAGCTCTAATATAGGAGCAATTTGCGTGGTTGATTTTGCGGGAAATAGTGTAGAAATGGATGAAATTTTAGCCTTAGCTAAACAACACAGCATCCCACTAATTGATGATGCAAGTCATGCTCTAGGTGCTATTTATAAAGATCAAAAAGTAGGTTCTATGGGGGATTTGAGCATATTTTCTTTTCATCCGGTTAAACCTATCACAACCTTTGAGGGTGGTGCGGTTGTTAGCAATGATGAGGAATTAATCTCAAAAATTAAGCTTTTAAGAAGTCATGGCATAGTCAAAAAAAGGCTTTGGGATAGTGATATGATTGAACTAGGCTATAATTATCGTTTAAGCGATGTAGCTTGTGCTTTGGGTATAAATCAACTTAAAAAACTTGATAATATGCTAGAAAAAAGAGAAATCATCACAAGTTTTTACGATAAAGAATTTGAAAAAAATCCTTATTTTAGCACTATAAAAATCAAAGATTATAAAAAAAGCTCAAGACATTTATATCCTATTTTGCTTTTTCCTGAGTTTTATTGCCAAAAAGAGATTATTTTTGAAAAATTATTAAATTTGGGCATAGGTGTACAAGTGCATTATAAGCCTACTTATGAGTTTAGTTATTATAAAAACTTATATGGAAATTTATTCTTAGAAAATGCGGATAATTTTTATAAAGCTGAACTTAGCATACCTGCTCATCAAGAAATGAATTTAAAAGAAGCACAATTTATTAAAGATAGTTTATTTAAGATTTTAGAAGAAACTAAAAAGGCTTGTTGTGAGTAAAGGTATGTATGAGCTAGCTTGTGAGCTTTTTCCTATATGCAGAAGTATTACCGGGAAAGGCTTTAGACAAAGCTTAAAAATACTTGATGAAGCTATGGGGGGGGGTATATTAAAAATTCATTCTATAGCAAGCGGGAGCAAAGTGTTTGATTGGGAAGTGCCTGCTGAATGGGAGATAAACGATGCTTATATCATCACTCCAGATGGAGAAAAAATTTGTGATTTTAAGCAAAATAATCTTCATGTGTTAAACTATAGCACAGGCATAGACACAGAGCTTGATCTAGCAAGCTTACAAGAGCATCTTTACTCTATAGAGGATATGCCTGATGCCATACCTTATGTGACAAGCTATTATAAAAGGTGTTGGGGGTTTTGTATAAAACACAAAGATAGAGTTAAATTAAAAGAAGGAAAATATAAAGTTTTCATAGATGCAAAGCACCATGAAAATGGAGTTTTAAACTATGCTGATTTACTCATACCTAGCACGCAAGAAACAAAAAATGAAATTTTAATTTCCACTTATCTTTGTCATCCATCTATGGCAAATAACGAGTTAAGTGGTCCTGTGGTAGCTGCATTTTTAGCTAAATGGCTTTTAGAACTTAAAGAGAGAAAATATAATTATCGTTTTGTTTTTGCTCCTGAAACTATAGGGAGTATAGTTTATCTTAGTAAACATTTAAAGTATTTGCAAAAACACACTAAAGCAGGATTTGTACTCTCTTGCATAGGTGATGATAATGCTTACTCACTCATTCACACTCCAAGTGAAAATACCCTAGCAGATAAAGTAGCTTTGCATACCTTAAAAGAAAAAAATAATTTTAAAGAATTTAGCTTTTTAGATAGAGGAAGCGATGAGAGACAATACTGCTCTCCTTTGGTAAATTTACCCGTAGTTGGAATTTGTAGAAGCAAGTATCTAGAGTATAAAGAATATCATACTAGCAAGGATGACTTAAATTTCATCAGTAAAGAGGGATTGCAAGGTGGCTTAAAAGCTATGCAAGAAATCATTATGAATTTAGAGGTTAATGAAATTTATCAAAATACGATATTTTGTGAACCAAATTTAGGCAAAAGAGCCTTATACCATACTATCAATACTTCTTCAACCAATGATATACCAATATCATGTAATTTTTTAGCATATTGTGATGGTAAAAACGATGTTTTAGATATAGCCTCAAAACTAAACATGCAAGCTTATGAATTAAAAGATTTAATAGAAAAATTAAAATTTCACGGATTGATAAAATGAAATATTTTTTAGAATACAATGATAAAAAATACTCTAATGTAGATTTAATAGAAGCTTTTAAAAAACTTGGTATTAAAAAAGGCGATATTTTGTGTGTGCATAGTGAACTTTTTAATTTTGGCACACCCTTGCTTCCTAGAAATGAATTTTTACAAACTATATTAGATTGTTTTTTTGAAGTTATAGGTAAAGAAGGTACTTTAATCATGCCTACATTTACTTATAGTTTTTGCAAAAATGAAGTTTATGATAAATTAAATTCTCCTACAAAAATAGGTGCTTTAAATGAATATTTTCGCAAACAAATAGGAGTAAAACGCACTAATGATCCTATATTTTCCTTTGCTGTAAAAGGAGCTAAAGAAGGATTATTTGATACTCAAAATTTATCTTGTTTTGGAGAAAATTCTGGATATGACATTTTAACAAAAAACAACGGCAAAATAATTTATTTTGGATTAGATTGGGCTCATACTTTTATACACTATATAGAAGAAAAATTTAAAGTAGATTATAGATACTTTAAAATATTTCAAGGAATAATAAAAGATGAAAAAAAAGAATACAAAAAAGAAATACAATACTATGTAAGATATTTTGATAGACAATCGGAATTAAATTTAGAAAAAATAAATATAATTTTAAATAATGCTAATATATTCTCCAAAATTCAATTTGGAGGTGGTATTATTTCATATATCAATACAAATGATTTTGAAAGAATAATTATAAGCGAACTAAAAAAAGATAAAAATATATTAGTAAACTAAGTTTATATAGGAAAAATTATGCTAGAAAATACAAAAGAATTATTTAAGCTAATAGAAGAAAAAAATCCACTACACAAAAAATGTTTAGATGGATTACAACTCTCTAAAGAAGAATATGAAGATTTAGAAAAGCTTATTGTTTATTACAAAGATACACTAAATATTACTTTAGAAGAACAAGCTCAAAGCTATATAGTTGTATTAAATGATACTTTAGAAGAAACTAGATATTTTATAGAATTTGGAAAATATAGATATAGCACTTTAGCAGAAGTAGAAAATATGGTGTATTTTAATGAAAACTATATGAAGCAATACATGGTGGGTCTTGCCATATCTTCTTTTATATGGAATGCTCATGTTGAGGTTAGAAGATATTTTGCTAAGTATATAGATGAAAAACAAAATCAAGAAAATACCTATCTTGAAATAGGACCAGGGCATGGTGAGTTTTTTGTTAAAGCCCTAAGAAGTCAAAAATTTAAAGAATATTTTGGTATTGATATATCTCCTATAAGTTGTCAAATGAGCAAGGATATGGTAGAAAATCAGTTTGGCAAAATAAATACTAAATGCGAATTTATATGTAAAGATTTTACCAAATGTGAGTTTAACAACAAAGCTGATTTGGTAGTAATGGGAGAGGTTTTAGAACATGTTGAACAACCTTTACAATTTATGAAAGATGTAAAAGCCTTATTAAATGATAATGGAGAAATCTTTGCGACTATACCTATCAATGCTCCTGCAATTGATCATATTTATTTATTTTCTCATCCTGATGAAGTTAAAGAATTACTTAATAAAGCAGGATTGAAAATCAAAGAATGTGAATATTTTATGGCGAATAATTATTCTTTAGAAAAAGCACTAAAAACAAAAAACGCAATAATCATGACAGTAATACTTACAATAAAATAAAGGGAAATATATGGAGCAAAAAATTTATGAGATACTATCTAATATATTAGAGATTGAAGTAAATAATAAAACAAAATTTAGTATGCAAAATTGTGAAAATTGGACCTCGCTATCACATATTGACATCATAATGAGTTTAGAGGAGGAATTTGAAGTTAAATTTGATAAAGACATTCTTGTTAAATTAAATTCGCAAGAAGAGATTATTAAGGAAATAAAAAAAATAAAAAATGCATAAAGTCGACCAAAGATATTTAGAAATTTTTTCATATACTAGTGGAGATTTTAACCCTATACATCTTGATGAAGAATTTGCAAAAAATTCGTATTTTAATGGTCAAATTGTATATGGAATATACCAATTATTCCTAACTATAGAATTTTTTTTAAAAAAAGAACACAAACATACAATTAAAATAAAAATAATTAAATCAAATTTTATAAATCCACTTTTTAAAAATCAAAAATTTAAAATTATCAAAAAATACCAAAAAAACAATGTGTTAAAATACGAAATCATTGATAAAAATCAAATTTTCTCAAAAATAGAATTTGAGATTGAAAATGAAACTAAAATAGAAAGTATTTTTTTAAAACATATAAAATTTAAAAAAAATAAACCAAATAATATCAAGTTACTACAAAATAAAAATTATGGCGAGGAATTAGATTACAACAAAGAACTTTTCAAGAAACTTTTTCCGCTGTGCTCTGCGTATTTAAATTCTAGAAATATAGCTGTTTTAATAGCTAGCACGCGCTTAATTGGAATGAAAATTCCAGGTTTAGATAGTATTTATTCTAGTTTAAATTTAGACTTTTCAGAATGTGACACAAATAACAAACTATTATTTAATTTCAAAAAACATCACAACATAGAATGTTACATGATAAACATTTTAAGTCCCTGCAAAGGAAGCATTAAAGCATTTATCAGACCTCAATTAATAAAAAACACAACTTATTCGTCATTAAAAGTCAAATATTCTAATTTGCAAAAAACAAATTTTTTCACAAATCAAAAAGCTTTAATTATAGGTGCAAGTAGTGGTTTTGGAAATGTATGCGCCAAATTATTAGCTCTTGGAGGCGCTACTATTATAGCTACCTATAATTCAAACCATCCAAGCGAAACAATTCCAAATTGCACTTTTATACCACTTGATATTTTAAATGTTAACAAAAATTTTATAGACACTATTAAAAAATTCAATCCTACTCATATATATTATTTTGCTACACCTAAAATTTCTTCTCAAAATAGTCAATTTAATAAAAAAATGTTATATAATTTTATGCAATATTATATTTTTGCATTAGATAAAATCTTAAAATATATTAATCCAATTTTAATTTTTACTTCTTCTTCTTCTTTTGTTGATGATTTACCTTTAGATATGAAAGAATACAGTATGGCAAAAGCTGCAATGGAAGTGTTTATAAAATACATTGAAAAAACTAAAAACATACAAGTCATAATGCCAAGATTTCCAAGAGCAAAAACAAATCAAACTTTAAGTTTGATACCTCAAGATTTAAAAGAAGTGGATGAGCTTTTATATCCTGAATTGCTTAAAATAAGGAGCTAAAATGAATCTTTTTTCACCAAATTTAAAAAGAAATGATCTCATAAAACTTAGCAAGGAAAATCATTATAAAAAAATTACTATTAATGTTTTTAGAAATCACTCTTTTGAAGTGATTTCAAGCATACTAAATGCATTTTTAGCCTTTAGTAAATTAAAGGCTGAATTTAACATAAGCTCTTATGATGATAGTTTAAGTTATGATAATTTTCAAAAAGCAGATTTAAACATCATATTTATAGATTTAAACAATTATAAAAAAAATGTAGATGATTTTATCAAAGAAAAAATACAAGAACTATCAAGCATTAGCAACGCTCCTATCATCACACTTTTACTTGGCGATACAAGCTTAAAAGAATATAGTATTTGCAAAATACTAAAGCCCTTTTTAGATGAAAATCTCATCATAGATGATAGTAATTTTGAAATAAATGCAAGCAGACTTAGTAATAAAGCTTGTGTAAAATTAGCCCAAATTCTAGGACTAAAAATCCTACCTAGCTTCTTGCAACCAACTTTAAAAGCAATCATCATAGATCTTGATAATACCTTATACCAAGGAATTTTAGGCGAAGATGGCATTGAAAATCTTACTTTATCTAGCAATCATAAAGCCTTACAAAGTGAGCTTTTAAATTTAAAAAATCAAGGTTTTTTACTCGCCATCGCTTCAAAAAATGAAGAAGAAGATGTAAAAAAACTTTTTTCACAAAGAAAAGACTTTTTATTACAACTTGATGATTTTAGTATGATCAGGGCTAATTGGAAAAGTAAAGACGAAAATATTAAAGAAATTGTAAATTTTTTTAATATAGCTTTTGATAGTGTGCTATTTATTGATGATAATATAGCCGAAATTGAAAATGTATCACACCTTCATATTAACACCTTACTAGCTGATGAAAATAGTGCTTATAGTTTAAAGCTCTATCCTAGACTTTTAAAAACAAGCTTTAGCAAAGAAGATGAGTTAAGAAGTGCTGATATTAAAGCAAATTTACAAAGACAAGAGCTTGGCAAGCTTAATCCTAAAGAATATTTTGAAAAATTACAAATTTGTTTGAAATTTCATATCAACCACGCAGATGAACTTGAAAGAATTTCACAACTACTTAATAAAACTAATCAATTTATATCAAATTACTCAAGATTAAGCTTAAAAGAATGTGAAGAATTTATGCAAAAACATGCTATTTTGACTATAAGCATGAGTGATAAATTAAGTGATAGTGGCATTATAGCAATTTTTTTAGCTTATAAAGATGAAACAAATTTAATCATAAAAGATCTTTGTATAAGCTGTAGAGCCTTAGGAAGAAAGCTTGAAAAAAATATGCTATATAAGGCTATAGAGTTATTACATGTGCATTTTAATACAAAAGAATGTATTTTATACTTTCAAAAGGGTGAAAAAAATATGCCATTTTTAGAATTTTTATATAGTTTAAATGCAAATATAAAAGAAAATTTTACTCTAATCCAAAAAGAAATGATAAATTACGAAGGACTTATAATTGAAAGCTAGTTTTAATAAAGCCAAAATAGCAGGCATAAGCGTTTGCGTGCCTAATAAATGTATAAATATAGATGATTGCTTAGAAGATGTTTTTCAAAATGATGTCAAAATGCTAAAAAGAATGAAAAAAATTTCAGGCATACAAGAAAGATTTATCGCTGATGAAAATATTAGCACAACAGATTTAGCCTATGAAGCAAGTATAAATTTATTTAAAATGCTCGATTTTGATAAAAATGAGCTTGATATGGTGATTTTTGTTACTCAAACACCTGATTTTTTTATGCCATCATGTGCAAACTATCTTCACAAACGATTAAATTTAAAGCCTCAAACCATAGCTTTTGATGTAAATCAAGCGTGTTCGGGGTATTTATATGGCTTATTTATAGCTTTTTCTTTTTTAGAAAATCAAAATGCAAAAAATATTTTATTAATTTGTGGTGATACTTTAAGTAAAACCATAAATCCTTTGAATGCAAATTTAGCTCCAATCTTTGGCGATGGAGTAAGCGCAACACTCATAAGCTGTGCAAATGAAAAATCTTTTTTTAAGCTTTATTCTAATGGAGAAGGTTTTGATAAACTCATCATACCTAATAGAGCTTTTGCTAAACTTGATGAGAGTAAAAGCTCCAATAAAGAAATATTTCAAACCAATAAGCATAGAAGCTTAGATAATCTTTACATGGATGGGGCTGAAATTTTTAATCAAGCGCTTAATCTTGAGAGCCAAAGCATAAAAGAAATGCTTGATTTTTGTGAAAAAGATAAAGATGAAGTGGATTATTTTTTATTGCATCAATCCAATCAATTTTTAGTTGATTCTATTATAAATGACTTGGGTATTGATAGCTCTAAAGCACCAAATTTTTTGATGTCAAAATATGCTAATTTGAGCGCTTGCTCTTTACCTGCTTTACTTTGCGAAATACAAAAAAATGATTTTAGTGCCATTTTAAGTGCTTTTGGCGCTGGATATGCCTGGGGGAGTGCTTATATAAATTTTGATAAAAACTTTAAAACCGATACAATTTCAATTTATAAAGGAGAAAAAAAATGACTAAAGAAGAATTATTAGAAGCTATTAGCGAAGCTATGCATATGGATGAAACACTAAAAGAAGATATGATTTTAGATGATATTGATGAATGGGATAGCTTAGCTTTTGTATCTATCATGGTACTATTTAAAAACTCACTTGGTAAACAAATTAGCGGTGATGATCTTAAAAAATGTGAAAAAGTAAGCGATCTTTTAGCTTTAGCTGGTGTTTAAACAAATATTTGTTTAAACCCTTTCCACACTTAAAACAATCTGCTCATTTTCCTTTTTAAAAGTATATATTAAATCATCACACTTATATGAGATTTCTTTTTTACAAGTTTTGTCTTTTAAAGGCTCTTGTAAAATTTGCGGTAAGTGTTTTTTTATAAGTAGTTTTATAGGTATACCCATACCATGAGTTAAGTCTTTAATAAATTTGCCATCTATTTGTTTTTCATCTATAACTTTTATAAATTCAACATCAAGTCCATGTTCTTTTAAGATATTAACATATTCTTCTTTTTCTTCTAAAGGAACATATTCATCAAATTTAGAATGATAAGCAATATATTTTGGATTTGGATATTTTGCTTGTATATTTAGATGATCTTTATTTAGTGTTTCTCTAATGAGTTTTCTAGCAGGTGAAAAATAATAAGGGGATTGTTTGTTTGTAGTCCATAGTGTTTTTTCACAACAACACAATCTTATATTTTGAAAGAAATTAAAAGTCGCAACCGAATAATACTCAGTATAATCAACTTCTTTTCCAAAACCTATAACTCTCCATAAATTAGTAAGACTAACATGAGAAGAATTATCTATTACAACATCAACAAGCCAAGGAGCTATTTTTGCACATAAATTTGCTAAATAACCTCCATGAGACGATCCGATTAAAATATGCTTTATACCCCCCCCATAGCTTTAAAAGGAGAATTTTTTCTAATATATAAAAGAGCATTTAGTATATCTGTTGCTTGCATGATGCCAAAATTTTGATATTCGTTTTTAGTAGGTCGTAAACTCGCACTTAAGTCTAAATAATACTTTTTATCAAACCTCCAAGCGTCTTTCTTTTTTTGAATTTCTTTATTAAGATATTCCATAGCAGGATGAAATTCTTCAAAAGTATTAAGTTTTGATATATCATAAGGAATTTCTATGTCAATAGCTTTTAAGCTTGCATCAAAAATAAGTTTATCAATATCATCTAAATACCATTGTGCTCCAGTTTGAGGACGATTACCTATACCATGATAATTTACACTCAAAACTGCTACATTGTAATTTCTAGCACAATAATCACTTATATAATAAATGCTTTTTATATCACTGCCAATACCGTTTATAACGCAAACAATGGCCTCTATTTCTTTACTATCATCATAAGTTAATTTAAATTCTAATTTACTTTCTCTTTTTATATTTAATTCTACATCATCACAAGAGTCTATGAAATAAGTTTCATTTTTTAACATTTAAAAAGCCTTTGCTAGTTTTAGATATATTTTATCAAACAATC
>NZ_JAKMTD010000019.1:0-11900 GCF_025772965.1 Campylobacter sp. CNRCH_2013_0898h | reverse complement strand
TCTTTATAACATTAATGAAAAGGGAGAATTTGGTAGCAATGGTAGTATAGGAATAGTTAATGGAGTATTGTTTGAAGATTTATTAAAGCATTTAAGCTATATTACAAATGAAGAAGAATTGCTTTGCGAATTAGAAGTTAAATACCCCCAAAAACGAAACAATAAAATTGTATTTGCAAAAGAAATAAAGGATAGATAAATGAATAGCATAAACTCTAAGGAAATATACGATCTTAAAGCTCCGTTTGCACCAGGAACATATATAGAACTTTTCTTAGAGAATAACGACGATATACAAAGAAAATGGGGTTTTTTTGAATGTGATAGTCAAGCTAAAATGCAATTATTATTTGTATCGGATGATTATTTGCAAAGTTTTGATAGTTTTAGTACTTTAGTTGATATTGATGAAGATGGAGAATTAGAGTGCAATGATGATTACAATGCAACTTTAATTGAACAAGAAAATACAAATAAAATTGGCTTTTCTCTTCCTCTTTATAGAACAAAAGAAACTAAATTTGAAAAATATTATATTGTGGTATTTGCTTATGAAGGCGAAATGCCGACTTTACAAGATCCTTATGTGATCATTGATATGAGTTTTAGAGTGGGTATTGGAGAAGATGATAATGTTGCTAATGGTGTTAATCTTGCAAATTATCCCAAAAATATTCAAGAATGGAACCAAATATCACACATACAAAGTGTTTGGGATGCTGTTAAATTTTTCGAATGTCTATCTAAAAAAATAGGTGATACCTTTACTATTATGAGAGAAAATTTCTTTTCATTCTGTAAAAATAATCCTCAAATAGCAGGAAAAATTGCTTATATTTACTATAGATTTGACCTAGGTAGTCAATCTTTCATAGATAGCGTGGAAAATGATTTCAAAGACTATCAAAGAGATAGAGATTTTTATTTTCAAACTTGTAAAGATGTTTTGCTAAATTGCCCTATAGAAAAAAACAATCCTAAAACATTGAAAGAAAAATATGATGAATTGATGCAAGGTAAAAAATTGGATATAGCAATTTATAAAAATTTAATTAGTAAGATTGCAACCGCTATATGTGAAAAATTAGACTTAAATTTAATAACAAAAAATGGTGAAATAGATTTTTTCCAAGGAGACGAAGAAGAATGGGGAGAATATTACAAAAGACGCATACGTGTTAATGAAAATAATCTACATGATTTAAAAGAAATAATAAAAACTATGATTCACGAGATTAGACATTTTTATGTTGAAACTTATTATTATCCGGGACAAGGTATTTTAAGAGGATATTTGTTTTATGCACATGGATTCTCTATAAGCGATGATTATAAAATTTTATTTGATGGCTTTTATAAATTTGATGACAAAGAAAGGCAAGAAAATGCTTACGAAATACAACCAAATGAAAGAGATGCAAGATTTGTCGAAAAAATAATAGATTTTCTAGGCTAAAGAATGAAAATTAAACTTCCTGATTTAAAAAAATATGCTTTTAACAATAGATTAGATAAAACCATATATCTTGGCATAGAAACAAATATTTTATGTGTTGAAGATAGAATAAACGATATTTCAAATTTCTATAGTAGTAAATATAATAAAAAAATTAATGATTTAACCGCTATTTTATATATAGGAAAGGTAATATTTCAAGAAGAAAAAAACAACTTGTTTCCAAAATTTATAGCAAGTAATTTTGATATTAATTTTGAAAAATTAAATAATTTTTGGCTTAATGAAATAACAAACAACAAAGTGCAATATTTCAGGCAAAATAACAATATAATCTTATCCAAAGAACAAATTTACTCATATTTTGATGATTTACATTCCAAAAACATTAACTTAATTAAAAATTATTTTAATAAAATTTATGAAAATAGTGGCATTACCGCTTTAATCTATGACAAAAACAACCATAAAAACGATATATTAAATCAACTTGATACACTATCTAAACAAGATTATAAAATTACATTTAGCGATGAGCTTTTTTACGAATATTTAGTTTGGAGTCTAAATGACTTTTTAATTCCATATTTTTCTGGTAAATTTCAAGATGAAAATGAATTACTTTTTAATGCCGGTGCTTACACTACATATAAAGAATTATATCAAAAACAAATCAATCTTATACCAAATCCTTACTATGGAGAAAATTCTAATATCCCTTTTATTGATTTTTTCTATACCAATATAAATCCATTAAAATATGGGGTGGGTTATATCGAAGGTTATTTAAAATTTTTCAAACACTATCCAAATTCAAAGTTCCTTAAAAAAATGCCTCCAATAAAAGGATATAAATTTTATAGCCCTAATATTAACCATGATGGTAAAATTTTATCTTCAAATAAAGGAAAATTTTATTTTTCTCTAGCTGAAAATCCTCAAATTTTTATTTATTTTTTTCAAAAATATTACCCAAAAATTTGTAATCTTCCAAAACATTGGAACGAAATTATGTTTCAAAAGTTAAAATTAAACATTCCAAACGAAGAGTTATAATTTTTCTATATTCTTAATCAAACTGCTAATATTAGAATCGATTTTAATATTATGAGTTTGTAAATCAAAAATTGCAAAAATAAAAAAACCTAAAATACATCCAATAGGTATAACAACTAACGTAAATTTCATAAATCTGCGTTGAAAATACTGCCAAAATTTTTCCCTATTAGCTCCATTATAAGCCTTATCAAAAGCTGTCTCATCTGTTAAATTTATAAGAGGAGTTAAAGCCGATGCTATATTATTACAAAGATAAATAATTTTTTCCTCAACATCTTTTTCATGAGAATATTTTCCTCTATATCCTAAAATCAAGCAAACATATATGAATTCCAAAAAATCCTTGTTTTTGGATGGATTAGACAACCAAGAAAGCGCTATATCGTAAAAATTATCACCACCTAGAGTCTCATCAAATAACCTCACGGTTAAAGTATGATTTGCCCAAGAGCTATTAATAAATAAATCATTTTTCATTAGACTTTCATCTATAAATACACATAAACAATATCTTAATTTTATAATATCTTTCTCATCATACTCTTTAAAAGTACTTAATCTTGAACTCCAAACCAAAATTTCATTCACAAGCTTTTCTTTTAAATTCTCTATATAAGCAGTATCCAAAGAATGAACCTTAGATAATCTATAAACAAGTAAAAGAATTTCCAAGCAATTATCAACAACTTTATTGATTTCTAAACCTTTTAAATCACTTTCTAAAAGCAAAGATCCTTCTTTAAAATGTGATTCTTTTTGCATATTACTCCTTAAAATACAGCCCACATTTTTATATCAGGGTTTTTTATATTTGTTGTTAGATATAAACTTATAACATTTTCACCCTTAAAGTATTTAAACAGCTCATCTTTTTTGTCTAACTTGTAATAAATATAACCATTTAAATAAGGTATAGAAGATGGAATATTTGAAATTTGCTCTATGTTTATCCCTCGTAATTGTGTTGTTACTATACTTTTTATCCTACTTTGAGTATGAATTTTACTTTGAGTTTTAAAATTATATAATAAATACTCATGATTAACATCAGCACTAATAGCTAAAAATAATTCACCCTCTTCAATAACCGTAGGATTGTCAAATAACAAATCATAAAATCCATTGTTATTGTCAATTACTTGAGCCATAGTATATTTTGGAGAAGTTATTTTTGCAAATAAAACTCTCAGTTGATTAGTAAGTGGTAAAAAAGTGTTAGTCAAGTCATCATGATTATATACTATAAAATCAGAAAAGGAGCTTTCAGTACCAAAAGCACTAAGATCTCCTTGAAAATCAACTAATTTTTCATATAAATTTTCAGGATGTATTTTATCTTTATTGATTATATATGAAAAAATAAAATACCATTTTTTTAAAAGATTAAGCGATAAATATGTACTAAAATCCAAGGTGTTTTTAGTTTGATCTATACCCTTAAATACTTCAGTGAGTATTTCTTTATGCTGTTTAATTGAATGCGAAATTTCTTCTAAAAATGATTTAATATACGAAGATTTATTTAAATCTAAACAAGTGGGTATAAAACTTTCATCTAACTCTATTTTTTTATTTAAATCAATATTTTTGATTTTTGCTATAGGAATTTCAAGTTCATCTGGAGTTTTACTACCTAAAAAGCCCAATTTCAATCTTAAACTAGCTAAAGTAATGCTTATTTTTTCTTGAGAGAAAGTAATATTATCATTCTCATATTCATCTTCCAAATCAGTATGTTTAAAAACATCATTAGTATTATCATCATATATTCTTGAAGCTACAACACTTCTTAAACTAATGTATTTTGAATTAGGTATATTATTGTGTAAAGATATATCTGCTATAGAGGATAAACCCATAGGAATTTTAATAACAATAATAGAATTTACCAAAGAATCATAATTAACTTCCAAAGGCTCTGGAAGCTCATCTTGTTCTGGCGCATTAAAAATGCTACCATCTTTAGCAATTCCAGAAATTCTTTTAAGTGCTATTTTTCCTTGCATTAACATTTCATTGGAAAATTCTAAATCAATTATTCCATATAAATTATTGAAAGTTGAAATTGTCTTAAGATTAATATTTCTTTCAAAATATCGTTCTTGTTGCTCAAAATGAATTTTATCAATATTTAGCCCATTAAACCAAGCTACTTTTAGCTTATCTGCCATTATATTTTCCTTAGATTAAATATGTCTAATACCATCTTTTGTTATTTCAAATTTTAATGTTTTTTTAGTTCCAAAACCATTAGCATCATCTGTTTTTGCCCAAATTTTTGTTACCTTTTTAGTATTATTTGCAAATAAAACCAAAATACCAATATACGGCACTTCTTCATCTATAACTTTAAAAGCAATAATATTATCTTTAGGGGCAATTTGTAGTCTAATCGAGTCAATTTTATCTCTACCGAGTATAGCATCCTCTCTATTAATCAGCTCTAAATCACTAGCCTTTATAAATTTATTTACATCTTTTAGTTGATACACAATAACAGTCAAAGGAACATCATCATTTCTACTATTTAAATTAGAATTTTTTATATTATCAATCTTTACACTTACAACACTAGAGCAAGAACTTAAAAACAACCCCATGAGCAACATAACAAAAATTTTTCTCATTCCCATCCTTAAAAAAATACTTAAATAAATAACACTATAATTTTATTTTTTATTATAATTAAAAAAACTTTCAATAGTGCTTAGGAGATAAAAAATGATTTTCTGTGATCATTATGAAGAAAATTTAGAAAACTTAGAGATATTTCATTTACTTGAAGAAGAGATGACAAAATACAAAACATTAAATCATGAAAAAATACAATGGGATAAGGTATATGAATACTCATTAGATATTTTACAAAACAACTCGATGGATATGAAAATTTTCGCTTACTTTTCTTTATCATGTTTAGCATTAAATAACGAAGAGTGTTTTAAAATATTTTTAGAAATAATAATTTTTACAGAAAAATTATTTCGAGAAAAACCTGAAAATATAAGTAAAACATCTTCTATACTATTAAATCAAAAAAAGAAATACAAACAAATTGTTGAAAATTTTATTAATGAATTTAATAAAAATTCACCAAAATGCTCACAAGTCGCAGCTAAAAGTTTAAATGAGTATTTTGAAAAATTACGCGAAATTTTAAATTGTAATTTTGCAAAATTAAACATTAAAGAAGAAATAACTCAAACTAAACAATCACCTCTTAAATCTCCAGTGACACAAGTAAATATCGATATAAAAAACACAAAATTATCTAATCTTAGTGATAGAGAATACAGAACATTATTAAATAATCTAGCAATAGAATTACTAGAAAATAACATTGAAAATACCAATGCTTATTCATTGTTTGCAGAAGCAGCTTGGGGAAGATTAAAAACCCTTCCACCGCATTCAGATTTTGTCACTAAAGTAAGATATCCTGATAGAAATTTAATAAAATTACTATTAGATAAAAATACGAATGAGTTAGATCAAATAAAATGTTTTATCAACAACCTTTCACTTAACCCTTTCTGGATAGAAGGATTTAAACTATTTTGTGATTTTTTACATCATCATCAAAAAGAACACTCCTTGAAAATTTTAAATTTACTAACTTGCAATTTTATTCTCAAATTCAAAGATATTACCAAGTTAAGATTTGACAACGGCGAATTAATGTGTAAAGAAGATACATTTAATTATTTTGTAAAACAAAATCAAGAAACTAATAAAAAAACACTCACTACATCCGATAAAAATAAAAAAGTAGAACAAATACTCATTGAAATAAACAATGAAAATTATAATAATTCTTTATTTTGTAATATAAATTCTTTAATAGCCATGGCACAAGTTTTTGAAACAAACAATATGAAAAATAATGCAAAAATTATATACTTACAACTAGTTGAACTTATGGAAAAAACCTTATTAAAGGATTACTTAAGTGATGAGTATAATTATGCAAAAAACAAAACTAATAAAAAAATATAAACTTAGTTATTCTTTATTTAGTTTTATGTATAATTTAAAAAATAAATTTTAATTCAAAAAATAAGGAAGTAAAATGTCTGATGGATCAAGTGCACCAAAAGAACGCATAAATATAACCTACAAGGCAAAAACAAACGGGCAAAATGCAGAGATAGAATTACCTTTAAAACTTATGATAATGGCTAATTTAACAGGTAAAAATGGACAAAATTTAGAAGATAGGGAAGTTGTGTCTATCAACAAAATAAATTTTAATCAAGTTATGCAAAAACTAGACATCAAAACCCAATTTAATGTTAAAAATACTTTGGGTGGAGGCGCTGAAGAATTAGATATCAACCTAAAAATATCTAGTATGAAAGATTTTTCGCCTGATAATATAGTGCAACAAGTGCCAGAGTTAAATAAACTAATGCGCCTTAGAGAAGCATTAATGGCTCTAAAAGGACCTATGGGTAATATTCCAAATTTTAGAAAAGCTGTTTTAGATGCTCTAAAAAATGAAAAAACCAAAGAGCAGTTGCTTTTAGAAATCAAAAAAGAAAATAACGAAGAATAAAGGAAACATAATATGTCAAAAGATAAAGTAATTGATACTCCAATTATTGAAAGTATTATGGAAAAAAGCAAATATGCTAGAAATGATGAAAGCTATAGTATAGCAAAAAGAGGAGTAGCCGAATTTATTTCCGCAATAGTTGAAAGCGATAACATAGAAGATAAAATCAACAAATTTGCACTTGATGAAATGATTGCCCATATCGATGATTTATTATCAAAACAAATGGATGAGATTTTACATAATGAAGAATTTCAAAAATTAGAATCGACTTGGAGAGGACTTTTCTTCTTAGTAGAAAGAACTGATTTTAATGAAAATATTAAAATTAATCTTTTTGATATTACAAAAGAAGAAGTTTTAGAAGATTTCGAAAATAATCCAGACATCACCCAAAGTGTTGTTTATAAAAATATTTATTCTTCAGAATATGGACAATTTGGTGGAGAACCAGTTGGTGCTATAATTGGTGATTACCAACTAAGCACTACAAGTCCAGATATGACTTTTTTAAATAAAATGTCAAGCATAGCAGCAATGAGTCATTCTCCATTTTTAACTTCTTTAGGACCTAAATTTTTTGGTTTAGAAAATTATTCAGAATTAGCTAATATTCAGGATTTACAAAGTCTTCTCGAGGGTCCACAATACACAAGATGGAGAACTTTTAGAGAAAATGAAGATTCTAAATACACAGGATTAATGGTTACGAGGTTTTTGACAAGATCGCCTTATGATAGTGAAGAAAATCCCATCAAAAGCTTTAATTACAAAGAAAATGTTCACGCATCTCACAATCATCTATTATGGGGAAATTCAGCATATGCTTTCGCAACAAGATTAACAGAAAGTTTTGCTAAATACAGGTGGTGTGGTAGTATCATAGGACCAAAAAGCGGTGGAAGCGTAAAAGATCTTCCTACTTATTTTTATGAAAATTTTGGAAACTTAAAAGCTAAAATTCCTACTGAAGTTTTGATTACAGATAGAAGAGAATATGAACTTGCAGAAAATGGGTTTATAACTTTAACTCTAAGAAGAGACACCAATAATGCAGCATTTTTTTCAGCAAATTCTGCTTTAAAACCTAAAATATTTCCAAACACACCAGAAGGAAAAGAGGCTGAAACAAATTACCGCTTAGGCACTCAATTGCCTTATGTATTTTTAATTTCAAGATTAGCACATTATCTAAAAGTACTACAAAGAGAAGAAATTGGAAGCTGGAAGGAAAGAAGTGATATTGAAAATGGTTTAAACGAATGGGTTAGACAATATATTTCAGATCAAGAAAATCCACCAGCAGAGGTTAGAAGTAGAAGACCTTTTAGAGGGGCTCAAGTAAAAGTGGATAATATACCAGGGGAGCCTGGATGGTATAAGATTGGGTTGAGTGTTCGTCCTCACTTTAAATATATGGGTGGAAATTTTGAACTATCTTTAGTAGGTAAATTGGATAAAGAATAATAAATGTCTTTGTTGGATAAAATTATTCATTCATTGGATGAGCAATATCAAAATATCCCTTTTTATCAAAATGAATTTCAAGAAATAAAAAATAATATACAAGTTTTGCTTAATGCAAAACTTGATGACTGCTTAAGTGTTGAAGATTTTGGATTATCTAGTATGGAAAATCTAAATTTAAGCTCGACAGAACTTTGCTTGAACATGGCAAAAGAAATTCATAAACTCATAAGTAAATACGAAAAAAGAATTATAATTAATTCTATCACATATAATGATTCTTTAAAACCTTGGCAACTTTCATTTTTACTAAAATGTGTTTTTTGTAATGATAATTTTAAAGAATTTGCAATTGAAATTATATTTAAAAATAATCGATATTGCGAGGTTATCTAAAATGACACAAGATGATATACATTATTATCAAAAGGAGATTGCTTATCTTAATCATGCTCGGAAAATTTTTATAGATAAATTTCCCAAGTTAACCCCTTTTTTATCTTACGATAGTAAAGATCCAGATATAGAAAGAATTATTGAAAATTTAGCAATATTAACCTCTAAAATTCATCAAGAATTAGATCAAAATATACCCTATATTGCAGAATCTCTAATTAATATTCTTTCTCCAAATTACACCAACATTCTACCTTCTATGTGTATGCAAGAATTCAAATTTAGCGAAAACAGCAAACTCAACAGATTAATTATTCCTAAAAATAGTACAGTTAAATCTGTATCTATAGAAAAATGTGAATGTGAATTTAAAACAGTATATGATGTATATCTATATCCATTAAATATAGAGAATGTTTTTTTAGGAAGTGAAAGACAATATCATACATTAGATATACAACTTAGAGTTAGTAGAGAAGATTTAAACATAGAACATCTAGGTTTAGATAAACTAAGTATATACTTAGGGGATGATGTTTACACATCATCTACATTACTTTTTTATATGCATCAATATTTAGAAGAAATAAAAGTCATATCTCATGACACAAAAGAAGAATTTAAAATAAATACCCATAATATTAAAACTATGGGTTTAAAGCCAAACGAAAGTTGCCTATTTTATAATGACTTAGGATTTGAATCTTTTTCCTTGCTAAGAGAATACTTTTTTTTGCCTGAAAAATTTAATTTTATCTCAATACAAGGCTTGGATGTTTTACATGAGTGTAAAGGTAAGTTAATTAGCATTTTTTTTAAATTTAATAAGACACTTCCTAAAAATTGTATTATAAAAAATGAATTATTCTCATTATCGACAACACCAATCATTAATATTTTCGAAAAAACAGCAGAACCTATCATCAATAATCACTCGAAAAATGGATATAGAATTTTCATCGATAGAACAAATTTAAATGCATATGATATAGTTCAAATAAAACAAGTCAAAGCACATAATAGCGACAGCGGGAGTAGAATTTTAAAAAATTATAAAAATTTTGAACGTTTTGAATTTATGCAAAATAAAATACAAGATTTTTACTACATTACAAATAAATCAAATTCCAAGCAAGATAACTTCAAAGAAATATCGTTTTTTTCCTCAAACAATACAAATGAAACAATCACAATAGATGTATTATGCTGTAATAAAAATTTACCGACCCGTTTAAAAATAGGCGATATCAATCTTATACCTTTTTATAAAGATGCTATTACGAAAAACATTACCATTCCAACGCCGATTAAGCAAGTTAAAACCAATGGTGATCTTTTATGGAAATTAGTTTCTATTTTGTCATTTAGTTACCAAACTCTTTTAACAAAAACATCCTTTTTTCAAGTTTTAGAAAGCTATAGCTTTCCCGATGATAAAACTTCTGAAGTAGTATGTCAATTACTTACCTCTTCAATAATTGACATACAGTCAAAACCAAGCTACTTAATTGATGAGCATATTACAAAAAAAGGCACTATGAGTATTATAAGTATAGATGATTCTAAATTTTATTCTTTGGGTGAAGTTTATAAGCTAGGATTAATAATTTCAGAATTTTTATCATCCTTTGTGAGTATTAATTCATTTTGTGAATTAAAAATTAAATGCATAAACTCAAAAGCAACTATACATTATCCTTTTAAAAAAGGAATTAAACCTATATTATGAACAATGCAAACTCTTATACCTTTTATAAACTTCTTAAAAAATTATTAAAAGATCATCCCAAAGAAGATATTTTTCTAAGGGTAAATAATGCCCTAATGCATCCTAACAAAGAAATCGAATATGTAAAATTCAATAAAAATATTAGTGATTTTCCCATTGAAATTATGATTAATTTTATGGGTCTACAAGGTAATACATCACAACTCCCTTCTTATATACTAGACAAGCTCTCTAGGAATGAGGATGGCGGGGATGGATGGAGTTTATTTTTTGATTTCTTCAATCACCATCTTCTTTGGATTTTTTTTGAAATTACCACTCTTAACAATTATCCAAAAAGTTTTGATATTAACTTCAACGATAGAATTTCTAAAATACTATTTTCTATGTTAGGTATCAATGACACAAAAATTGCAAAGAGATATCTGCCTTTTGCACCGTTATTACTAAGTTTAAGAAGACCTAAAAGTTATATTGAAAGAATTTTACAAATCACTTTTAATTTACAAAATCAATTAAATATTATAGAAAATATACCCCATCAAATTTACATAAGACACATACAATTAAATAAATTAGGAAGTAAAAATCATATTTTAGGAAAAAATCTAATCTTAGGAAAAAAATTTCTATCTTACCAAAATAAAATAGCTATTTATATAAAAGATATACACTATGATGAAGCTTTAAAATACTTTCCAAACGCAGAAAAATACAAAGAGCTTAAAGAAAGTATATTATTTCTAACTAACAATGAATTTTGTGTTGATTTATATCTTAAAATTATTTTTAATAAAAGAATGCTGTTTAAGCTAGGAGATTACTCTCACTCCAAATTAGGATGGGGTAAAATTTTAGGAAAAAAAATAAAAAATTACGAAATAATACATATTAAACTTCATGAATAATTTTTATATTTATCAAAATATATCATTTATTCATCTATATAAAAATCAAATACATAAGATCTGAATTTTTATTATTTAAACTATTGATATTATTAAATTTTAATAATACCCAATATTATGAAAATAACCATAAATTAACAACAAGCTTATATTAATCCAAAACTCTACTTCAATCTCACATTCATAATCATATTAGATAAAAAGATACTATCTTTATCAAAGCTTTTTAAGTTATATTCTAGTTTTAAGTATCTTTTTTGTATATCTTGCATTAAAGTTGAAAGATTGTATAAACTTAAACTTTCTAATATATTTATAAGTTCTATCTTA
>NZ_JAKMTD010000018.1:0-13977 GCF_025772965.1 Campylobacter sp. CNRCH_2013_0898h | reverse complement strand
GATTATTTTTAATGAAAGTGATAAGGATATTAAATAGCATATAAAGCTCATTGTTTAACAATGAGCTTATTGTGTTACGAATTTGCTTCTCTCCAATCATCACTTCCGCTTGTTCCAGCCGCTGTATGCTCCCAAATAACTTTTCTGTAATTTAAGGATACCTTAAAAAGCTCTGTTTTGTCATGATTGTTTGCTTCTTGAGCATTTGGCATTACTAAGGTAATATCTGTAATGATAGCATCTTCTAATTTAGTTGTAAAAAAATGTTCTTGTCCACCACTTGTTGATGTTCTAAACCAATGAATTTCAACACTCGGAAGTCTTTCACCTTTTGTAAGTGCATTGTAAAGTAGAGGAACTGCTTTATTTAGAGAGCAAGTGAAAGTAAAAGGCTTATGAACTCTTTGTCCTGATGGTTGTCCACTTTGTTGATCAACTGGAACTGTTACAATATGAGAAATTTCTTGAGCCATAATCTCGTCTTCGTGTCCTGCTTGATAGCGATTTCCTATACTTGCTTCTGTAGAAGCACCACTTGAAATAAGTCCTTGTGTTGAACCTTCGATTTTGATATATGCTGGTTGTGCCATGTTTTTCCTTATGATTATAATTTTAACTTTATATTTATATTAAAAGCTTTTAATATTTTAATACAAAATAAGTAAAAATAATATAAAATTAATAAATAGAAATAAAAATTATTTGAATTTATATTAGGAAAAATTATGTTTCAAAAAATAATGCAAATTTTAAAATCTAGGATTTTTGTAATCACATTAATACTTATTATTTTAGTTGTCTTAAGTTTATTTTTTTGGGCTTATGGTTCTTTATTTGCGTTTAATGAAATTTATGTTTTTAGTAATTCTTATTTAAGATTTGGGATAATTTTTATATTTTGGTGTTGTATTTTTTTGTTTTTTCTTTTAAAGCCTTTAAGTAATTTTATAAAATCTTTTAAGGATGACAAAAGAATAAGACTTAAAGAAATTAAAAAAGAATCTAATGAATTTTTATACAAAGCAAAAAGAAATTTCTTTATCGCATTAAAAGATGCCAAACAAACATGGAAAAAAGATATCAACACTAAAAATTTGCCTCTTGTTGTTATTGTGGGAAATGAAGGTGCTGGTAAAAGTACTTTTATAAATTATTCTGATATAGAATATCCTTTAAGTGATAGTTTAGAATCATATAAAAAGATGCATAAGTCTACCAATAATTTTAGCTTATATGTTTCCAAGAAAGGCGCTTTGCTTGATACTGAAGGAAATTATTTTTCTCAAGAAGATTTTTTTCATCCTAATAGTAGCGATGAGTTACCCGAAGATGATATAGAGAAAAATAGAGACTTTTTAATTAAAAAGAGCATTTGGCAAAATTTTTTAAAATTTTTAAATAAGAATTATTTTCATAGTAAATTAAATGGCATTATTTTAATAATTGATACTCGATTGTTTTTGGAAAACACAAAAGAATATTCTAATAATTTAATTCGTTATTTAACAAAAAGGGTGCATGAGTGTGAAAAAATTTTAGGTGTACAATTACCTATTTATGTTGTTTTTTCAAAATTAGATTTGATAGAAGGTATGAGAGAATTTTTTGATATTTTCAATGAAAAAATTCAAAAAAAAGCTTTTGGTGTAAGTTTTGCAGAACATTTTAAAGAAGAAGATATTCAAAAGTCTTTTGAAGAGATAAGCAAATCTTTGTTTTTACGTTTTGTTGATAAAAATTCTTCTATATACACTATAGAGGAAAAAAATAAAATTTATTTATTTTTAAAGCAGTTGGATAATTTATTTGTATTGAGCAAAGACTTTATCGTGCAACTCCAAAATGAAAATATTTTAAAAAATAGTTCAGTTTTAAGAGGGGTATATTATGTAAGTGCTTATCAAGAAAATGTGCCAAGAAATTTTATGCTTGATACAATTTGTGAAAAGTATAATATAAAAAAACCATTAGCTCAAGTAAAACAGTCTTTTAGCAAGCAAAGTTATTTTGTTCAGTCTTTGCTTGAAGATATTGTCTTTAAAGATTCATCGCTAAGTAGAATTAAAAGTTTTTACAAAAAGATATCGCTTGTGGGTTTAACTATATTTTTGAGTTGTATGACTTATTTTATTTCATCTTATTTTATTCTTAAAAGTGAGCAAGAAAAGAAAATATCTCAAAGTGTTTATACTGATCTTTCATTTTTGTTGAAAAATATGCAAGATTACCCCATGATGAGTATAGAAGAGAAAGCAAAATTATTAGTTGATTTAAGAAATATACTAAGTGTATATCCACAATTAATCGAAAAGGCAAGTTTGTTTGAATATTTTAGCTTAAACATAACATATAAAGGCTTTAAAAAAGCACAAAATTTATATTATAAAATTAGTGAAGATGTGTTGAAAAATACCCTATTAAAAGAAATGGAAATAATATTACAAACTGATGATAATTATGATAACTTAATTAAAACTTTATATGTATATAAATCATTGTTTGAGCAAAAATATCTTGATAAAGATTTATTAAAAATATGGATTAATGAAAATTGGAATTTTTTAGAAAAATATAAAATTTCTAAAGAAAATTTTCTATCTGGTATCGATGAACTTCAAAAGATTGACTTAAGCACTTCTCAGCAAGATGATATTTCGGTTAAACTATCTATTGAAAAACTATATAATGTAGCAAAAATTCAAAGAATATATACTTTACTTAACTTTATCATTCTAGATAAAAACAATAAAGTATATAATTTTAAAAATGAATTAGGATTTGCTGCTAATAATGTTTTCTCAGAGTCTATTAAAATTGATAGTATTGAAGAAATTTACACAAAAAAAGGTATGGCTGACTTTTTGCAAACGTTAAATGTAAAAATAGATAAAGCCATTGAGATTGATTCGTGGATTTTAAATGATTTGTCAAATTCTGAAAATAGAAGCAATATGGCAATGGGAATTATTAAAATTTATTTAACGCAATATCAAAATAAATGGCAAGAAATTTTAAATTCACTTGCACCAAAAAAGTTTATTTCCAAAAGTTCTATGCTAAATGAACTTAATATACTATCTAAAAAAGAAAATCCTTTAATGAATTTTATAAAAATTGTTAGTGTAAATACCAATCTTAACGATGCTACTTTACTAACTCAAGCATATAATCTCGGTGTTAATGCTGCTGAAATAAAGACAAGTTTTATGGGGATTACCAGTTCGTTTGATGCTTATCATAAAATTATAGAACAAAATTCTATTTTAAATACGGGTGCTACTGCTGTAGGTTTAGATGTTGGAAGTCATCAAAAAACCATGGAATTAATAAATACAGATTTGTCTAATATTCATAAAAAAATAACTGACTTTACAACAAATAACTCGCAAACTATTGAGGAAAAAATAAAATACGCTTTAAGCGATAGTAAAGATTCTAGCGACCCATTTAGTTCTCTTGAACAAAATATTAAAAATTTACCAAGTGAATTGGAAAAATATTATGCAACTCTTTCTTTGTATGCTTGGAATATTATAGAAAACCATGGAGTTTCTTTGTTTAATACTGTTTGGTTGAATGAGGTTTATGCACCATTTGTTAATGATATAGCTCCTTTTTATCCTTTTAATTTATTAAGTTCACAAGATTTAAGTATAGATTCTTTTAAAAATTTCTTTGGTAAAAATGGAATTTTAAATAAGTTTTATGAAAAATATTTAACAAATGTTCTAATTAAAAGAAAAAATGTTTACTCTATTAATTCTAAATTTAGCTCAAGATTAACTTTTTCCAAAGAATTTTTGGATTTTATTACTAAGGCTGGTAATTTATCAGAGTTAATGCTAAATGCAAATGATGTAATGAGAGTGCGCTTTACTTTACAAAGTCTTGACTTAAGTGCCGATTTTTCTTTTGTAAAAGTTCAGTATAATGATACTTCTATTATATATGATCACACATTGCATACAAAATTAGATGTTATAACTGATGAATTTAACAATGGAACTAGTTTTGATTTCACTGCGTATTCTTATTTAGATGCTAATATAAATTACACAAAATCATATAAAGGAGAATGGGCTTGGTATAAATTATTACAGGAAAGTAAAAATTCAAATTCATCTTACAGTGTTTTATTTAATGACAATAAAAAAATGTATTTTGATTTCAAACTTAATAATAACAACTCAGATATTAATAATATAATTATGATATTAAGTGATTTTAAAATAGTAGAAAATATAACAAAGGCTCAAAATGATAGATAAAGAAACCATAGGATTGATAATTGAAAATATTGATGAAAATATTACAAAAACAGTAGCTTGTGTATTTGATGAAACTGGTGGACTTGTTGGATCAAGTCCAGAATGTTTATTTTGGATACAAGATAAAAATAATTCTGTTAAAGAAAAACATATGAAGATTACTTTTGAAGAAGGTTTTTTTACTATGACGCCTATAGAATGCAGTGATATTTTTTATAATAATTCTTTTTCTAGATTGGAAGATGGTTATGAAATTATTATCAACAAAGGCGATGTTCTAAAGTTAGGTCTTATTGAGTTGCGTTTTGTTGATTCAAAAGAGATTAAACAAGAAACTTTAAAGCAAGCAAAAGAAATAAAAGAAATAGAAAAACACACACAGATGGATGAAATAGAGCTAAAACCTAGAGGAAAAATAGATGGTTTAGATTTTAAGGCAAAAGAAAACATTAAAGAACTTATTGAAACAAAAATAGATTATAGTTTTATAGAGGATAATAATATTAAAAATTCTGAAGTTATTATGGAATCTAATTCTTCTGTTAATTTAGATTTTACTTATGAAAATATAGGAAAAATTTTAGATAAATTGCAAAATGAATTATCACAAAATCGTAAAAAAACAATACTAAATGATAATTTCCAAAAATTAAATATAGATGATTTTCAAACGGTTATTTCAAAAATTCCGCTTATTAAAGATACAAAACTAATTAATCTTGTTGTGTTAAAATTAATTACTAAAGAATTGTATTCACCTGTATTTAAAGAGATGGAAGAAGATATTTTTATGACTTATTTGCAAAATGCCTTGCAAAATATCATCAAAAATGATCAAAATATATTTGAAAATTTGACTTTACTGTCTTTAAACAAATACAAAGAAAAATAATTTTTCAAAGTAAAGTAAGATAATTTTCCAAAATTAATTTTAAAAAGGAGTATCAAATGAAAATCACAATGATAATTCTAAGCTTGTTTTCTTTAGTATCTTTAAGTGCATGTGCTTTTAAAGAAAATAAAGCAAGTGAATTAGAAACTCTTGCAAGTAATTATGGTGGAATTTATATCTTTGATAAAAAAATAAGAGAAGAGATATTGGAAAATGAAAGAAAGAAAGGAGAGGCAATGAAAAAAATGTCTTTAGGGGATGATTTTTGGGATCAATTAAAAGTCATAGAAAAAAAATTCCCTCAAGTCCTTTCTAATGGTTGTAAATATTATCGTAGTGATTATAGATATAAAGGTAAAGCTGATTTTGGTTTCAAAGATAAACCCGAATTTGCATACTATGAAGATCAATTTAAAGCATATATGGGTGAAAAAAACTATAAAAAATTAAGACCTTATTTAGGTATGACAACTTATTATGTGTGTGAGGGTAAAAAATATCCTATTGTTTTTGCTACCATGATAGATTATAAAGTAAAAAGCTATGGATTATTTGGAGATGAAGGAAGAGGATTTAGCTTTTCTAGTATTAGTCGTAAAAGTGCAGGAGGAGGATCTTTTCATTATTTTACTAATGGTAAATTTATAAAAAGTGATGAAAAATATACAGGACAAAGTTACTGATGAACCCTAAAGAACTTATTTCTCAAATCAAAGACTATGCTGATATAGCAGATGCTAGTTATGCTATGTTGTAATATGTTTGGGAAAATATAGAGCAAGATGAAAAGAATAATATTTATAAAGCAGATAAACTTACTTTTGGTGATAAATTAAAGCAAGATATTGTTATGAAAAATAGTAAAAGGGAAAATATTGTAAAACCTAAAAATACAAACACAGCTTATGCTTGTGCTATACAAGCTCGTTTTGAACAAAATAAAATAGTTAAAATAGAACCTAAATATTGTATTTCTCTTATAAATACTTGTTTTGATAGTAAAGAAATAACATTGGATAATGATATTAGCAGGGTAGGGTTAAATGATGCACTGAGTAAAAGAACTATTGATTTTGTATTTTAAAACATTAGTCTAACACTTTAAGTGGGGCTTTGATATATTGTGATGTTAAATATAAAGATAAGCTATCTTTTAGTCCCAGTGAAGTTTATAGTTTTAATGCCTCTAGTGTTTATGGTTGGAATGGTTCCTAGTGTAATTATATTTTGATTTTTAAAAAGTAGGATAATTTTATTAAAAATATAAAAAGGAAAATAAATGGGTTTATTAAAAAAAATATACATTGCTTGGGGGATGTTTTGGGGAATTATTTTTTTGTTTAGTTCTTTATATGCTTATTTTAGTGATATAGAATTTTTTGGTGATATGTTAAAGATTGCATTTTTTATATATTCTTATCCATTGTTACCTTACATATCATATTTAACACTACAAGAAACTATTAAATCCAAAAATATTTTTCTTTATTTTTCTTTATTTTTCTTTATTTTTCTTTATTTTTCTTTATTTTTCTTTATCTCGGGGGGATTTTTTAATTATGTAATAATATTAGGCATTTATACAATATTATTTTTAATAATATCTATTAAATTTAGAAAAGAACTTTCTTATTATTTTTCTTTATTATTTTGTATTTTTTTATACATTTTTTTATATCTTTTTATTTTCTATATGGATTTAAAAAATGAGTAATAAAGCTCAAATTAACAATCTCAAAAATTACGCTAAACTTGTATAGATTGGTTTTTTTGATTTTTTAATAATAATTTAAATTTCAACAAAAAAAGGAAGTAGTGTGATAATACTAAAAAATCTATATATTATTTGGATTATAATTTGGGGATTTGGGGCTATTTTAGGTTATTATATGGCATATGATGCAACTTTTACTAAAATGTTCTTTTTTCTTGTTATACTTTATCTTTTTCCATTATTGCCTTATTTTTATTATTTGATTTATAAAAAAGCAAGAAAAACAAAAAATATATTTGTTGCTATTTGTTGTTATTTGTTGTTATTTGTTGTTATTTGTTGTTATTTGTTGCTACTATTGATTAATAGAAATAATAGTAATTTTAAGTTGTACTTAATTATTATTGTGATACATATTGTAATATTTGCAATAATTTATTTAATTAAAAGAAATAAAAATGAAAACTCAAATCAATAATTTAAAAGATTATGCAGAACTTGCACAAGCTAGCTATTTTAATTTTGATTTTTTAAATACTAGAAATATATTTGAGTTAGATTCTAATCAAGAAAAAATTCAAGAAGAAAATTCTCTTAGAGGTTATAGAGAAATAAAAGTAAATTTAGAACATATTGTCAGTCAAAAATATAAAGATAAAAAAGTATTGATTGATTTAAGACAAGATAATGATTGGCAATCAAAAATATTAAATTTCTTTGATGAAAAGACAAATTTTGATAAACTAAATGGAGAATTTGGAGAATTACAAGCTAGGAATTTCTCTCAAAGATATGAGGTTCAATTTCATCAGCCTAACACTACAAGTGGCTTTAGTGCTACTTTGTTTTATGATAAAGAAAAAGATAAATTTGTTGTAGGATTTAGGGGAACTGAAGTTTCTTTTAAAGATTTAAAAGCGACATGGGAAACCGCTTTAGATGCAACCCAAGACTTAGTCTTATCTCTTAATGGCAATCTCCAATCTTCTTCTCTTTTAGAATTTTTAGAACAAGTAAACAAAATAATCAAAAATAAACACAAAAGTATTATATTTGTAGGACATTCATTGGGTGGGTATTTAGCTCAAATGGCTTTGATATATTGTGATATTAAATATAAAGACAAATTATCTTTTAGTCCTAATGAAGTTTATACTTTTAATGCCCCTAGTGTTTATGGTTGGAATTTTCCTAATATAGCTATCAACCCTAATACAATAAAAATTATGCAAGATCTTTTAGGAAAATACACTATAGATATTTCAGAAAAAATCACTCACATTTATGATAATGGTAAAATTGAAATCATCGCTTCTGCTCAATATGGCTCACACAATAGACTGTCTATCTATACGGGTAAAGATTCTCACTCCATAATCCCCCTAACTCAAACTCTTTACTTCTACTCCTATCTTTTAGAATTAGATGCTAACCATAACAAAGTCAAAGATAAAAGTTTTAGTGAATGTATAGAGTATCTTAATCATTTTATGAAAAATATTCAAATATATACAGAAACTTTTGTGTTAAAAAATAATGCTATTAATAATAAAAATTTCGCTCTTAAAAATGGACCTCTTGGGCTTTTAAGAAGCTCTCCAAAAAAAATCAATCATTTTGAATATTTTCTTTCATTAATAGCCACCATAATGCAAGAAACAAATGATATTTTAGAAGAGGTTGGAGATAATTATTATACAAGCTACAAAGCTCCTACCATTAGTCAAACAAAAATCATAGATTTTATTTTAAAAGCACATGAAAAAGAAAAATATATTTTAATTCTTGATAAAAATGATTTTAATAAATACAGAAAAGATAGTTCCTTTGTTAATAATCAAGAAAATTTAGCTCATAAAATTGCCATTGGGGAATTTAGAATTTTTATTGTGGTTTATAAAGATATGAAATGTCTTGAAAATATTAATAATATAACAAAAATATACAGATATAATTCAAAAAGTTATAAAATAAAAGATCAAATTTGGGATGAGCAATATTTAGGTGGAGTTTGTAAAATATCACAAGCTTTGTATTTTAATGGAAAAGCTAAAATAGGTATTATTTAGGAAAATTATGATAGGTAGAGACTTTTTATATTCTATTCATAAAGATAAAAAAAGTATTTATTTATTTTGTGAAAATAAAAGCATCATTGATTGTCAAAGTATTTATGATGAACTTTACAAATTAGAAGCAACGACAGATTTTACTTTTGAAGAACTCCAAAACTACCAAGCTTATATCTTCCTAAACTCCACCCTCCTTACAGGCTCAAGTGAAATTCCTAACAATCCTTTTTACTTTGGAGAATTAAATCAAGATAATGCTATAAAACAAGATACACCTAGTTATTATTTTTCTCCTAAAGATGAAGATAGTGGCAAAGGAAAACTTAGCATCTTTTATAAAAATGATGAACTTTGCTTGCTTAATTATTCTATTATAGAAAATTCTTTAAATATCAAATTAGAATGTTTAAGCAAGCAAAGCTTAGAGTATAAAGATTTGATTTCAAACACTCTAAAAGAACAAAAAACCATACAGATAAATAAAAAACAAGCTATAGCTAAACTTCATGCTCTTTTAGAAAATCAAAACCTAGAATGTATCCATGGAGGTAAAGTCATACTTCAATCAAACAAAGGAAAAACTTTTAAAGATAGTGGTGTGCCTATTATGCTAGAAAGTGATTTACTTAATTCTAGCATAAGTGGCTGTCCTAATACCATTGCAAATGTAAGCTATCCTTGCACTAAGGTAGTAGATGTTAAAGGCTCTTTATCTCAAAAGAAAGTTAATAATGAATATGTAATCTTACAAGAACTCATCTCAGCTTGTATTAGTGATAAAGGCTTTCCTTTAAAAGTAAGCTTTGTACCTACTAAGTTTAAATTTGATCATAGTTTTAATCCTAAGGAAGGCTTAGCAAAGCAAAGCAAAAACCAAACAAAGCTAAAAGAGCCCATAATAAGACTTCATTATAAAAGTGATAGATTTCAAAAAGATAACCTACCTATCTATAATCTTTTGATCAATAATGAAAAAAAAGAACAAAATAAAGCTTTAAGTGAATTAAATATAGATCAAAAAGATTTAAAAGATATAGAAGATGTTAATATTCTTAATCAATTCAAACAAGACTTTAGTAAAGATTATGAATTTAAAGAATTAAATTTTAGTTTTGATACTAATTTAATCAAACTTTATTTTATTATCCCAAAAAATATTGCTAAAGTTTATAAAAGTGCTTATAAAGAATTTGAATATAAAGATTTAGGAGCAGGGTATTTTACACAGCTACATGAGTATGATAAAATCATCAAAAATTCCCTAGAAGATAATAAAGAATTAAACGAATATCATTTTAGTTTTTTAGCTCCTGCTAAAATGCAAAATTTAAAATTTCAAATCGCAAATGGACTAGATGAGATCTTAGAAGATGAAGATAGAAAACAAGAGCTTTATGTTTGTAAATTTGTAGTAGTGAATGGGATTAAAATATGAAAATAAAAGATTTCACCTTAATTACATCAAATCATAATTTGGAAATTGAGTTAAAAAATCTTACCGAAAATGCTAATAAAATTATTTTTATATGTGGTGATTTTGATGGATATAAAGAAGCTAAGAATTCTTTGTATAAGACACTACATACTATTGAATATAAATTTAAAATTAACAAGAAAAAAACTTTTAAAATCATACATTTAAATCAAGCTAATAAAGATGAAATCACAAAAGAACAAAAATTTAGCTCTGATAAAAATTTATCTAGTATTAAAAAAATTATCTTTAATAATTTAAATTTTTTAAATGATGTAATCAATCAAAACAAAAATAAAACGCTCAATAAAATTATTGATGAGAGTAATGAAGAAAATATTGAAAATTTTTTAAAAGGAGTTCAAAAAGAATTAAATACATTATTAAAAAATATCAAAGAATCTGATTATTTTGAGCAAGAGATTAAACCAAAGATACAACTTACCCTAGATACACTTTTTAATACATTTTTAAAAAATATTACTCAATCTAATGATGATGAATATAAGCAAATTATTAGAGCTATAGCAAAATTTTTTATTAATATATTAGATTCTGTAACCAATCTTAAAAAACCTATCTCTTTAGTCAAAAAAAATCCTTATGTTTTTGTTGTAAATACATTATTTGAAGTTTATAATTCTTCTTCTGACTATCAAGAGTATAAGGAACAAAAATATTATTATGATTTTGCTTATCCACTTTTAGAGCTTATTACTAGTAAGCTTTATCCTATTATCGCTTTGTGTAATGAAGAAATTTTATCTGATGTATTGATTATAGATGATAAAGTATTATTAGATTTTTCATCTTATTCTAATGTACCTTCTATTAGTCTTTATAAAAATAGTTTTTATAAAGTTATTTTAGATGAAGAATTTCAAGGTATTTTTGATCATTTTTTAGAAAATAATCCAAAAATTGAAAATGAAAAGTTAGATAATACGCTTTTGATTAATTCTAGTTTAAAAAATTTTGATACAACATTAAAAAAAGCAATCAATTCAAATATCTCTGAACTTAATCATTTCTTTTATGCAGAATATCCTGATTTAAATTCTTCCATACTAGTAGAAATGATACTAGATAAAAAAAATACTGATCAAATCAATACAACAAAAATGGGTAAAAATTATTTGTTTATTACCAATCCACCACAGCTTAACAATGCAGCACTTTGTGAAGATTTGTATCAAAAAAAATTAGGAGCAATAATAAAAAATCGCCCTAAAGCTCTTACAAAAAATGAAAAACTTGGATTAAAAGAGCAATTTCCTAGTAAAAGAGATTATGGTTCTTATTTTATAGAAAGAGATGTTAAAAAGGAAGATGATTTTGTATTGCAACTTTGTCCTTTTGTGAAACTTGATGGACAGATTTATCAAAAATATAAAAGGTATTTTAATTTTTATAATCAAACACTTTCTTGGATAGGACTTGATTTATTAGAGAGTGTAAAACAATCAGTTGAGCAAGATTTTGCTTATATTGATAGCTTTTTTAAATTACCCAAAGAACTAGAAGAAATTAGCGAAAAAGAAAAAGAAAAAGTAAAAGAATATATCGGGCTTTTTAATAATTATTTAGATAATATCAATTCTTATTATGATCAAATGCAATTTTTTCTTGAGTTAGAGCCATCAATATCCAAAACATATGAAAATGTAGATTTTAAGAAATACTCACCTTTAACGGTTGCTTTATTGACTTTAACTTTGTATGTTTTACAAAAAGACTTAGCTTTTACACAAGAATATTCTCTTGGTGTTAAAAATATTGTAATTCCAAATCCAGATTATGGTGATAAAGAAATTTCACTTAATTACCAAAAGATTAAAATACCAAATTATTTTAATGAGTATATTTCATTTATCCCTGATGACATTTATTTTTATGATAATGATAAAAAAATTTACATCTTTTTATCTAAAGAATTAAATAAAAATAAAAAAGAAGATGAAATTATCTATTTAGATGAATTAGCCAAAGCTATGTTTGAAAATGATTTTGAAGAAGAAAATCAAACTTATGTGAATTTTTTAAAAACCTTAAATGAAAGCTTTGATGAGGAAATTGAATTTAAAGAAAATACACAAACAGACAAAACTCTTCCTTTGAAAAAAGATTTAGATAAAAGTATTCAAGAAATTATGCTTGATAATGAACTTGCAAAATTATCCATAGATATCACTTTTTTTAATATCATTAAGCAACTTTTTCCTTTTGCAGAATTTTTTATGAGCCAGCCTGATTTTTTTAAAAAAATGATTTTATTTTTTATAAATTCAAGCTTTGATAAAAAGCATTATGGCAATAAATTATTTTCTAGTTTTAAAGCACATTTTTTTAAAGAACTAGGGATATTTTATGCACTTAATCCTAAAGGACATTTTATAAAAATTAATCCAAAAAGTAAAAAGCCACTCAATAAGCTTTTTTTATATCAAATAGGAACAAATTATTATTATTTTAATCAATTAGAATATGCAAGCGAGTTAAAAAAGTCAAAGAGTTTTTCAAGATTGGATAAAGCTAAGCAAATTCATTTGATATCAAAAGTAAAAAAACAATTAGCTATCGATTTTTCTATTAAAGTAAGTAAAAATTTAAGTGTAGATGTGTTAAAAAATTTAGCAGGATCTTTTATCGATACACTTTTGCCTACAAATTATGAAAGATTAAAAATTTTATATGAAAAACTAATGTATGAAAAATTTACTTACAATTATGATTTTCCTTTAGCTGTAAAAAAAGAAGAATACTTAACCTATCCTTTATTGATAAATTCTAGATTTATGAGTTTTGATTTATCTGAGTTTATTTTTGGTTCTTTATTATGCACAGGTGGGCTTAATTATTATCCTAGTATTGCTTGTGCTACGACTTCAAGCAAAGCTAGGGAATTTGCCTTAAAAAGACTTTTATCTTATATTATTTTAGATGAGAAAAGAAGTGCTTTTAAGGAAGATAAGATCAATGAGGGTAAATACATCTTAAACGATATGGAATTTTTTGAAGAAAACAATATAGAACTTAGAAATTGTAATATATATAAGCTAGAGCATTTTCAAAGAAAAGAAGAGTATAAAACACAACACCCAGTGATAAAACAACACCCTATCTTAGCTTATAATGATGCTATACAAATTTTATATGAATATGCAAATGGTATTTATAATACTACTCAAGATGAAAAGGGTAAGTTCATAGAAGATAGACAAAAAGCAAGAAGATTAATGGAAAATTTAGAAGCTATAGGACAGCATAATTTAGAAGTGATGTATAAGGGGGTAAATGAAGAAGGTGATGAAATAATATATCAAAATAAAAGATATTATAAAAATATTGAGAATTTAACTACTAATAATAAATCCCAAGATTATTCTAATCAATTCATAGGCAGATTAGCCACTACTATAATCATGGAAGATGGTTTGTATATAGGATGAAAGGATAAAAATGAGTGAAACTTATGAAATTTATACACCCGAAGGTTTTATATTAAATGTAGATAAACAAAGTGGAAGAATACTATTTCCAAAGTCAAAAAAACCTAC
>NZ_JAKMTD010000017.1:0-14077 GCF_025772965.1 Campylobacter sp. CNRCH_2013_0898h | reverse complement strand
ACATTTTAATTTTTTTATAATGTTATCTAATTTTTTACTATCTCCAACTTTTAAATCTTCTAAAGCTTCTATGGCTGGAGCAAAGTCTTCTATTTCATCAAGATAATTTTCTAAAGCATTGCGTAAAATTTCAGCTTTTTTCTTTTTAGAAAATTTCGCAGTTTGATTTAAGCGTTCATAAAGCTCTAATGGAAGAGTTAAAGTGTAGCGTTTATTCATTTTATAGCCTTTATTTTAGTTTGATAGCTTCTTGACAAGTTTTACATTTGTAACTTGCATTGTTTAATTGAATTTTTTGGTGAATTTCGCAAGGAACTTTGTGAATTTTATTTACACAAGAGCAAATATATTCATAAATTTCTTGATTTTCTTGAAAAGTTGTAGTATTGGCATTTTTATTTAGTTGTGCTTGATGCCATTTTTCTATCTTCATATCTTCTCTTAAAATATGTTCTAAAAGCCATTTTGATGCAATGACATTAAGTTTTTCTTTGAGATCATTTGTGCTTTTGAGATTTTGAATTAAATCAATCATAGATTGGATGATACTTTTGTGAATTTTTTGATGGTTAGAAAGTTCAGGATAACCTATTTTTGCCATGTATTTTTCTTCTTCGGCAAAATGCTCTTTCATATAATTAAAAAAATCTGCAAGTAAAAATTTAATTTGTCCTTTATGGACAGGTTTATCTGAAATCATCTCGACATTTGCAGCAAGTTCAAAAAGTTTTTTATGCTGTCTGTCAATTTCTTCATTATGGATACTATATTTACTACACCATTTTGGTAGCATGTTAGCTCCTTGTTTATATTTAGAAGAGTTTTATAAGCATTATAGTTTACTATATTTTAAATTATTATTAATTTTTATTAGATTTCTATTTTTTCTTTGTATTGTATTAAATTCGCAGAGCATTCTTTACATTTAAACTGCACTTTAGAATATTGCATTTTTAAATGAATATCATAAGGAACCTTGTGTGTTTTTCCTTCGCATTGACATTGATATAAGAATTTTTTTGGTTTTGGAGCTTCTTCTTCAAAAGTATCTGAAGAATTCTTTGCTTGGGTGTTTTGACGCCAATGTTCTATCATCATATCATGCTGAATGATGTGTTCTATCAACCATGAATTAACTACTATATATAATTTTTCTTTTAAATCATTTGTACTTTTTATACTTTGTATGAGTTTTATCATGGATTTTGTGATTTGTTTATGCATGAGTTTGTGTTGATTTAGATAAGGGTAATTAATCTCAGCCATATAGGATTCTTCATCTTGAAAATGAATTTTAATATAGTGAAAAAATTCAGCAACTATCTTTTTAAGCTCGACTTGATAAACTGGCCTATCTGAAATTTCTTCCACTTTGGCGGCAAGTTCAAAAAGTTTTTTATGTTGTTCGTCAATTTTTTCATTATTAATACTATATTTTTGATCCCAATTTGGCAACATAATAAAATCCTAAATTTCAATAAAATAGTTAATATTTTATAAATACTTGCCTTTAAATATGCTAAATTCACACTAAATTTACATAAAAAAAATATAATAATCTAAATTAAAATAGCATAAAAGGCTTAAAATGGCTACGCAAATTCTTTTACTAGAAGATGATATTAACTTAGGGGAAATTGTTGGTGAGTTTTTAGAAGAAGAAGGCTTTGAAGTGATTTTGGTGGATAATGCTCAAGATGCGCAAGATAAAGCTTATGAGAAAAATTTTGATTTATGGATTTTTGATGTAAAAGTCCCTTTAGGAGATGGTTTTAGTGTGCTTAAAAATTTAAGAGAAGCAGGTAGATATACCCCAGCTATTTTTATGACCTCTTTAAACACTACTATGGATTTACAACAAGGATTTGAATGTGGTTGTGATGATTATATCAAAAAGCCTTTTGAGTTGCAGGAGTTAAAAATAAGGATTAATGCTATTTTAAAGCGTTCTTTTGCGCATAAAAATGAAGATTATGAGGACTTGGGAAATGGTTTTAAATTTGCTTTTATATCGCAAACTTTATATCAAAACGATAAGCCATTGTCTTTACCTTTAAAAGAATTAAAACTTTTATCATTACTTTTGAAAAATAAAGGTAAATTTATAGATACTGCTTATATTTTTGAAGAAATTTGGGAATATGATCAAGAGCCAAGTGAGCTTAGTTTGAGAGCTTATGTGAAAAATTTACGAAAAATTTTAGGAAAAGAAAGCATTATCAATCAAAGAGGAAGAGGGTATTGTTATGCATGAAGCCAAGCGCGTTGCATGGCAAATTCTTTCTTTGTATTTAGTAAGTGTAGGAAGTATTCTTGTAGTGCTTTTTGGTATATGGTATGCTAAGTTAATAGAAGATTTAATAAGCGAATATAGCGTAAAGCTAAGACAAGAACATCGTTTTGTGATTTTGCAAATGGAAAAATCGCGTTTTGAACCCATAGGAAAAAGTGCTAAGAAAATAGCTCAAATTTCTAATGTAAAATTTGCAATATTTGATAGAACTAAGGTTTATTTTTCTAATCTTGATTTACCCGCTCAAACAACTTTTTTTAAATTAAATAATGCGAATATTTATAACAATAACACTTTGATTTATGTAGCTGATATAAATTTAAATAGCTTGTTACTTGCTGATAATCAAAATCAAAGTGCTTTAGAAATATTAGGAGATGTAAATCGTTTAAGAGTTTTAATACAAGGTGATGATATTTCTAAAGAACTTGGATTTATAAGATTTAAAGTTGCTTTAGCTATGGTACTTTCTTTGATTTTTGTTAGTTTGGTAGGATATTTAATACTTAAATTTGCACTCAAGCCTTTAGAAGCAAGAATAAGGTTTTTAAATAATTTTATAAAAGATACCACTCATGAGATTAATACCCCAATTAGTGCAATATTAATGAGTGTAGAGAGTTTAGAAAGAAAAAAGAATTTTGAAGAAATTAAGGCTTTAAAGCGTGTAAAAATAGCTGCTTTGACTTTGAGTCATTTGTATTCAGATTTAACTTTTTTAAATTTTTCTCAAGCTTATGAGGCTAAAAAGGATTGGATATTTTTAAAAAATTTGATTAAAGAAAGAATGGAGTATTTCAAGATATTTTTAGAGCAAAAAAATATTGACTTAGAACTTGTTTTAGAGGATAATGGAAAAATTTATGCTAATAAAGAGCAATTTTTTAAAATGTTTGATAATCTTGTTAATAACGCTATAAAATATAATATAAAAAATGGACATATTAAAATAGCACTTTTAGAGCAAAAACTTATAATAGCAGATAGTGGTTGTGGTATAGCAAAGGAAAATTTGGCTAATATTTTTGAGCGTTATTCAAGATTTAATGAAAATCAAGGTGGTTTTGGTATAGGACTTTCTTTGGTAGATAAAATTTGTAAAGAACATAATATAAAAATAAAAGTAGAAAGTGAGTTAAAGAAAGGAACAAAATTTATTTTAATTTGGAAAAATTAAAATTATTTATTGCTCATTTTAGCTTTTTCTTTGGCATTTATAAGCGTTGTGATAAATTCATTTAAATTTTTAGTATCGTTTTGATTTAGAGTTTGTGGGGTATGATTTAGCATTTGAGTGATTAAAAGTTCATTGCTTAAGTCATTATCACCAAATTCTCTAGCTTTTTGTAGAATTTTTAAAGCAAGTAGATTTTTTACTTCATACATTTTAATCCTTTAAAAAAATCACGCTAACAATGCGCTTTGGAGTTTGATTTTTTCTATAAGAAAAAAATCTCTCATCATCAAAGGTGCAAAGATTGATATCAAAAATATCATTAATACCTAATTCTTTTGCTTGAAATTTAACTAATGCTTTTAAATCAAGCTTATTTTTATGTAAAAAATGTGCAAAATTTTCTTTGCTGTGGTTTAAAACCTCGCTATTAATTTCATAATTTTTAGCACAAATTCCTGCTGAAATGATGAGTTTTAAATTCTTGGTTTGAGTGTTAAAACTTTCTTGCATTTTCAAAACAGCTTCTTTTAAGATATTTTCAAAACAACCTTTTCTGCCTGAATGCAAAGCTGCTATGGTTTTATTTTTATCATCATATAAAAGCAAAGGCAGGCAATCAGCACTTAAAATACACAAAGCTATATTTTTTTCATTGCTAATCATCCCATCGGCGTTAAAATGAAAATTTTTATTATACTGAGTGATGATATTAGAATGAATTTGATTTAAAAATACGCACTTTTTTATAGAATTTTCCCGAGGAAAAATATTATTACAAATTTTTGCTCTAAAAATATTATAATCTTGATTAAAGGCTACAAAAGCTTTTGCAAAATCATTTTCTAATAAAGTGATGTAATCTTGTCTATTTGTTGCCATGAGATTTCTTTTTTATAATTTAATTGTCTGTGTATATATCTTGCTAAAAGATCACTTTCTATATTCACGCGTCTTCCTATGGTGTAATTTTTAAACAAGGTTTCATTAAAGGTTATAGGAATAATAGTCAAACGAATACTATCTTTTAAAACTTCATTGATAGTTAAACTTACTCCATCTATAGCTACGCTTGCTTTATTTGCCATATAAATTTGTATATTATCAGGGCATTTAATATAAAAATCAACTCCGTTTTCTTTTTTAGAAATATTAGTAATTTCGCCAATACCATCAATGTGTCCTTGCATTAAATGCCCATCTATTCTATCGCCATAAGCTAATGCAGGTTCAATATGCACATAGTCTTTTAAATTTTCAATAGCTATATGAGTTCTTGTTTCATAAGAAAGTTCAAGATTAAAGCCATCATCAAAAAGTTTTGTTACACTCAAGCACGCACCATTAACTGCTATACTATCGCCTAGTTTTGGTTTGTAACTTGCTTTTAATCTTAAAGTGTTGTTTTGATATGATTTGACAAAGGCTAATTCGCGGATTAATCCATTAAACATTCAATACCTTTAATTTTTATGAGATTTTATCCAAAACTTTTAAATTTCAAAAAGTATTTTTAGTGTTTTATTTTAAAAAATATTATATAATTTTTGCTTTTTTTATAAAAATGAGGTCAAAATATGTATGATATAATCGTAATAGGTGGCGGGCATGCTGGAGTTGAAGCTAGTGCCGGGGCTGCTAGAATGGGCAAAAAAACTTTACTTTTAACTACTTTAATCGAGCAAATTGGTGCTGCAAGTTGTAATCCTGCTATAGGCGGCTTAGCAAAAGGACATTTGGTAAAAGAGCTTGATGCTATGGGTGGGCTTATGGGACAAATTACCGATGAGGCTGGAATTCAATTTAGAATTTTAAATGAAAGCAAAGGTGTTGCAGTTCGCGGAAGTAGAGCGCAAATTGATATGGATGCTTATAGAATTTGTGCTAGAAATAAGCTTTTAAAACTTGAAAATTTAGAAATCTCTCAAGAGCAAGCTTTGTCTTTACTTATAGAAGATGATGAAGTTAAGGGCGTTAAAACTAATTTAGAAAATACATATTTTGCTAAAAAAATCATACTTACAACAGGAACTTTTTTAAATGGACTTATCCATATAGGTGAAACTAAGCTTCAAGCAGGTAGGGTAGGTGAGCTTGCGTCTGTAAATTTGGGTGAGTATTTAAAACAAAGTGGTTTAAAAGTAGGGAGGTTAAAAACAGGAACTTGTCCAAGAGTAGATGCTAAAAGTATTGATTTTAGTGTTTTAGAAATTCAACCCGGAGATGAAAATCCTAAGGCCTTTAGTTTTAAAACAAAAAATTTCAAGCCTAATCAACATCCATGTTATATAGCAAGAACAAATTTAAAAACACATGAGATTATAAAAAGTAACTTTTACCGCGCTCCGCTTTTTACAGGACAAATTGAAGGTATAGGTCCAAGATATTGTCCATCTATAGAAGATAAGATTAATCGTTTTGGTGATAAAGAAAGTCATCATTTATTTATAGAGCCACAAACTAAAGATGCTACTGAATATTATATCAATGGCTTTTCTACCTCACTTCCTTATGAAGTGCAAATTGCGATGTTAAGAAGTATAAAAGGTTTTGAAAATGCTAAAATCACGCGTTTTGGTTATGCCATAGAGTATGATTATATTGATCCAACGGAGTTAAAACATACTTTAGAAACTAAAAAGATTAAAAATTTGTATTGTGCTGGGCAAATTAACGGAACTACTGGTTATGAAGAAGCAGCTGCACAAGGTTTTATGGCAGGAGTGAACGCGGTTTTAGCAATTGATGAAAAAGAGCCTTTTGTATTAAGACGCGATGAGGCTTATATAGGGGTATTAATCGATGATTTAGTAATGAAAGGCACAAAAGAGCCTTATAGAATGTTTACTTCAAGAGCTGAATATAGACTGCTCTTAAGAGAAGAAAATGCTATTTTAAGACTTGGAGAATATGGACATAATTTTAAACTTTTAAGTCAAGAAGACTATGTATATATTGATAATATAAAGCAAAATGTTAGGAAAGGACTTGAATTTTTACTTCAAACTACATGGACACCAAGCAATCAAAATAATGAATTTTTGCAAAGCATTAAAGAAGAAAAAATTACCTCAATAGTAAGTTTGCAAAAAATTGTTGCAAGAGCGAGTTTTAATATAGAAAAACTAAAAGCTCTAGATGAAATGTTTGCAAAAATGGATGAGTATTCTTTAAATGAAATTTTAAATGAAGCAAAATATTATCATTATATAGCAATGCAAAAAGCACAAATAGAAAAAATGAAAAACTTAAATGACTTAAAAATTCCTGAAAATTTTGACTTTAAAAGTGTAAGTGGTTTGAGTAATGAAGTGGTGGAAAAACTGCAAAAATTTAATCCGCCAACTATTTTTGCTGCTTCGCAAATTAGTGGCATCACCCCTGCTGCTTTAGATATTTTGCATATTTATATCAAAATGAAAAACAATAGATGATATTAACTTATCTATTGTTTTGATTTGAAAATAAATACACTTCTGTTATTTTAAATAAATACTTGCATATCTTAAATAAAGCTTTTTTATATAAAGAAAAAATTTATTATTTTTTAGATAAACTGCTATACTTTACAACAAATAAATCAAAACAAAGGAAGTAAAATGGCTACATCTGAAAGTAGACGAAGCTTTATGGGCTTTGCCTTTGGAACGGTAGCTGCTGTGGGTGGTGCTTTTTCATTAGTTGCAATGAAAAAAACATGGGATCCGCTCCCAAGTGTAAAAGCAGCAGGTATTACTACCGTAGATCTTTCTGGTATGAAAGAAGGCGAATTAAGAACAATCGAGTGGCGTAAAAAGCCTATATTTATCTTAAAAAAAGATGCGGATATGGCAAAAGATAGCAGTAGGGATGTTATTGTAGGTGATGTTGCATATACTGTAGTTATTGGTCTTTGTACGCATTTAGGCTGTATTCCAGCTTATGCTCCAAGTGAGAAATTGTTTAAGTGCGCATGCCACGGTGGCGAATTTGACACTAGTGGTAAAAATGTATTTGGTCCTCCTCCAAGACCTTTGGACATTCCTCCTTTTAGAATTGATGGAACTAAATTAGTGTTAGGCGAAGAAGGTCCAGAATATAAAAAAATGATTGCGGAGGCTTGATATGGCACAGATAAAAAAAGCTAGTGGTATTATAGATTGGCTTGATCAAAGATTAGCTGTAAATAAGCTTTTTAATGTTTTAATGGCTCAGTATTGGATACCAAAACAAATTAACTTCTTATGGGCAATGGGTGTTATCTTGACAACTCTTTTTGCTATTTTATTTATTTCAGGTCTATTTTTAGTAATGTATTATAAGCCGGATGTGGCTTTGGCTTTTGATAGTGTTAATAAAACTATCATGCAAGAAGTAGAGTATGGTTGGCTTTGGCGTCATATGCATGGTGTGGCTGCTTCAGTTGTGTTTTTAATCATATATATCCATATGTTAACGGGAATTTATTATGGCTCTTATAAAAAGGGTCGTGAGATGATTTGGATTAGCGGTATGCTTTTGTTTGTTGTATTTTCAGCAGAAGCATTTAGTGGGTATATGTTACCTTGGGGACAAATGAGTTTTTGGGCTGCTCAAGTTATTACTCAGCTTTTTGGCGGAATTCCTTTTATAGGTGATGCATTAGTTATTTGGATAAGAGGAGATTTTGCAGTATCAGATCCAACTTTAACTAGATTTTTTATGCTGCATGTGTGCTTATTGCCAATTGTAATTTTAGCAATTATTGCATTCCACTTTTATTCTTTAAGAATTCCTCATGTAAATAATGAAATTTCAGAAGAAATTGATTTTGATTTGGAAGCTGAAAAATATTTAGCAGGTGATACAAAAGGTTCTAAAGTTATTCCTTTTTGGCCAGGATTTTTAGCTAAAGATTTTATGTATATTGCGTTATTTATGATTTTCTTTTTCTATTTGGTGTGTTTTAAATTTAATTTCGCAATGGATCCAATTAACTTTGACCCAGCAAATTCTTTAAAAACACCTCCTCATATTTATCCTGAGTGGTATTTCTTATGGAGTTATGAAGTTTTAAGAGGATTTTTCTTTGATGTTGGAAGCATTAAAGCTTTTGATATAGGTCTTGCAGCGTTTGGTATAGCACAAATTATTTTCTTCTTGTTGCCTTGGCTTGATAGAAGTGATGTTGTAAAACCAGCACACGAAAGACCAATGTTTTTTGTATGGTTTTGGGTGTTATTGATAGATTTAATTGTACTAACAGTTTATGGAAAGCTTCCTCCAACGGGAATTAATGCTTGGATAGGATTTTATGCTTCTATGGTATTTTTACTATTATTGTTAGTAGTCTTACCAATTATTACTATCATGGAAAGAAAAAGGGGCTAATAATGAGAGAATTAAAAATATTTTTTGTAGTTGTCTTTTTCACAGGTTTAGTTTATTGGGGGGTTGAGCCTTATGCACATTCAGTGATGAATCCTCCTTCAACTCCAGTTAATTTTGACTTTGCAAAAGCTGATGCAGAATTTACCAAAGGCGAAGTTGCTTTAAAAGAAAAAGCTGCAATAGATGCTAATGCTTCAGGAAGTGAAAAAGCTATAGCTAATACTCAAAAAGCATTAGAGCTTGCTAAAAGCCAAGAAGAAGCTACCAAGCAATTATGGGAAAAAATCGCAAAAATCGATTTTAGCAAAGGTAATGCACAAAAAGGAAAAGAGCTTTTTGAAGGAAATTGTATTGCATGTCATGGTGTGAAAGCCGTCGGAATTCCTGCTACTATTACAGATTCTTCTTTAGGTGTAACACCTCCTGATTTAAGTGATGCGGGTGCTATTTATGATGAGAAATTTTTAGCAGCACTGATTGTTGATCCAGTTAAGGCTTTGCAAATTTCACATAAATTTAATGATGAAAATCCATTCTTAATGCCTGCTTATCCTTTAAGTGGTGATGAAGCACAAGATAATCAAGATTTAGCAGATTTAATTGCATTCTTTAAAAATACAGCTAGTGAGTATGAGAAGGAATTTGATACAAAATTAAAAGCAGATTTAGAAGAAAAATATGCTAAAAACCAAGAGCTTTCAGAGCAAGCAAAAACGGCTTTAATTACAAAAGAATTTGATTTTGCTAAAAACAAACATACATTTGAAAATGCTTGCGGAAGATGCCATGATGTAAAATATGATGGTTTTGTTTCAAGTTCAAATATGAGTGATTTAAAAAATTATCTTGGTATGACGCCTCCGGATTTATCTATGATGATTCGTTCTAAAGGCGCACATTATCTTGAAATCTTTATCAATGAACCTCAAAAGAAAATTCATGGAACTGCTATGCCAAGAGTTGGTCTAAATGAAAAAGCACAAACTCAAGTTATTAGTTATCTTGAAAAAGTTGGTGATAGTAAAAAAGAAGAAAGAGAACAAACAGGAATTTATATTATGATATTCTTTGCTATCTTAAGTATTTTTGCTATAGGTTGGAAAAGATCAGTTTGGTCTAAACTACACTAATTTACTCAAAGAACGCCTTGCGGTGTTCTTTTTCTTCAATAATAAGCTAAATATAAAATAAAATTTGATATAATATTTTTTCATTTCACACGCATTAATTTCCTTATTAGGTTGCTTATGGGTTAAAGAATGCGGAGGAATAAACCTAATTATTTTATTTCAAGGAGAATTTCATGGTAAGCATGAGAGATTTATTAGAGTGTGGTGTACACTTTGGACACCAAACAAGAAGATGGAATCCAAAAATGAAAAAATTTATTTTTGGTGAAAGAAAAGGTATTTATGTAATTGATTTGCAAAAAACGCTTAGATATTTTAGATATACATATAACATTGTTCGTGACGCTGCAGCAGAAGGTAAGACAATTTTATTTGTTGGAACTAAAAAACAAGCAGGTGGAGCGATTAAAGAATACGCTGAAAAATGTGGTATGCCTTATGTAAATCACAGATGGCTTGGTGGTATGATGACAAATTTTGGAACTATCCGCCAATCAATTAGAAAATTAGAAGTTATAGAAAAAATGGAAGAAGATGGAAGTATTAAACTTTTAACTAAAAAAGAAGCATTAATGCTTACTAGAAAAAAAGAAAAATTACTAGCATATCTTGGTGGTATTAGATATATGAAAACTCAACCTGATATGATTTTTGTTATTGATACTGTTAAAGAAAAAATTGCAGTACAAGAAGCTAATAGATTAAAAATCCCTGTAGTTGCTCCACTAGATACAAACTGCGATCCTGACTTAGTTGATTTCCCAATTCCAGGAAATGATGATGCAATTCGTTCGGTTCAACTTTTCTGCCAAGAAATGGCTGAAGCAATCAATGAAGGTAAAGCATTAAGAGAGCAAGATGGTGAAACAAATGAAGAACAACCAATCTCTGAAGAAGAAAAAAAAGAAGTTTTAGAAGAAGCTATGAGTGAAGAAGATTTTGAAGGAGATAAAGAATAATGGCTGAAATCACTGCACAAATGGTAAAAGAACTGCGCGAAAGTACTGGCGCAGGTATGATGGATTGTAAAAATGCTCTAAAAGACACAGATGGTGATTTTGAAAAAGCAGTGCAACTTTTAAGAGAAAAAGGACTTGGAAAAGCTGATAAAAAAGCTGATCGTTTAGCCGCTGAAGGTTTAGTAAGTGTAAAAGTAAGCGATGATTTTAAATGTGCAACTGTAAGTGAAATTAACTCAGAAACAGATTTTGTTGCTAAAAACGAACAATTTATCGCTTTAACAAAAGATACAACAGCACATATTCAAGCTAAAAATCTTCAAAATGTTGAAGAATTACATTCAAGTGAGATTAATGGTGTTAAATTTGAAGAGTATTTAAAAAGCCAAATTGCAACTATTGGTGAAAATTTAGTTGTTAGAAGATTTGCTACTTTAAAAGCAGGTGCTAATGGCATAGTAAATGGCTATATTCATACTAATGGTCGTGTTGGTGTGGTTATTGCTGCAGCTTGTGATAGTGAAGCTACAGCTAGCAAGTGTGGAGAATTTTTAAAACATATTTGTATGCATATTGCTGCAATGAAGCCAAGTTATTTATCTTATGAAGAGCTTGATATGGATTTTGTAGAAAATGAGTATAAAGCTTTAGTTGCTGAGTTAGAAAAAGAAAATGAAGAAAGAAGAAGATTAAAAGATCCCAATAAACCAGAGCATAAAATTCCAAAATATGCAAGCAGAAAACAATTAACTCAAGAGGTAATTCAAGCAGCTGAAGAAGCTATTAAGGCTGAACTTCAAGCACAAGGTAAGCCAGAAAAAATTTGGCCTAATATTATCCCAGGTAAGTTGAATAGTTTTATAGCAGATAACTCTCAACTTGATAGCAGACTTACTTTAATGGGTCAGTTTTATGTAATGGATGATAAAAAAACTATCGAACAAGTAATTGCTGATAAAGAAAAGGAACTAGGTGGAACTATCAAAATAGTCGAATTTATTCGTTTTGAAGTAGGTGAGGGCCTAGAAAAGAAAACTGAAGATTTTGCTGCTGAAGTTGCTGCACAAATTGGTTAAAAATGGAACTTTTAAAAGCGGAAAATTTAAACCATAGTTTTGATATTCCGCTTTTTGAAAATTTAAATTTTACTTTAAATACAAAAGATTGTATTGCAGTATGCGGAAGCAGTGGATGTGGCAAATCCACTCTTTTGCATATTTTATCTACCTTATTAAAACCTCAATCGGGAAAAGTTTTTTATAATAATCAAGATTTATACGACTTAGATGATGATGCTTTACTAGAAATTCGTAGAAAAGATTTTGGTATTATTTTTCAAATGCATTATTTATTTAAAGGTTTTTTGGCTTTTGAAAATATAGAACTTGCGAGTGTTTTAAGCGGCCAGAATATTGATTATGAATTATTAAAAAAACTTGATATTGCAGATTTAATGAATCAAAAAATCACAAAATTAAGCGGTGGACAACAGCAAAGAGTAAGTATAGCTAGGGTTTTAAGCAAGAAGCCAAAAATTATTTTTGCAGATGAGGCTACCGGAAATTTAGATTTTAAAAATGCTTTAAATGTAATGGATATTTTGATTGATTATATCAAAGAAAACAATGCAGCTTTAATTTTTGTTACGCATGATCAAGAGCTTGCTAAAAAATGTGATAAGGTTTTTCACTTAAACAACCATGGAATTTGTTAAATATTTAGGTGATGAAAATGTAGTTATTTTCATGCTTTTGTTTGCTAGAATGAGTGGGTTGATAGTTTTTTTCCCTTTTTTTTCTCATAATAGTATTCCTTTGGTGGTAAAAACAACTTTGGTAATGTTTTTAACAATGTTTTTATACCCTTTAGCTAAACTTGAAAATAATACACCTGATTCTTTTTTTATTCTATATCTTTTAAGTGAAGTTATTTTTGGGATGATAGCAGGAATGATTTTGCAAATGACTTTTGCCATTTTGCAAATGGCAGGTGAGCAGATTTCTTTTACTATGGGTTTTTCAATGGCTAGTGTTATGGATCCCACAACAGGTGCAAATACTCCTGTAATTTCACAAGTTTTAAATTTATTAGCTTTGCTTGTATTTTTAGCTTTTGATGGACATCATTTGATTTTGCTTTTTATATCTAATTCATTGGAATATATTAGTTTAGGTGGATTTTATCCACATGAAAATTTAATGCTTTATTTAAATAAAGCTATGGTAAATATTTTTGTGCTTGGTTTTTCTATGGCTTTTCCTGTTTTAGCTATTTCTTTGCTATCAGATGTGATTTTTGGCATGCTTATGAAAACTATGCCACAATTTAATCTTTTAGTGGTTGGTTATCCTATCAAGATATTTTTGTCTTTCGCGGTTCTTATTGCTATTTTACTTATTATGATGCAATATTTTAAAAATTTAATAGTAAAAAGTTTTGAGCATATGGAATTGTTATTTTTTAATATATAAGCATTAAATAATTAAAAATGTTTTAAAATAATGTATTTTTTATTCTTGGGAGATGATAATGAGGGTTTTGCTAATAAATTCCAATATAGCTGTTTCAAAATTAATTAGTTTGGGGGTTCAAAAATTAGGTTATGATTTTGAGGAGCTCACGGGTATTGAGGAGCTTGAGGGATTTTATGATGTAATTATTATAGATCATGATATTGAGGCTGATTTAGATGATTTAAAAAGTAAATGTGATAGATTGATTTATTTGTTACCTAGAAACCTAGAACAAAAAGAAGGTATAGAGTGTTTGTATAAACCGTTTTTACCTACCGATTTTATAAATCTTCTAAGTGGAGATGGGATTTTGGATGATATTCAAAAAGATGCTTTGAGCGAAGATGAACTAAATTTTGATGATGAGGAAGTTGTTGGTAAAGATATGCCTTTGGATGGAAATGAACTTTTAGAAGGTATTGATTTGTCTGAACATGAAGAAAATTTGAGTGAAGATGATTTAAATTTACAAGAAGATTTTTTTGAAGAGAATTTAGGTAATGGATTAAAAAATGATGATATGTTTGATGCAGCAAGTGAGTTAATAGATGAAGAGAAAACAGAAGATGATTTAGTTTTTTCAGATAGCTTAGATAAAGAAAATATAGAAGAAAATATAGAAGAAAATATAGAAGAAAATATAGAAGAAAATATAGAAG
>NZ_JAKMTD010000016.1:0-18453 GCF_025772965.1 Campylobacter sp. CNRCH_2013_0898h | reverse complement strand
GAAGTCAAAGAAAGAATTGATACCTTTTTGGATTGCTTGTAAAGGGGATAGATAATAAGAGATGATGAAGTAGAGTAAAATGATACTAGCTATACTTGTAAAAATAACAATAGTAGTTTGAATATAAGCTATTTTTAAAGCAGGAGCTTCAATAACTTCTATATTTTCGCCCGCACAAGTTGTATAACCATCAACATTAACACAAATACCAAATCTATTGTTACCATTTTGTGTGGTATAGTTGAAAATATTATAATCACCAGCTTTTTCATAAGCTTTAGCAACTGTTATAATATCTGGATTTTGCTTATCGCTAACTAATGATTTGTCAGTTGAGGCAAATACAGTATAAGCTTGGTCAAATACAAAGGTTCTTCCTGGTAGTTCGCTAAATTCGTTTTGTAGATCTTTTACCAAAACATCAATAGCTAGTATACCTATAAATTTACCATCTTTGATTAATGGCATAGAGTAGGTAAAACATGGTAAACCAGTTGTTGCATCAATATAAGATGCGGTAATGTATAAGCCATTTTTCTTTCTAGCTTCTATATAAAATTCTCTTGTAGTAGCATCGTAATTATCTGCTTTTCCGTAAATTCCATAATCTAAGCCTTTGCTATCGCTATCTGGATCACTTACTATTAACTCACCGCTTGGCTGAGCTATATAAACAGCTAAATAACTATTCATATCTCTAACTGTTTTTAGTAAATTACCTGTATTATCCATAAGTTTTTCTTGAGTGTTAAGTTCGCTATATGGAAGCTTTAAGATGGCTTGAGAAAGTTTTTCCAAAGAATGCACATTGAGCTTTTTGAAATCTCTCATTGATTTTTCTGCAGTTCTTACATAATTAGTTTCAGCTTTTACTACCTCATAATTTAAGGCTTTTTTTGTAAAAATAAAACTAACAACGCCAAGTATTATAAGACATACTATAGCTATAATGTTTGCTATTAATGAAATTTTTAATTTGATACTTTTCATTAATTAAACTCCTTTGATGTTATGGTGAATTTTAAATGAGTTTATTATATCATTAAAAATTAAAAAAGAAACAAATATTATTTAAACGATAAATTTTTATAAAGAGTATTTAAGAGCCCAAAACATGCTTTTGAAAGTATAGTGTAAGTCTCATCAAAATTCCCGCTATACCAAGGATCAGGCACTTCGTCATATCCTAATTCTAAGGCAAAAGAAGTGATTTTATGAATTTTATGTTTTGCATTTGGAAAATTTTTAACTATATCATTATAATTAGAATTATCCATTACGATAATTAAATCATTATCCTCGCACATTTTTAAATTTAGTTTTTTACTACAAAATGGCTTAGAATTTATATTTTTGTTATCTAATAAAGCTTTAGTTTTATAATGCATATCCTCCCCATCGTGGTAACCTGAAGTACCTGCACTAGAAATAATAAATTCATTATTTAAATTTGCTTTTGTTAAAAGATCCTTCATAATAAATTCGGCCATGGGAGAACGACAAATATTGCCTAAACAAACAAAAATAATTTTAGTCATATTTTTCCTTTTATTTTTGTGTAGTTTTTTCAAAATTATAGCAGTATTTCAAAATATTTTTAAAGATTAATTAAAACTAAGATATAATTTTTCATTAATGGGGAGCTTTTGCTGAGAGGAAGTATAACTTCGACCCTTGAGAAGTTTGGTAATGCAAACTTTGAATTCTTGCAAAAACTTTCCTTTTTTATAAAAAAAGGATAAAAATGATACAAGCAAAAACAAAAACTAAAATTCCTATCTTAACTATAGCAGGAAGTGATTGTAGTGGTGGTGCAGGTATACAAGCTGATTTAAAAACTTTTAGCGCTCATAATTTATTTGGTATGAGTGTAGTTTTAAGCGTTGTGGCTGAAAATACTGCAAGGGTGATTTCTTGTTTTGATATACCCACTAAGATAATAGATGAGCAAATGCTAGCAGTTTATGAAGACATAGAGCCAGCTGCTGTGAAAATTGGAATGTTAGGTTCAAAGGAAATCATAATTTGTGTAAAAGAAAATTTATTGCGCTTTAAAGCTAAAAATGTAGTGATTGATCCTGTGATGTTTGCAAAAAATGGCTATGCTTTAATGCCTTTAGAAAATTGTCAGTTTTTTAAAGATGAAATTTTATCTTTAGCTGATGTACTTACTCCAAATATTCCCGAGGCTGAGTTTTTGTGTGATTTTAAAATACTTAATGAGGAGGATATGAAAAAAGCCGCTATAAAACTTCACAAAGAAGGTGCAAAAAGTGTTTTGATTAAAGGTGGACATAGTAAATATAACACCAATGATGTTTTTTATGATGGAAAGGAATTTAGTATTTTTAAAGCAGAAAAAATTAATACAAAAAATACACACGGCACAGGTTGTACATTAAGTTCAGCTATAGCTAGTAATCTTGCCTTAGGTAAAGAAAAACATGAAGCTATAAAACTTGCTAAAGATTATGTGTATGGAGCTATATTAAATTCTTTAGCACTTGGAAAAGGTTGTGGTCCGACTAATCATTTTTTTCAATATGACAAGGAGTAAAAATGATTATTAAAGCAGTAAGAGAAAAAAATCCTTTGATTCATCATATTACTAATTATGTTACAGCTAATGATTGTGCAAATGTAACTATAGCAATGGGAGCAAGTGCTGCTATGGCTGATTTTTATGAAGAGCAAGCTGATTTTGCTAGAATAAGTTCAGCCTTAGTATTAAACACAGGTACGATTAATCAACTTATAGCAAATTCTATGTTAAAAGCAACTAAAGAATATACTTTATTAAATAAACCTATAATTTTTGATCCTGTTGCTTTGGGTGTGAGTAAGGCAAGAGATGGGATTAATTTTGAATTGCTTAATCTAAAAGGCATTAGTATTGTTAAAGCAAATGCATCTGAAATGGCTAGTGTTATAGGTTTAGATGGTAAAGCAAGAGGGGTTGATAGTACTTTTGTGATTAATGATGAGTTTTTAGAAAAAGCTAAAGAATACTCTTATAAAACTAAGCGTGTTTTAGCTATAACTGGAAAAATTGATTATATTATAAATCAAGAGCATATTGCTAAAATTTATAATGGCTCAATCATGGCTACTAAAATAACTGGAGCAGGTTGTATGTGTGCTTCTTTGTGCGGGGTTTTTGCAGGAGCGTCAGAAGATAAATTTCAGGCTAGTTTATATGCTTTGCTTAGTTTTGGCATAGCTAGCGAAATCGCTCAAGAGCTTTCTAGTGGAAGTGGTAGTTTTAGAGTGAATTTAATCGATGCTTTAAATAATTTAAATGATGAAGAAATTAAAAAAAGAGCCAAATATGAAATCATTTAAAATTTATCTTGTCGCAAGCAAGGGTGAAAAAAGCGAAAGCGAGTTTTTAAATATTTTAGAAGCTTCTTTGAAAGCTAAGATTGATATTTTACAACTTAGAGAGAAAAATCTTAGTACTTTAGAATTTTATAATCTTGCTTTAAAAGTTAAAGCTTTGTGTGAAAAATACAACACGCCTTTTGTGATAAATGATAGAATCGATATAGCCATGGCTGTGAATGCAAATGGAGTGCATATAGGACAAAAGGATATGCCTTTAAAAAAGGCAAGAGAACTTTTGGGTGAAGATAAAATCATAGGACTTACGATCAATCATAAAAGCGAGCTTGCTAATACTCAAGGTGCTACTTATCTTGGAGTGGGAGCTGTTTTTGCTACGCCTAGCAAGCAAGATTGTGTTGTGCTTGGCATAGATGGATTAAAAGAAATTGCTAGTTTAGCTTCTTTACCTATTGTGGCTATAGGTGGGATAGATGAAGTTAATTTAAATTTGCTTAAAGATTGTAATATACAAGGTATAGCTGTGGTTAGAGCGATAATGCAAGCAAATGATCCTTATATAGCAACTTTAAATTTAAGATCAATTTTTGATAAAACTTTTATAGGAAAATAATGATTTATTTTATAGGGGATAAAGAATTTGATGGTGTTAAGACTATAAGATTAAATGAAATTAAATTTCTTGATTTTGAAGTTAATTTAAAGGAATTTGATTGTTTAATCATTAGCTCCAAGAATGCATTAAAAGCATTAATGTCAAGTAAAAACAAAATTGATTTTAATATTAAACTTTATGCTGTGGGAGAAAAAAGTGCTGATTTTGCAAAAGAGCTTGGCTTTAAAAATGTCAAATATCCTAGCAAGGCTTATGGTAAAAATTTAGCTAGTGAGTTTTTATCTGAGTTTAAAAATAAAAAATGTCTTTATTTAAGAGCGAAGAAAATTAATTCAGGTCTTGATGAGTATTTGCTGAAAGAAAATATCCTTTTAAAACAATTAATCGTTTATGAAAATATAGCCATAGAGCCTAAAAAAGATGAGTTAAAAATACATCATCCAAGTGTTTTTATCTTTAGCGCTCCTTCAAGCATAGAGCAATTTTTGAAATTTTTTGCATTAGAAAAAGAAGATAAAGTTGTAGTTATAGGTCAAAGTACAGCTTTAAAACTTCGTAATTTTAAAAATTTATATATATGTAAAGAACAAGATCTAAACTCTTGTTTAAAATTAGCTAAGAGTTTAGATTTTTAAAAGTTTTATATAATAAAAATGAGGCAATAAAAATCATACAAATATCACCCACTAAAGTGGCTAGCCAAACTCCATTTACTCCTAAAAATTGTGTTAGTATAAACAAGGATAAAAATGGGAAAATAAGACTTTGGGAAATAGAAATTCCTAAAGAAAGTAAGGGTTTATCAAGTGCTGTGAAAAATGAAGCGCAGAGTTTTCCAAACCAAGAAAATAAAAAAGAAAAAGAAAAAAATATTAAGGCATTTTGTGCTATATGGATAAAATCTTGGTTGTTATCTTTGTTAAAAACACTTACTATAAGGTTATTGAAAAAATAAACAAATAAAAACACTATTGTACTTACACCCCAAGAAGCAAAAAACATTCTTTTAAAAATAGCTTGAATTCTTGCAATATTTTTGTGTCCATAATTATAACTTAATGCAGGTTGCATAGCATCACACATGGCCAAAACTAGCATGAAAACAAAAGTACTAAGATATAAAATCACAGAAAATGCTGCAACAGCTGTACTTCCAGAAAGTTTAAGCAAGAAAGCATTAGCTAAGATGGTATAAAAAGAGCTAGAAATATTAGAAAAAAATTCAGATGAGCCATTATAAAGTATATTTTTTAGTATTTGTAATTTGATTATCGGTTTTTTAAATTTTAAAGTTAAATCTTTAAAAATAAAAGGTAGTATCCCTAAAACGCTTCCTAAAAACATACCTATACAAGTTGCTAAAGCTGCCGAAAAAAGCCCCCAATCAAAAACTACTATAAAAAGCCAATCAAGAAAAATATTACTCAAAGCAGTAATGATATTAACTATCATGCTATAAAAAGTTTTTCCACAAATCCTAAGATAATTATCCATAGCAAAAGCTAGCATAATAAAGGGAGCAAAAGTGGCAAAAATTTGCATATATTCAGTAGATAAACTTTGAATATTCTCATCAGCTCCCATAAAAGCACTTAATGTTTTTGCTAGAAAAAATCCTAAAATTCCCATTAAACAAGAAATTGCAAAAATAAGAACTATACAAAAAGAAAAAATAGCTCTTGCTTTTTCAACTTTTCCTTTACCTAGATTAATTGCTATTTGCACTGATGAGCCTATGGCTATCATATCAGCTAGAGCAAAACTTATCATGATAAAAGGCATCATTAAATTCATAGCAGCAAGTGCATTTGAACCCAAATATCTTCCAACAAAAATTCCATCAATAATCACATAAAGATAAATAAAAGCCATGCTAGCCATGTTTGGCAAAGCACATTTTATAAATAGTTTGGTAGGATTTAATGTAGTGTAAAAATTATGTATTGACATAGCTTTCCTTATTAAAAATTATTTTATTTAAAATTTTATAGATAAAATAAATTTAATAAAGAGATTCTATACCTTCTATAATATCTTTAAAATATGGATCGACAATGATAATGAAAAAATCTTTGAAAAACATTTATATCACCCAAATTTTAAAAATACAATAAATATTTGGCATTATATTTAAGCTGTAATTATAAATTTCTTAATGTAAATTTTAATTTTTTTTAGACGATTTTTATAAACCCACAAAAAAGGAGCAAGGATGCAAATAAATTCGTATTCACGCGTGGCAGTAGAGTCGCAAGTTAGCAATAGGAAGGCTAATTTGAATACAAAACTTGAAGATGCCAATACCAAAAGTGCTAATAGCACAAAAGATATAGATGAGGATAAGCTTAGTAAGCTTGCTAGTATGGGAGGAAAAGGCATAACCGAGCTTTATGCTATGAATTTTATGCAGCAAGTATTTAGCATGAGTTCATCCAATGGTCTATCTCAGGCAGGGATTTTTCAAGGAGCTCAATCTAAGGATTCTTTAACAGCTATTTTATCAAATGTAGATTTTAAAGCTATAGGATATGAAGGTAAAGATATACTTAGTTTAAATGCTGATGAAGCAAAAGAGCTTATTGGGGAAGATGGATATTTTGGTGTAGCAAAAACATCTCAAAGATTGGCTGATTTTGTTATTAATGGGGCTGGTGAAGACATGGAAAAACTTCAAAAAGGTTTAGAGGGCCTAAAAGCAGGATTTGCACAAGCGGAAAAAATGTGGGGTGGCAAACTTCCTGATATCAGCTATGAGACAATTGATAAAGCTATTGAAACAGTAACTCAAAAAATTAACGAAATGGGTGGAAATTCTTTAGATATCAATGCATAAATTTATATCCCTAGTGTATAAACTAGGGATTTAGTCTATTTTTAAAACACTTAAAAATGCTTCTTGAGGTAAATGTACCTTACCAATAGCTTTCATTCTTTTTTTACCTTCTTTTTGTTTTTCAAGAAGTTTTCTTTTTCTAGTAATATCCCCACCATAACATTTTGCGGTTACATTTTTACCCATGGATTTTACATTTTCTCTTGCGATAATTTTATTTCCTATGCTTGCTTGGATAGCAACTTCAAAAAGCTGTCTTGGGACGATTTCTTTCATCGCTTTTACAAGCTCTCTGCCCTTGCTTAGTGCTTTTTCATTTGGCACTATGATGCTTAGTGCATCGACATTTTCACCAGCTACTTTAATATCAAGTTTTACAAGATCTCCCACTCTAAATTCAATAGGCTCATAATCAAAACTAGCATAGCCTTTGGTAAGTGATTTAAGTTTATCGTAAAAGTCCATAACGATTTCGTTTAAAGGTATATCATACTCAAGTAAAACGCGCTCAGGAGTGATGTAATCCATCTTAACTTGCATACCGCGTTTGCGATTTAAAAGAGTGATTAAATTTCCTAGGTATTCGCTTGGAGTTATGATAGTTGCTTTTACATAAGGTTCTTTTATATGATCGATTTTATTTACCGGAGGTAGTTCGCTTGGATTTTGAATTTTTAAAACTTCTCCATCGGTTTGATAAATTTCATAAGTAACAGTTGGAGCAGTAGCAATTAAATCAAGGTTAAACTCACGCTCAAGTCTTTCTTTAATAACCTCCATATGCAAAAGACCTAAAAAACCAACTCTAAAGCCAAATCCTAAAGCAAGGGATGTTTCAGGTTCGTAGGTGATAGAGCTATCATTAAGTTTTAATTTATCTAAAGCATCTCTTAAATCTTCAAATTTATCCGTTTCTATAGGATATAATCCTGCAAAAACAAAAGCTTTGGCTTTTTCAAAACCACCAATGGCTTCTTTTGCTTTATTTTTAGTTAGTGTTATGGTGTCACCTACTTGAACATCGGCGACATTTTTAAGTCCAAGCACGATAACACCCACTTCACCTGATTCTAATTTTTTAGTTTTTATAGGGCTTAATGGATGAGGATAGAAAAGATCTTGCACAAGATGTTTTTTATCTGTACTCATAACTAAAACTTCATCATTTTTAGCAATATTTCCCTCATAAATTCTAACTAAAGCCAAAGCTCCAAGATAATTATCAAACCAAGAATCATAAATTAAAGCTTTAGTAGGTGCTTCATCATCAGTTTTTGGCGCAGGAATTTTTGTGATGATAGTTTCTATGAGTTCTTTTATACCTACACCTGTTTTTGCGCTAACACAAATTGCATTAGAGCAATCAATTCCTATAATATGCTCTATTTCGTGTTTAACCTTTTCAATATCAGCCGAAGGAAGATCAATTTTATTAATCACTGGTATGATTTCAAGATCATTTTCTAAGGCTATATAAACATTGGCTATAGTTTGAGCCTCTACTCCTTGAGAAGCATCAACAACAAGTAAAGCCCCTTCGCAACTTGCTAAAGAACGACTTACTTCATAGGAAAAATCAACATGGCCTGGAGTGTCTATTAAATTTAATACATATTCTTCATTGTTGAATTTATAATTTAAACGCACAGATTGAGCTTTTATAGTTATCCCACGCTCTTTTTCTATATCCATAGTATCCATTACTTGGGCGCTCATTTGTCTATCGCTAATAGCTCCGCATTCGCTGATAATTCTATCAGCTAATGTGCTTTTACCATGATCAATATGAGCTATAATAGAGAAATTTCTAATATTTTTCATCAAAAAACCTTAAAATTGTCTCATTTTTCTTTTTGCTAGACCTATTTGCTCATAAGCGTCAATTTCTTTTTTCAAAGCTTTATATCTTTTTTTTAGCTCATTGTTTAAAAATGAAATGTTTTTAGGAGTAGCATTAGCATTGGCTGAAATAGCACTAATGAAATCAAGTTTTCTTTTAGTGGCGCTGTCTTTTGGATTAGATCCTAGTTTTTGTGAATTTAAAAATTGCAAAATTAAAGCTTGAATTTCTTGAGAGTTGCTTGCATTATTTGCTTTAGATATAAAATCTTCTATATTACTTATTTTTGGAGTTTTAGCTGGATTTGATTTGCTTGGTTGTTTTTCTTTGTGCATGAAAAATAATACCAAAAGAATTCCAAGTATGATAATTATCACTAAAGCTATAACTAAAAAAATAAAAAGAGAATTATTCATTTAAAACTTTCCTATAATTTTGTTGCATAAGATCTTTTAAAATAACTTGCTAAGCTTAATGCTACCATAAATAAAAATCCCCAATACACATAATCAGGAATTTTCACAGAATCTCCTGCTGCATAAGAATGCATACCAGTTAAAAAGTAATTTACACCAAAATAAGTCATGATAATTACCCAATATGCAAACATGGAGCAAACTGCAAAAATGTATTGATTTGCCCATTTTGGTACCATTCTAATGTGCAAAATAGCTGCATAAACTAAAATACTAATTAAAGCCCAAGTTTCTTTAGAGTCCCAACTCCAATATCTTCCCCAACTTTCATTTGCCCATATAGCACCTAAGAAATTTCCAACTGTAAGTAAGCAAAGTCCTAAAATCATAGCCATTTCGTTGATTCTTGTTGCTTCTGTAATATTTCTTAAAATGTTTTCATTATGTTTGCCATTGATTTTTAGCATACATAATAAAATAAGTACAAATATACCCAACAATGCACATAATCCTAAAAATCCATAGCTAGCAGTAATAACCGAAACATGTATTGTTAGCCAATAAGATTGCAACACAGGAACTAAATTGGTAATTTGCGGATCCATTTGGCTAAGATGAGCTACACCTAAAGTAACTCCTGCTAAAATAGAGGTTAAAGAAAGTGCAATAGGGCTTTTTCTTGAAAAGAAAATTCCAGATAATGATAAAGCCCAAGCTATATAAACCATGCTCTCATATGCATTACTCCATGGAGCGCGACCTGCTATATACCAACGCAAAGCCAAACCTAGAGTATGGATGAAAAATGCCACAATATTAAACACATAAACACATTTAAATATAAAATCAATGCGAATTTTTGGCAGAAGCATTTTAACAAAAACTATAATCAAAAGTAAAAATCCAGCGCATAAATAAAGCGGAGCAAGATTTACAAAAATTTGACTTTTGTTGAAAAAGATTTCTGTATTAATTTTTTTAGCACTTGGCATAATTTCATGGCCGTATTTTTCTTGGTAATTTTTGATAATATTTAAATTTTTAGTTGCTTCATCCCAGTTGTTATGTGCAATAGAATTACTAACTGCATTGAAATAATTTTCTAAAATGCTTCTTACTTCTTTACCTTCTTCGCCTTTTAAACCTATATATGCTTCGCGTGGCGCCACCCATTGATTATTGGTGCTATTTTGTAGTGGAATAAATTTAAAAATATCTCCTGAAAAAATTAAATTTACAATATTTACTCTTTCATCAAGCTTGATTATTTCTTTATCAAAAACACTTCTACGATTTGGATTTTTTCTATTAGCATTTTCTACATATTTTTGTAGTTTATAAGCATCTGTAGTGAAAAAATCTTTAAAACTAGTATAAGCTCTAGGTTCAATACCTAAAATTTTAGAAATTTCTTCATTAACCAAGCGACTTGTTGGCATAAATATAATATCTTTATCGTACCATGCACTGCCATCAAAAATCATTGATATGATAGTTGCTTCGGCACTTTGGCCTTGAAAGGTTGTGTTTTTGTATATTTTTTCTAAAACTTCCATAGCTAAAGTATTAAAAGGAACCATTCTACCATCAGGTTTTTGCACTACTAAAGAAGCAAGTTCTTTAGCATGTGTTTCATCTACCTTGATGGGTTCATTTGCATAAGTATTTTGGCTTGCAAAAAAAACTAATATAAATGTCAATATTGCACTTGTTTTTTTCAAGGTGTCTTGATTGATTAATTTAGCTAAAGTCCTAAATCTTGAATGAGGATTTAAAATATTTAAAAACATTCCTAATGTAAGTAAAAAATATCCAATATATGTAGGAATTTTACCCGGATCTTTATTAACTGAAAGTATGGTGCCAAGCTCATCTTGATCATAAGAACTTTGGTAAAATCTATAACCTTGATAATCTAAAACATTATTCATAAAAATCTTATATTCTAATTTTTGTTCGGCATTATCAATTTCCACATAACTTGCATAAGACATAGGCGACATCGAGCCAGGATAGCGTTCTAGTTCAAAGTCTTTTAAGTACATTTCAAATGGCATTTCTATTCCTTTAGGACCCCATCTTAAAAAGAAAGGTTGACCTGCTACATCAATACGGATAGGCGAGTTGTATTCTACTAGGAAAACTTCTTTAGATTCTCCTTTATAGCTTAATTTTAATTTTAAAGCATTAATAGCATTTTCTGAAAGTTGAGTTGGCATATATTTAGTGCTTTGTGCAAAGTCTTTGAAATTATTTAATAAAGAATTATTCCAGTATTTTGCCTCGCCAAATAAAGAAATCAAAGCATTACGTCCTAGCTCTATCCAACTATTTTTAAACCAAGTAAAAAAGCTTTCATCTTGAGCTTGATTGATACCTTCTAAAGTTTTTTTACCATGCAAGGAAGCAAATTTAACTACTAAATTAATATCATTAAAAGAATATAATCTTAAATCCTTAGCTTGTGCTTTTTGGTTTGCTTTTAAAATATTTTCTTTACCATCACTCATTGACATGTATTTTAAATCAAAATCAGCACTAAGCTTTAGATCTTTATCAATTTTTATATAAGGACTTGGAGCAGAGTCGTTTAAAAATGCTATATTGACACCATTGATATTTTTTATATCTCCTGCTTGAAAAAGCAATTCTTTAGATTCGTTATTTTGTGAAAGCATTAAAGATAAAAGAGGAGCAGAGTTGTTATCATCGATATAAATTTCTTTTGCATCTAAAATCAAATTTTCATATGAAATTTGAGCTTTTTCATCAGGTAATATTAAATCAAATGAAAAATCATTTACAAAAGGTAAAGTGGCAATATATTCAGATTTTGCAGCACTATATACTTTATCATCTTTTAAAGTTGCTATATAGATATAACTTTTTGAGGTTTCAATGATATTATTTTTTTCGTTTTCTCTAATGTGTAAATTTCCTTCAAATCCCATATATCTAGTCATAGCTGAACCTAGTAATATAAATAAAAATGAGATATGAAAGATTAAAAGTGGTATTTTTTTCTTGTTAAACATTTTATATTTAAAAAGAGCTGTTAAAAGATTGATTCCTAATATGAGCTGTATAAAGCCAAACCAAGATGTTCCATATATCATGGCCCATGCTGTTGGAGTATTGTAAGCACTTTCTATAAAAGTAGCTAGAGCGCAAAATAGGGCAAAAATTAAAAATAAAAAAATAGAAATTTTTATATCCCCAAAAGCTAAAAGTTGTCTTCTCATGATTTAAGCTCCAAGGTATTTTTTTCTAATCTCATCATTACCGATAAGATCTTTTGCAGGTGCATGCATAGCGATTTTACCATTTTCTAGAACATAAGCATAATCGCTGATTTTTAAAGCTGAAAATGCATTTTGTTCCACTAATAAAATAGTAATACCTTCTTCTTTTAATTTGACTATAATATCAAAAACCTCTCCAACTATTTTTGGAGCAAGCCCTAGCGAAGGTTCATCTAGCATTAAAAGTTTTGGCTCACTCATAAGAGCTCTTGAAATAGCTAGCATTTGAGCTTCTCCACCGCTTAGAGTTCCCGCTAATGCATTTTTTTTATCTTTTAATCTTGGGAAAAGTCTATACATTTGATTTTTCAAATGTTCATAGTTTTCTGCATTATTAAAAGCACCAATTTTTAAATTTTCTTCTATAGTGAGATTTATAAAAACTCTTCTTCCTTCAGGTACCAATGCTATACCTTTTTGTACTAAAGTATGAGGTAAATGTCTTTGAGTGTCATAACCTAAAAAACTTACTTCACCAGTTTTTTTAACACAATTTAGCATTGCATTAAGTGTTGATGTTTTTCCTGCACCATTTGAGCCTATCAAGCTAACTATACTTCCTGTTTTTATGGTAAAATCTATACCTTTAACAGCTTCTATTAAGCCATAATAAACATGTAAATCTTTAACTACTAGCATTAAAATCTCCCAAATATGCACTAATTACTTCAGGATTTTGAACAGCATCACTTGGCTTTCCTTCAAAAATAGTCTTACCATAATCAAGCACCATAACCCTATCACAAAGCTTATTTACAAATTTCATATCATGCTCAATAAGCAAAACGCTGATTTTTTTATTATTTCTTATATCAAAAATCAATTCAGCCAAATCATCGCTTTCTGTTGAATTCATACCTGCTGCTGGTTCATCTAACAATAAAAGTTTAGGATTTGTTGCTAAAGCTCTTGCTATTTCAACTTTTCTTTGTTGTCCATAACTTAAACTAGTGGCCCTTTCATCAGCTAAATGAGCAATATTGAGTTGTTCTAAAATTTCATAAGCTGCTTTTTTTGCATTTTTTTCTGCTTTGGAGAATCTTCCCAAATGTAAAAAAGCTTCAAAAATATTATATTTAATACTCTTATCAAAACCAATTAATACATTTTCTAAAACACTCATGCTAGAAAAAAGTCTAATATTTTGAAAAGTTCTTGCTATGCCTAGATGAACTATTTTGTGCGGCTTTAAATGGTCAATCTTTTTTCCTAGAAAAAATACTTCTCCGCTGCTTGGTTTATAATTTCCTGTAATAATATTAAATAGTGTCGTTTTTCCTGCACCATTTGGACCTATAAGTCCAAAAATTTCGCTTTCTTTTATAGTAAAAGAAGTATTTGCTATAGCACTAACTCCACCAAAATTTTTATGGATTTTTTTAAGCTCTAAAATCATTTTTTATTCCTTTTAGAAAACTTAAATAAAATATCTGTTAATTCTTTATCACCCATTATTCCTCTTCTTGCAAAAAGCATTACTAAAATCAATATAACAGAAAACACAACCATTCTAAGACCAGGCATGGCAGGAGTTTCATAACCAAAAATATTCATACTCTCATCTAAAAATCTTAAATACTCACTTCCGCCTATTACTAAAATAGCTCCTATGATAGCACCAGTAGTTGAACCTAAGCCGCCTAAAACAATGATGATTAAAAGCTGAAAAGTAAATAAAAAGTCAAATTGTTCAGGTGAAACTGAAGCTAGTGCGCAAGCTAATAAGCCCCCTCCAACACCCTCTAAAAATGCTGAAGTGCTAAAAGCTAAGGTTTTAATATTAAAAGTGTTAATACCCATTGCTAATGCTGCATCTTCATCATCTCTTACAGCTTTCATGGCTCTACCAAATTTTGAACTAACAATATTTAAGATGATAATAACAGAAAATATAGCAATCCCACCACTCCAGTATAAGGTAGTATGTTTAGGAATATCGTTTAAGCCCAAAGAGCCATTTGTAACAGAAGCAAAGTTGATTGCCATAAGCTTGATAATAATTCCAAAGCCTAGTGTTACAATAGCTAAATAATCTCCTCTAACTCTAAATACTGCAAAGGCTAAAACTAAAGATAAAAGCATAGCACAAACCCCAGCAGCAAGTAAAGCTACAATAAAGCTTGGCGAATGAATCATCAAAATAAAACTACTTGGATCCTCTAAAGAAAACTGATCGATTTTGCTTTCACTTGTAAGTAAAACTAAGGCTGCAACATAAGCTCCTATAGCTACAAAACCATTTGGCTCTAATGAAAATTGTCCTGTAACTCCATTGATAAGATTATAACTTACCGCTAAGATTACAAAAATAGCAATATTGCTTAAAATTCCTATTTTATAATCGTTAAAAAAATAAGGAGATATAAAAAGAAAAGCAAGCGCTATAATAAAGAAACTTAAATGTGTAATTTTTCTTGCAATCATTTTAAAACCTACTTTTTTCAAAATTAATACCCAAAATTCCAGTTGGTTTAAAAAGTAAAATTAATACCAAAAAGATAAATGCAAATGCATCTTTAAAACCAGAAAGATCAGGGAAAATAGCAACAACAACAACCTCTGTAAAACCTATAATCAAACCACCTAAAACTGCTCCGGCAACAGAACCAATACCACCTAAAACAGCAGCGCCAAAGGCCTTAAGTCCTATAAGAGTTCCCATACTAGGTTCAACAGAAGGATAACTAACAGCCCAAAAAATACCACCAATAGCAGCTAAAGCTGAACCTAGTGCAAATACAATAGCGATAATACGATTTGCATCAATTCCCATTAAATTTACAGTATGAATATCAAAAGCTAAAGCCCTAATAGCAATGCCATATTTGCTTTTATAAAGTATGAATAAAACCACTAATAATATAAAAAATGTCAAAATAGGCACTAAAATACTATTAACGCTAATGCTGATATTATTAAAATTAATCACTGTTTCAAGATAACTTGGTACAGGAAAATACTTTGGTGTTGAGCCAAATAAAACATTAAATACATTTTGTATTAAAAAACTTATACCTATGGCTGTGATGAGTAAAGAAATTCTAGGTGCTTTTCTTAGAGGTTTATAAGCTACTCTATCAATAGCTATACCTAAGGCTGCCGCAAATAACATAGCTAAAGAAAGAGCGCCTAAGAAAGGTACATTCATGCTTGTAACACAAAATAAAGCTGAATATGCACCCACCATCATAATATCACCATGTGCGAAATTAATCAGTCTTAAAACACCATAAACCATTGTATAGCCTATAGCAATAAGTGCATACATACTGCCTAAACTAAATCCATTTATAATTTGCTGTAAAATTAAAGAACTATCCATTGAACCTCTTAAATTTTTATTTATGGTAGAATCGAGTCTTTATAAACTTGCTTTTGATTCTCTATTGATTTTATAACAATTGAGCGCGTGGCATTACCTGTTTTGTCTATACTAATCACCCCGCTAACACCTTCAAATTTAGAAGTAGCATGAATGTTGTTGTTGATACATTCACTATTGAAATCATTAACACATTTTTGCATAGCTTCAAAGATTACAAAATATGCATCTGCACCCATAGCTGTAAAATTTGGAACTTCTTTGCTTTGTTTTTCTTTTTCATAGGCTAATATAAAGTCTTTTGAAAGCTCTGTTGGAGGGTTATTATAATCAAAACTATCTGTAAATAAATATCCTTCTGCTGCATCTTGAGCTAGATTGATAAAAGTTTCATCGGCAACTCCATCTGCTGAACCCATAGGAATATTAACACCCATTGCTTTTGCTTGACGTGCGAACAAAGAAGCCTCAGTGTAATATACTGGAAGATAAATAAAATCAGGTTTTAAATTTTTAACTTGAGAAAGTATAGCTTTAAAATCTTTATCGCCTGCTGTAATTCTAAATTTATCTAAAATTTTTCCACCTTGTTTGTTAAATTCTTTTTCAAAGGCCCTAGTTAAACCTAAAGAATAATCTGCACTTTGATCGCTAATTATCACAGCTTTAGTGTAATTTAACTTATTTTTTACATAATTAGCCAAAGATGAGCCTTGAAAGCTATCCATAAAACAAACTCTACTGGCATATAATTTTTTATTTAAAATTTTATCAGCAGTAGCAGCAGGAGCAACCACTGGTATCTTTTTTTCCTCGCCAATTCTTATCACTTGTAAAGTATTAGCTGTTAGCATTTCTCCAATAAGTGCATAAGCTTTATTTTGCGAAATTAATCTTGTGCTAGCATTCGCACTTTCTATTTTATCACCTTTTGTATCTACTACAACAAGATTTACCTTATCGCCATTACTTAAAGTATTTTTCATAGAATTTGCAATTTTCACTCCATCTAAAGCACTTTGACCATAAGCTGCAGTAGATCCTGTTAGAGGTAAAACTACGCCAATGTTAATTTCTTTTGCCTGTATGATATTACAAGCTATGATAGACAATATAGCTATACTAATTTTTTTCATAGTTTAACCTTTCAAGGATTAATAATAGTTTTATAAACTTGTTTTTGTTCTTGTATTTCTTTTATAACTACAGAACGACTTGCATTGCCACTAGCATCTATGCTTATAACTCCACCTACACCTTCAAAATTATTAGTAGAATGAATTTTTTCATTAATGCATTGTGCGTTAAGATTATTAGCACATTCATTCATTGCATTTACCATCACATAATAAGCATCAGCTCCCATAGCAGAAAATGCTGGAAGCTCTTTGGTGCCATGATCTTTTTCATAAGCATTGATGAAATTTTTAGACAAAGTTGTTGGCGGATTGTTATAGTCAAAACTATCGGTAAAGATTACTCCATTTACAGCATCACCCCCAAGTTCAATAAATGTTTTATTATTTACCCCATCACCTGCACTTAAAAGTTTATTAAAACCAACTGCTTTTGCTTGTCTTGCTATTAAAGCTGCTTCTGGATGGTAAATTGGCATATAAACAAAGTCAGGATTGATACTTTTAAGTTGTGAAACAATAGCTTTAAAGTCTTTATCACCCGATGAGATAGTTAATTTTTTAAGTATTTTTCCGCCATTTTGTTTAAATTCTTTTTCAAAGGCTCTTGCTAAGCCTAGTGAATATACATTGCTTTGATCAACTATTACAACTACAGTTTTTAAATTTAAATCTTTATATGCATAGTTTGCAAATTTATCTCCTTGGAAGCTATCCATAAAACAAACTCTACTAGCGTAGTTTTTTTTATCCAAAAGTTTATCGCCTGAAGCAACGGGAGCTATTACTGGAATTTTTCTTTCTTCAGCTATAGATAAAACTTGCATAGTATTTGGTGTAACAGCTTCACCTATAAGTCCTAAAACTTTATCTTGAGAGATAAGTCTAGTGGTGGCATTTGCTGCTTCTATTTTATCACCTTTTGTATCTATGGCTATGATTTTAACATTATCTCCGTTTTTTAAATTTGGATTTAAGGTATTAGCTAGTTTGATACCTTCATATACATCATTACCATAAGCCGCTAAAGCGCCAGTAAGTGGTAAAATAACTCCTATTTTTACTTCCGCAGCATAAATTGAACTAGCACAAAGCAAGCTAGCTAGCAGTAGATTTTTTCTCATGAAAACTCCTTTTTTATTTTAAAAATGTATTATGTTTTGTTTTTGGTGCAGGTTCTTCTTCTAAAAGATCTTTTTGATTAAGCTCGATAGAAAAATTTTGCCCCTTTAAGTAAGCTATAATGTGATCCATATCACTTCCGCTTAATTTTTTGGCGTATATGCTCATTTGAATGTTATCGCTTGATTGATCTTTAAAATATCCATTAGCATAGTCTTTTAAGGCACCTTTGATTTCTTCTGGACTTAAATCTTTAATAGCTTTTTTACCATAAGAATTTTTTTCTCCATTTTCTCCGTGACAGGTGTTACATTTGTTTTTAAAATATATTTCTTTAGCTTTTTTTAAATCATAGCTAATATTATCATTAAAAGTATAAGTAAATAAAGACTTTACATTAAAAGCCATTAAAGAATTTATAAATAAAATACTAATTATAAATGAGCGTAACATAATATGCCTTTTTTAAATATAAATAAAGCTCGATTATATCTAAAAAAAATAAACAATTTTATCTCAATCTC
>NZ_JAKMTD010000015.1:0-18623 GCF_025772965.1 Campylobacter sp. CNRCH_2013_0898h | reverse complement strand
TGATAACACTTAAGGCAACCATGATACTTACAACAATTGTTTGTATTGTTGCTGTTTTGAAAATAGGCTCATTTATAACATCAGCACTTTCGGTGCTACAAACAAGGTAAGAAGATATTTTAGCACATATACCTAGTCTTTCTTTTCCTTTTAATCCATATTCAAAGAAAGAATAATCACCATTTTGTTTGTGTGCATTTAATACCGGTCCATGATCTACCGATGGATCTAATAACTGTTTGTTTTTAGCAACAAATATCTTTCCATTTTCATCAAATAAAAAGCTATTACCAGGCATATTTTCAAAATTTTCTTGAAGCTCTTTTACTGGAATATCAACCCCAATAATTCCTACAAAATTACCATTTTTATATATGGATTTAGTATATGTTATTACATATTGATTTGTTGCTTTATCAATATAAGGAGAAGTGATGAAAATATCTTTATTTTCTTTGGCTCCAATATACCATGGTCTAGTTCTAGCATCATAGTTGATATTTTGTCCATAAATTTCGATATTTTTATTATTTTTATCACTAGTATCATTACTTACAAGATTTTCTCCATTATCTAAACTTATAAAAGCAGATAAAACTCCAGAAGCTTTTCTATATGATTTTAAAATAGAGCCAACATTATCTATCAAAGCTTGTTCGGAATTTAATTTTTCATATGGAAATTCCAAAATTGTTTTTTCCAAATTTAAAATTAAATCACTATTGTGCTTTCGAAATGTTTCTAAAGAAGTTCGAGCAACTTGTAAAATATCATTTTGCCTTTTTAGCTCATTATCATAAAGGTATGTTTTGGTAAAGTAAAAACTTAACACACCTAAAATAATCAAACTTAGTGCAGTGAAAAAATTTGCCATTAAAGACAATTTAACTTTCAAAGTGTTAAACATAATTTCCTCCGTATTTTATTTTTGTAATTTTAATTTTTAAAAATTAATTATCAATTAATATTTTTTTTAATTAATTTTTTTGCTTTTTCCCACAATCTCACTCCCAATTCTTTTGCATTGTTTTTATCTAAATTTTTATATTTATGGCTTGCGAGTTTTTCGAGTTCATTTAACTCTTTAGCTAAGATATTGAGTTTGTTTTGTGCTAGCTTGCTAAAATCATCAATTTTTGGATTTTGTTTAATTTCATTAATTTTGATAAGAATTTGCTCTCTGTTTTCTTGTATTAAGCGTTTAAATTTAGCAAATAAAGTGTCAAATTTATTTTCTAATAAATCTTTAAGTATATCTTTTACGGGATTATTAAATTCTAATGATATTTTTTTAAGCATTTGGATAAATTCTTGCTCTATGTCTATAAGTTCTTTTTCTTTATTTTTTAAATCATGTTCTAAAGCACTATATGCAAAGCTTGATTTAAATTTTTCAATCGCCAAAGAAATTCCTTCTTGTGTCCCATAAATACTTCCTATACATAAATCATAAGCAAAAGCCTTTGATTCGTTAGCAAGTTCAAAAGCAGCATTTAAAACTACTCGGGATATTTTTAAAATTCTTTCTTTTTCAAAGCTTCCTTCACAAATTGCATTAAATACAAGGTTTTTAGCGATTTCACAAGATGTAAGTTCTATGTTTTCACCTTTTTCTAAAGTTGTGATAAAAGCACTCTCGGCAGTTTCTTTTAAAAGGCCTAGTATTTCTATATCATAAAGCATTGCATCATTGATACTTATATTAAATTCATTTAAATTTAAATCTTTTAAAGTCTTTTCTAAATCAAAAAAGTTATCGCAAATTTTGTGTTTAATGGTGTTTTTTTGTTCTTCTATTTTTACTTTTAATTTGCCATATTCGTTAATATAAACAAAAAATGCTTTTTTATCTTCTTCAACTCTAGCTTTAATAATACCTTGGATTATTTTGGAAATATTTTCTTCATTTATAAGTCCAAGTTTTTCTAATACTTTAGAAAAGATAGCAAAAAGTTCTTCATTGCTAGTATTTTTAAAACTAATTTTTTTATAACTTAGATTAAAAACAAGCTCGCTAATTAAGTTTGGAATTTCATTTTTTTCACAAGCTAAGAGAGAATTTTCAAAAATTATGGCTAAATTTTTCATATTTTTCCTTTTTTATAATACAAATTTCGCTTTACTTTTTAATTGATTAAAAATATTTAAACGATCATCTTTACTATCGACATAAACACTTAAAAGATAACTTTTATATGTTCCTTGTTTGCTAGTATTTGAGATTTTATATTTAAATTCTCTTTCATTGAGTATTTGAGTGAAAATTTCTAAAGCATCAACTTCAGCTTCAAAAACGACTTTATAATCCCAAAAAGTAGGGTAGTTTATAATAGGTTCTTTTTTAAGATCGCAGATATTTACCACTTTTTCCTCCTTCTTTGTTTTCTAAAACTATATCAGTAATTTGCATACTTTTATCAATAGCTTTAACCATATCATAAATAGTTAAAAGCCCAATGCTAACAGCTGTTAAGCTTTCCATTTCAACCCCTGTTTTTCCTTCACATTTTACGGTTACAAAGAGTTGAAAAGAACATTCTTCTTTGTTTTCTTCTATATGGGTTTGTACTTTTGAGATCATTAAAGGATGGCACATTGGGATAAGATTTGAAGTTTGTTTAGCTCCCATTATGGCTGCTGTGATGGCAGTTTGCAAAACAGGCCCTTTTTTAGCTTTGTTTTCAATGATAGCTTCAAATGCTTCTTTACTCATGTATATTTTACCACTTGCACAAGCTTCTCTTTGGGTAATATCTTTTTGACTTACATCTACCATTTTGGGGTGATTTTTTTCATCTAAATGCGTTAAATTCATATTTTTCCTTAAGTAAAGTTTGAAAAATTATACCAAAATGTATATTTTTATATTAAAATACTACTAAAAAATTTTAAAGGATTTGCAATGGCTTATGATGATGAAGAATTTGAAAATTATGATGATGAAATGTATGATGAAGCAGATGATGATACTTATGCAAATAATCAAAGATCATATAATTATGATGATGATGATTATGAATACGATGATGATTATAGTGATGATGATACTTATGAGATGGATTAATCGTGGGTAAAAATCTTACTAAAAAAGACATAAAAGTTTTGAGTCTTTCTTCTTTGGGAGGGACTTTAGAATTTTACGATTTTATCATTTTTGTATTTTTTGCAAGTTATATTTCTAAAAATTTTTTTCCTGAAGATTTAAGTCCATTTTGGAAAATGTTTAATACTTATGGAATTTTTGCCGCAGGATATTTAGCTAGACCACTTGGTGGTATAATCATGGCACATTTTGGCGATAAATTTGGTCGTAAAAAAATGTTTATGCTTAGTATTTTACTGATGGTTGTGCCAACTTTTATGCTTGCTTTTATACCTACTTATGAAAGCATAGGATATTTATGTATAGTATTTTTAATATTTGTAAGGATTTGTCAAGGTATAGCTATAGGTGGGGAATTACCTGGTGCTTGGGTTTTTGTTTTTGAGCATGCTCCAAATGGACAAAAACGCACTTATCTTGGATTTTTAACAGCTTCTGTAGTAGGTGGAATTTTGCTTGGAAGTTTTGTATTTTTAATGATGAATAAGTTTTTTACACAAGAAGAACTTTATGAATGGGCCTGGAGAATTCCATTTTTCTTAGGAGGAATTTTTGGGATTATTTCTGCTTATTTGCGTAAATTTTTACAAGAAACACCTGTTTTTGAACAAATGAAAAAAGATAAGGCTTTAGAAAAATTCCCTTTAAAAGAAGTATTTAGAAAAGCTAAGCTGGGCGTTGTACTTTCTATGTTGATAACTTGGGTTTTGACGGCTTGTATTGTTGTGATGATTTTAACTATACCTTCTTTTATGGCAAAAATGTTAAATATTGATGCAAGCGTTCAAACTTACATACAAATGTTTGGTATAGTTTCGCTTGTAATTGGTTGTATATTAAGTGGAATTTTGGCTGATAAAATAGGTATAGTAAAAGCTTGTATGATTTTTTCGCTAGGATTTTTCTTAACTTGTTTATTTTATTTTAACGCTCTTTATACTAAAACACCTGATTTTAATTTAGTGAGTGTGTACTATTTAAGCGCTTGCTTTTTTACCGGAGTGATGAATTTTTGTCCTTTGATGATGAGTGAGGTATTTGATGCTAAGATTAAATTTTCAGGGCTTAGTTTTTCTTATAATATAGCTTATGCAATAGCTGGCGGGTTTACTCCACAACTTGCTTTATTTTTACACACTATTGCTTTGGGAAATTTAGAAAATATTGCTCGTTTTTCTTTAGGATTTTATATGTTTGCTATGGCTATAATTTCGCTTGCTTGTGCTTTGATATTTAAATATCTTAGTAATACCCAACGCACATACTCTCAGTGATTTTAATGCGTTTTTCCAAAGGAGTAGGACTGAAAAAATGGCATTTTTCGATATAAATATTATAACTATAATCTAAATTTAAAAAATCGTAAAATGCCTTTAAATTTACAAATTTAACCCCACAAACTTCTTTTATATCTAAGATTTTATAAATTTGAGAATTGTTTTTTTCTACCAAATGCGATGGAGCTAAAGTAGTAAATGAGCAAAAGGCACTTGCTAATACAAAGCCACTTAGATTTTCACATTTTTGTATAAGATGTTGGTGTTTTTGTAAAATACTTTTTTTATGTAAAAATACCACTCTTGTGCCTTGATAGCGTGCTGCCTGAACATTTTTCCAAAATTTATAAGCATTTTTAGAAATATTTGCTAATTGGTGTAATTGTATATTTAAAATATAATTATCTAAGAATTGATTGGGTGGTAAAATAGTATAAGTCATATTTTTTCTTTAAATTTGTTTTTATGATTATACTAAAAATTGACTTTTGTTTATATTTTTAATTTCTAAATTTAATACAATAAACCAAAATTATTTTTTAAGGAAAAGTATGAAATTTGAAACTATTAATCACGAGGGTATAAAAAAACTTATGGATGTTTTTTATGCAAAAGTTAGAATAGACAAGGATTTAGGGCCTATTTTTAATGAAAAAATTGGTATAGATGATGAGAGTTGGAAAAAACACAAAGAAAAAATAGCAAGTTTTTGGGCAGGGATGTTTTTAGGTGATCCAAGTTATAGCGGTTCTCCTTTGAGAGCTCATCATGAATTACCTTCATTTCCAAGAGAATTTTTTGATGTTTGGCTTAATCTATTTGATGAGAGTTTGCAAGAAGTTTTCGAAGATGAACCAAGAAGTATTATTATAGAAAGAGCTAAAATGATAGCTCAAAGATTTCAAATGATTATTTATGATCACAGATTTGCTTAAGAGTTTTTAAAAACTCTTAGCGATAGTTAAAGGTGTGTAAATTTTCACCTTGAGAGTATTTATAACTATATTTTCCATCAAGATAAATTACTAAACGATAATATCCTTTATGTGATCCAAATACAACTTTTCTAACATGAGCAGTATTAACTTGTAAAGTTTTTGTATTGAAATTTTGCTTTTTAGCAAAATCTATAATGATTTTAGTTGGATCTCCTATAGATAAATGTCTTAGCATTCTATCTTCGGTTTTGATATTAATCTTATTATTATAAAAGCTAATAGAAATAAAATTATAAATATTTCCACTAAAAATTGGTGTTTCAATGTTTAAAGTGGTATTGTTTTCTTCTGTTTTAGTGTTTTTTACCCCTTGTTCTTGTGGCACAGTAACAGAAACATCAAGTATAGGTGTGGCATTTGGACTTTTGGCTTTTATAAATGAGTAAGTATCATGCCAATTGATACTTTTGTATATATCTAGAGTAGTTTGCTCTTCAGAGCCATCAAGATTAATATAAGTAATAGTAATATTTTTTAAAATTCTTGCATCAGAATTAAAAGTAAAATCCTGTCTTTGAAAAGGACTAAGTTTTACAAACTCGGTGTTTTGTTGTTCTGAGTTATTGTCAAAAGGATTATCTTTTGCATTTAAAAATACACAGGATAATAAAAATAGTAAAAAAAATTTAATTCTCATGCGAATTTTCTCCTTTAAGTCTTAAAAGCTGTAGGTATTCTTTTTGAGCTTGAGCATTTTTAGCTTTTAAGGTTACTATGTTTTTCTCTAAAATTTTTTGCTCCTCTTTAAGCGATAATAAAACATCTAAAGAGGATTTGCCAAAAAACATATTACCAAAATACATAGCAACAATAATAGCTACAAATGATAATGCAATAGTTTTTATTAGATGATGACGAGCCTCCTTCTTTTTAGAATGCTCATCATACTCTTTTAATAAATCACTCAGAGTTTATCTCCTAAATACTCATCATTATCAAGTTCGATTTCTAACAAACGATTATATTTAGCTGTTCTTTCACCTCTTGCTAGAGCTCCTGTTTTGATTTGTCCTGTATTAAGCGCTACTGCAAAATCAGCTATAAAAGCATCTTCGCTTTCCCCACTTCTATGACTCATAATACATCTGTAATTATTTCTATGAGCTAGTCTTACTGTTCTCATAGTTTGAGTGATTGTTCCGATTTGATTAGGCTTAATCAATACAGCATTTGCCATATTTTTCATAATACCTTCTCTTAAAATATCTTCATTAGTTACAAACAAATCATCACCCACAAGTTGAATTTTATTGCCAAGCTTTTGAGTGAGTTTAATCCAACCTTCATAATCATCTTCAGCCAAACCATCTTCAATACTAAAAATAGGATATTTAGCACATAATTCTTCATAGCGAGCAATCAAGTCTTCACTCGAGAAAACTTTACCTTCTAAATGGTATTTACCATCTTTATAAAGCTCACTACTTGCTACATCTAGTGCTAGTTTGATTTTATTTTCATAGCCTGCTTTTTTAATACAAGTCATTAAAAGATCAAGTGGTTCAGTGTTGTTTGCTAAATTTGGTGCAAAACCACCCTCATCGCCTAAAGCAGTAGAGTGACCTAGATTAGCTAATTCTTTTTTTAATACTGCATAAATTTCACAAACTGATCTCAATCCTTCTTTAAAGCTTGAAAAACCAAAAGGCATAATCATAAATTCTTGAAAATCTACGCTATTGTTTGCATGTGCACCACCGTTGATGATATTACACATTGGCACAGGTAATACACTTGCATTTGCTCCACCTAAGTAACGATATAAAGGTACGCCTAGTGCATTAGCAGCAGCGCGCGCTGTTGCCATAGAAATTCCTAAAGTTGCATTTGCTCCTAGGTTGGAATAATTTTTTGTCCCATCAAGTTCTAAAAGAGTATTATCTAGCTGAGTTTGATTAAACGCATCAAGCCCTATAATGTTTTCAGCTATGGTGCCATTGATGTTTTCAATAGCTTTTAAAACACCTTTTCCACCAAATCTCTCATCATTGTCTCTTAATTCTAAAGCTTCTTTTTTTCCTGTGCTTGCACCACTTGGAACGATAGCACTACCCACACTGCCATCGCTTAGCATGATTTCAGCTTTAATGGTAGGATTGCCTCTACTATCTAAAACTTCAAAAGCTCTTAAATCTTCAATAATCAACATTATTCTTCTCCTTCATCGTTTTCTTTTGCGCCCAAAATCATACTATCTATACCGATTGAGTTTTGTATAGCTTGAGTAATTTCATCTGCAATAGCTGGATTTTCTTTTAAAAAGGCTTTAGCATTTTCTCTACCTTGACCAAGTTTAGAAGCCTTGTAAGAAAACCATGCACCACTTTTATCAATAATATCAAGTTTTACACCATAATCTATTAGCTCGCCTTCACGACTTACACCCTCACCAAACATCACATCAAATTCAGCTTGTTTAAAAGGAGGGGCTACTTTGTTTTTAGCCACTTTTACTTTAACGCGGTTTCCAATAGGCTCATCATTTTGTTTTAAGGTGGCTGTTTTTCTTACATCTAAACGCACTGAAGCATAAAATTTTAAAGCATTTCCGCCAGTAGTTGTTTCAGGAGTGCCATAGCCCATCATGCCTATTTTCATACGAATTTGATTGATGAAAATTACAGTAGTGTTCATTTTATGAACGATACCAGTTAATTTTCTTAAAGCTTGGCTCATTAATCTTGCTTGAAGACCTACATGTTGATCTCCCATATCACCTTCAATTTCTGCTTTTGGAGTAAGTGCAGCAACACTATCTACCACTATTAGATCAATGGCTCCACTTCTTGCTATAGTTTCAACAATTTCTAAGGCTTGTTCTCCAAAATCTGGTTGAGAGATGTAAAGATTTTCTGTATCAACGCCTAAATTTTTTGCATATCTTACATCAAGAGCGTGTTCAGCATCAATAAACGCACAAACTCCACCTTTTTTTTGACATTCTGCTATGATGTGTAAGGTAAGTGTAGTTTTACCTGAACTTTCAGGTCCATAAATTTCTATAATTCTTCCTTTTGGAACCCCGCCAATTCCTAAAGCTAAATCAAGTCCAACAGAACCTGTAGGAATAGAATCAATTTTTTCAACTTCTTTATCGCCAAGTCTTAAAATAGTACCTTTTCCAAAGGTTTTATCAAGACTTTTTAAGGCTGCATCAAGTGATTTTCTTTTATTATCATCCATGCTTGTTAATCCTTTTATAATATGTTTAAAATTGTATCAAAAAGAAATTTAATATAAGTTTTTATTTTGAATTTTGCTAAAATACTTTTTTAGATTTTTAAGGAAAAAAATGAATAAAAAAATTAGCGTAGCACACTCTCCTGATGCTGATGATATTTTTATGTATATGGCGATTAAATTTGGTTGGGTTGGAAATGCTTATGAGTATGAAAATACAGCCTTGGATATACAAACTTTAAATGAGCTTGCATTAGAAAATATATACGATGTTAGTGCGATATCTTTTGCACTTTATCCTTTAATAGTTAGTGAATATGCTTTATTAAAAACTGCTGTGAGTTTTGGTGAGGGTTATGGACCAAAGCTTATTAAGAAAAAGAATAAAAAATTAAAGCCAAATTTTAAAGTTGCTTTAAGTGGAGCACACACTACTAATGTTTTAATCTTTCGCATAAAATATCCACAAGCTAGAATAATTTATAAGAATTTTTTAGAGATTGAAAAGGCTGTTTTAGAAGATGAAGTTGATGCGGGAGTGCTTATACATGAGAGTATTTTAGAATTTGATTCTAGTTTGTGTGTTGAGGCTGAACTTTGGGATATTTGGCAAGAATTAGCAAAAAATGATTTACCTTTACCTTTAGGTGGTATGGCCCTTAGAAGATCTTTACCGCTTAGTGATGCAATAGCGGTTGAAAAAGATTTGATTAAAGCAGTAGAAGTAGCCGATCATAATAGAAAAATCTTAGCCTCCATGCTTTTAGAGCGTAATTTAATACGCGTTGATGCACAAAAACTTGATGTGTATTTAAATTTATATGCAAATAAAAACTCTATTAATATGAATGATAAACAATACAATGCCATAGATAAGCTTTTTGAGCTTGGATATAATCATGGATTTTATGAGAAGTTAATAAAAAGTAAAGATTATCTTATCCCTAGTGAGTATGAAGAATTTAGAAATTCTTGATAGAATTTAAATTTTAAGGAGTAAATATGGAAAGTACTTTAGTAGCCTTGGGTGTACAAACTTTTAAAATCACACTTATGCTTTCTTTACCTATGCTTTTAGCAGGGCTTATTGCAGGGCTTATTATAAGTATTTTTCAAGCTGTAACGCAAATTAACGAAGCCACGCTTTCTTTTGTGCCAAAAATTTTACTTGTTGTTGTGGTAATAGTATTTTTAATGCCTTGGATGATAAGTTCTATGATTGATTTTACAACTAATATTTTAAATCAAATTCCAAGCTTTATTAGATGATTATTGATTTTTCTAAGTATTCTTCTGTGCGTATAGGTGAGAGCTTTGAAGTGCAAACACTTGAAGAGCCTTGCGAATTTGATGGTTTTTTAATAGGTGGGGCAAATAATCTTTTAATCTCTCCAAAACCCAAAAAACTTGGAATTTTAGGGAAAAGTTTTGATTATATTAAAATTTTAGAGCAAAATGAAAAAGGTATGTTTTTAGAGATAGGCTCTAGCGTGAAATCTTTTAAAATATATCATTTTGCTAAAGAAAATAACTTAAAAGGCTTTGAGTTTTTAAGAAATATCCCAGGGACTTTGGGCGGTATTTTAAAAATGAATGCAGGATTAAAAGATGAGGATATTAGCAAAAATTTAATTAGTATTTGCACTTTTAATCAAGAAATTTTAAAACAAAATATTGCTTTTGCTTATAGGTTTAATCCTATTAAAGAAGTGATGTTTAGCGCGAAGTTTTTTTTAGAATATGGATTTGACCCAGTTAAAGATGAGCTTTTAAAAAATGCAAGAAAAAATCAACCCAAAGGTGCTAGCTTTGGCTCTATTTTTAAAAATCCCAAAAACGATCATGCAGGAAGATTGATAGAAGCAGTTAATCTTAAAGGTTTTAGTAAAAATGATGCGATGTTTAGCAATGAACATGCAAATTTTTTAATCAATAAAAAACATGCTAGTTTTGATGATGCTTTATTTTTGATAGAGCTTGCTAAAAAAAGAGTTTTTGAAGAATTTGGGATTGTTTTAGAAGAAGAAGTGGTAATTATATAGTATTTTTAATATCTTCATAAACAATTGTAGCTATTTCTTGGACTAATTCTTGATAAGATTTATTTTTATCATTTGTGCTAAATTGAGTATTGATAGTAAGGATTTTATGATCTTTTAGTTTTTTTGTTTTGGCATTAAAAAGTTTGTATTCTATGTCGGCTTTGACTTCAAAATTGGAAAAAAGCAAGAAATTTTGTTGGCTTGCTTGAATGCTTTTTAAATCTAGCAAAATAATACAATCAGCCTTTTTGAAACGATTAAATTCTAAAAACTCACTTGCATCGATGAAATTTTTATTTGTTTGTAAGATATTTTGACTATTGATATAAGTTTGATTTTCTTTTTGACTAAGTAAGGCAAAATTATTTTGCTCATTTAAAATAGCACTTAATGCTTTTAGTGTGTCTTTTGCCATGCTTTTAGCATCGATTTTTAAATTTGAAAAATAAAAATTATATTCTTTTTCATAGCTTGGCACTAAAGCTAAGGTGCTAATGTGTGAGAGTTTATCATAATTTATATCTTGATCAAGATTGATGATATTAAAATCATCATTATTTTGTAATTTGATGATTTTTTTATTTGCAAAAGAATTGGCATAAATAGTACTTAAAAAACACAAAAACACCAAAAAAAATCTCACTAAAAACCTTTTAATTTAAATTCATTCTTAGCAAAAGCTATAAAACTTGGAAGTTTAAAATCAGGACTATTGTAGTTTAAGGCCTTTTTATCAAAATCGTATAAAATTCCACCATTTTGTTTGACTAAGAAATCTCCCGCGGCTATATCCCAAGCTTTTGGGCCACCAAAACGCGGGTAAATTCCAGCTTTTGCTTCAAGTAAATATACAAACTTTAAAGCAGATGAAACCTTAATGCCTTCAAGATGATTTTGAATAAAAAAATCTTCATTATTATCATGATTTTTAGAGTAAAGGGCTATATTTTTAACCTTTTCGTATTGCTCTAAATTAAGATTTAAAATTTCATTATTTTTATAAACTTTAGTATGGGTATGTGCATAATAAAACGCATTATTTTCCACATCGCCTATAAGCGAAAGCACAGGAGTATTTTTATGGATTAATGCGATTAAAACACAATATTCTTTATCTTTTTTAGCATAAGATTTAGTGCCATCAAGAGGATCTATTAGCCAAAAATACTCTAAATTTTTTCTTTCTTCATAAGAAAGTATATTTTCTTCAGAGCATATAGCTATATCGCTTGAAGCTAAAATTTCACTAATAGCTTCATTAGATTTTATATCAGCTAAACCTACTGGGGAATCATCATCTTTAAGCCATAAGGTATTTTTGTCTTTATATTCAAGCAATACCTTAGAGGCTTCCTTGCCTGCTTTTAAGGCTAATTCTAAAAGTGTGTCTAAATTTTTCATAAGAAAATTATAGCGAGTGAAAATAAATACTTAGTAGAGTTATTTTCTACTAAGATTATTGATAAATTTTATTAAGCTAATAGCTAAAATTGCTTCAAGTAAAGCAGTAAGCACTAATCCTGAGTATATATCTTGAGTGATAATATTAGTTTGATAAGAAAGCGTAGCTACTGCGATAAGTAAGGTTAGTGGCATAGAATGGCTTAAGCCAAATAAAAAGGTATTTTTTAAACCAAGTATTTTTACAAAAGTCATAGCACAAAGTATTCTTAGTCCTATCATAAAGATAGTTAGTGAAAAAGCTATGATTAAAACTTGAGGGTTTAAAAGCATTTGGAGTTTAAAGCTTGAACCTATATAAATGAAAAATATAGGGATTAAAAAGCCATAACCAAAACTAGAAAGTTTATGCTCTAAGTCTTTTTTATGATCAAAAAAAGTAGCTATAAATGAACCCGCTATAAAAGCTCCAAGTGCAACTTCAAGTTTAAAATAAATCATAATTGCAACTATGGCTATGAAAATTGCCATGCAAAATCTTATATCTTTTTCGTTTTGATCTTGCCAAGGCATGAGTATAGTTTTAAGTTGTGGATACCACCAAAAAAGCACTTCTAAAAATTTAAATCCAAAAATACAAAGTGCTAAAAATCCCACTAGGTATAATAAATTTTGAGTGAGTGAGAAAAGATCAGCACCTTTTCCCAAAAATGCCGCAGCTATGGTAAGTAAAACTATGCTTACAACTTCAGCTAAAGTGGCTACCACCATGGATACATTTAACCACTCGCAATTTTTCCCAAAGTCTCTATAAAGCGTTGAGAGCAAACCCACACTCATAACAGGTATGATAATGACAAAAATATAAGAAATATCTATACTTTCAACCGCTAAAACGCTAAAAACATATAAAAGTATGATGTAAATAAAAGCTTTATTAAGTAAGCTTCTTTCGGTTTTTAAAAAGGTTTTAAGATTGATTTCCATCCCTGCTATAAACATAAGATAGTAAAATCCTGCATTAGCTAAAAGCTTAAAATTTTCACTTTCTCCTATAAAACCTAAAAATCCTATAAAAGAGCCAAGCATAATTTCAGTGGCTGAAAGTGGGAGTTTTAAAAATTTAGCAATATAAGGTGATGTAAGCAAACATCCTGCTACGACTAATAAAATTTTTAAATCCGTAGCAGCTTGAGCATCAATGGCATGAGCTAGCAAAGCTAAATCCCATTTGTTTTAGTTTTTGTATATCTTTGCTAGGTTCTTCGCCTTTAGTTGTAAGATAATCACCTACTACTATAGCACTAGCTCCTGCGTCAAAAATTTCATATTGTCTTTCTTTTAGCACTACTTCTCTACCACCTGCTACCATGATATGTGCATTTGGTAAATCTTTTTTAGTGTCTTTGATGATATTTAACGCCTCATCAGCATTTAATAAGTTTTGCTTGAGCTTTAAATTTTCATTTGGTATGAAAAAATTAATAGGCGAGGAAAAAGGATCAAGCTCTTTTAAACTTGTTCTAAAACTTTTTCTATCGGCTTCACTTTCTCCAAGACCATAAATTCCGCCACAGCAAAGCATTAAACCTGCTTCTTTAGCATAAAGATTAGTTTGAAATCTTTGCTCCCAAGTATGCGTAGAGCATATGTTTGGAAAAAATTCTTTAGAAGTTTCTAGATTATGATTATAAGAAAAAATTCCTGCTTTTTTTAATTCTTTGAGTTGTTCTAAATTTGCTATGCCATTGCAAGCTATGAGTAAAAGTCCTTCTACTTCTTTTTGCACTGCATGAGCTACTTTGCACACATACTCAAGTTTTTCATCATCAAGTCCAGCGCCTGCTGTAACTAAACAAAAACCTAAAGCCTCATTTTTCTTAGCCATTTTAGCTTCTAAAACAATTTGATCTATATCTTTTCTTTTGTATTTGTTGATATTAGTTTTTACATGAGCGCTTTGAGTGCAGTATTTACAATCTTCCCCGCACCCTCCACTTGCTATATTAGATATAGCACAAAGCATAATTTGCATTAAATTTCCTTTTTGATTTTGCATTTTAAGCACTCTAAAAATGTGCCTTTTTTAAGCTCTTTGATAATCAAAGTTTCACCACATTTGCTACATTTTTCTTCACTTGGTTTGTATTTGCTTATATAGTTGCATTTTGGATAAGCACTACATCCATAAAATTTACCACGCTTAGAAAAACGCTCCACGATCTCACCTTCTTGACAGCTTGGGCATTTCACGCCTATGGTATTGAGTTTTTTCTCGCTTTTTTCTTCATTTTGTGTTTCTTGTTTTAAATTTCTTGAGTATTTACATTTTGGAAAATTTAAACAAGCTATAAATTCTCCATATCTTCCTTTTCTTATAGCAAGCTCTCCACCACAATCAGGGCAGGTTTCATCTAGCTTTGTGAAAGTTTTTTGGCTTTTTATATTTTTTTTACCTTCATCAATTTTTCTCATAAAAGGAAAATAAAACTCTCTTAAAACTTCTTGCCAGTCCATTTTACCTTCTGCAATGATATCAAGTTTATCTTCCATTTTAGAAGTAAAATCACTATCTACTATATCACTAAAGTTTTGTTCTAAAACCTCTGTTACAACAAAGGCTATTTCATTGGGTATGATTTGCTTTTTATCTATACGCACATATTCTCTTGCACTAAGTAAAGAGATGGTTGGAGCATAAGTTGAAGGGCGTCCTATGCCAAGATTTTCTAACTTTTTAACAAGCCCAGCTTCAGAGTATCTTGAAGGTGGCTCGGTAAAATGTGAGCTTAATTCTATATTTTGTATATTTAGTATATCTTCTAGTTTTAAATTAGGTAAAATTTTATCTTTATCCATATCTCCATATACTTTATAATGCCCATCAAATAAAATTTTTCTACCACTTATTTTAAAACTTGCTTCGTTTGATTTTGCATAGACATTTTGAGTTTGAGATATAGCAGGATTCATTTGTGAAGCTAAAAAGCGATTATATATTAAAGTATATAATCTTGCTTCATCTTTTTCTAAAAATTCACTTGCAAGTTTTGGCGTAAAGCTAAGATTAGTCGGTCTTATAGCTTCGTGTGCTTCTTGAGCGCCTTTGCTTTTAGTGGTATAAATATTTGCTTTGCTTGGTAAGTATTCTTTGCCAAAATCATTTTTGATGAGTTTTCTTACTTCTTCTAAAGCTTCTTTTGCGATGTTTAAGCTGTCAGTTCTCATATAAGTGATCACACCCATAATACCTTGATGGGTTTTTACACCCTCGTAAAGTTTTTGAGCAATCATCATGGTTTTTTTAGGGTTAAAACCTAGGCGATTGCTCGCGCTTTGTTGCAGGGTTGAGGTCATAAAAGGTGCTTGTGGAGCTATTTTTCTATCTTTACTTTCTATATCTTTTATTTTAAAGTTAGCATTTTTACAAGCTTCAAAGATGAGTTTGGCTCTATCTTCGTTAGTTAGACTTAGTTTTTCTATCTTTTGATTTTGAAATTCGACTAATTCAGCTTGCAAGTCTTTTTCAAAAATCATATCTATACTAAAGTATTTTAAAGGAATAAAAGCTTTTATTTCTCTTTCCCTATCGACGATGATTTTTAAAGCCGCACTTTGCACACGCCCTGCACTTAAGCCTTTTTGGATTTTTTGATTTAGCAAAGGACTTAATTTATAGCCTACTATGCGATCAAGTAAGCGTCTAGTTTGTTGAGCATTGACGCTATTTACATTTAAAGATCTTGGGTTTTTTAAAGCATTTTCTATAGCGCTTTTAGTAATCTCATGAAAAACTATGCGTGGCAGGGAATTTTCATCTTTATTAATAGCCTTAGCTATATGATAAGCTATGGCTTCACCCTCACGATCCTCATCGGTTGCAAGGTAGATGGTTTTAGCTTTTTTAGCCTTTTCTTTGAGTTCTTTTACTAAACTTGAATGATCATTTGAAATTCTATATTCTGGTTTAAAATTTTCATCTTCTATTTTTATACCAAAGCTAGTTTTAGGTAAATCTCTAATGTGGCCTTTAGAAGCTATTACTTCATAGTCTTTACCTAGAAAATTACCTATGGTTTTAGCTTTAGCAGGTGATTCTACTATGATTAAATTTTTCATTATTTTCCTTATAAGGATTAAAATTAGTAAAAGTGTATAAAAAAAAGTTAAATTTTTTGCTTAGATGGATTTTTAAATAAAATGCAATTAATGATATAATTTTCTATAATTAAATTTCATAGGATATAAAATGTTTTTGCAAAAAAACTTACAAGCTTTAGAATTTACCAATAAACCATTACAAGAAAAAATTCTATCTTTAAAAGAAGAATTTATCGACATCTTTCCAACTCAAACACCCTTTGTGCCTTCAAAAGATGATTTAATAAAACCTAATATATTTTTTTGCGGTATAGGAGATGGACTTTTTTTAAAAAAGCTTATTAATAAACATATTTTTATTTTTGATAAAGCAGAATTTTTTGCTAATGTTTTAAGCAAGATGGATTTGAGTCAAGAGCTTTCAAGCGGAAAAATATATCTTTGTGATGTAGAAGAGAAAAGATTAGAAGAGTATCTTGTTTTGCTTTTTTCACAAAAAGATTGTTTTGAGTATTTAGGGCTTTTTAAACTTTTACCTTATAGTGAATTTTATAACAATAGTCCTATGTTTGATTTTGTGTATCAAAAGTGCTTAGATGTGATAAAAAGAGTGGTGGGAAATGTTGATACAAGTTTTACCATGGATGCTAAAATTTATAAACAATTTTTATCTAACATACCTTTAGTCTTAAAAAATACTCCTTTTCAAAGATTTATTTATGAAAATAAAGGAAAAAATAAAAGTGTTATTGTGGTGTGCGCAGGTCCTTCTTTAAGCAAACAACTTAAGCTTTTAAAAACTTGTCAAGATGATTATGTGATATTTGCTTTAGATGCTACTTATAAAACTTTACTTAAGAATGAAATTTATCCTGATTTTGTTTTTTCTATGGATATTTACGAAGAATGTGCAAGTTTTTATGAAAATTTACCACAAAGCAAAAAAGAACCCATTTATATTATAAATGCTGCTGTAGATAAAGCTTTAATGCAAATTTTAGAAAATAAAAATCCAAAAATTTTTATTTTAAAAAATTTAGATTATCAACAAAAATTTAATTTAAATGATTTTGGCTATTTAGATATTGGTATCAATGTAGCTCATTTTGCTTATAATTTTGCTATAGCTTTGGGATTTACTAATGTAATCATGATAGGACAAGATTTGGCTTTTAGTGATAGTGGAAAATCTCACGCAGATGCAGCTAACTTTACTTTTCGTGATGAGGAAAAAGCTCAACACGATGCTACTAAATTAAATGTTTTGTCTTATGGAAAGAAAGGGTTTATTCAAACAAATATAGGCTGGGATGAATTTAGAAAAAGATTGGAAGTTTTATTTTTATCTCATCCTGATGTTAAATTTTACAATGCCACAGAAGGTGGAGCTTTTATAGATTATACCATAGAGATGCCTTTTGAAAAGGTTTTAGCGTTATATAAAGATAAAAAACAAGATTATGTATTTCCAAATACTTTAAGTATTAATAGACAAGAAAAATTATTAAAAAAATCTTTGGAAATTTTACAAAAAGATTATTTAGAGTTAAATGCTTTACATCAAAAAGCAAAAGATCTTTTAGTAGTTTTGCAAAATCAAAACGCAGCTTTTGATGGGCAAGTATCAGAATCTATTTTTGATTTTAATGATTTATTAGATAATGCAAAAATTTTACAAAGTTTTATGTATAAACCATTGTTTTATTATAGAGCTTTTTTTAATGTGAGTTTATATCAAGAACCTCAAAATGCTTTATCAAGTTATGTAGATTTTTTAAAAATATTTTTAGAAATTGCAGCGTTAAGTCTAGCAAGTATAGAAAATTCTATAAATGAATATAAAAATATCTTAAAAGTATAAATTTTTTTATCATTTTTTCGATATAGCTTAAACAACTGCATGGAAGCGGTTGAATTTATTTAAAAGGATTTAAAATGGGATTTCGTATAAATACTAATGTGGCATCTTTAAATGCTCAAAACAACGCAAATTTAAACTCAAGAGCATTAGATAACTCTCTAAGCAGATTAAGTTCAGGTCTTAGAATCAACTCTGCAGCAGATGATGCTTCAGGTATGGCTATAGCAGATAGCTTAAGATCACAAGCTAATACTTTAGGTCAAGCTATAAGCAATGGTAATGATGCTTTAGGTATTTTACAAACAGCTGATAAGGCTATGGATGAGCAGCTTAAAATCTTAGATACTATCAAAGTAAAAGCTACTCAAGCAGCACAAGATGGACAAACTACTAAAACAAGAAATATGCTTCAAGCTGATATTAATCGTTTGATGGAGCAACTTGATAATATTGCAAATCAAACTTCATTTAACGGAAAGCAGTTATTAAGTGGTGGCTTTGTAAATCAAGAATTCCAAGTGGGTGCGCAGTCAAATCAATCTATCAAAGCAAGTATTGGTTCAACTCAAAGTTCTAAAATAGGTGTAACTAGATTTGAAACAGGTTCTCAAGCTAAAAGTAGCGGTATAGCTCAACTTACTATTAAAAACTATAATGGTA
>NZ_JAKMTD010000014.1:0-29725 GCF_025772965.1 Campylobacter sp. CNRCH_2013_0898h | reverse complement strand
TTAGCAGATACTTGATAAAATGCTATAATCTTGCTTTAAATTTTTTAAAGGTTTTTTATGGCTGCTGATGATCAAGAGAAAACAGAAGAACCCACATCCAAGAAAATAGAAGATGCGCGACAAGAAGGAAATGTCCCAAAAAGTCAAGATGCATCTGCTGTGGCTGTACTTATTATAGCTGTGGTTGTGGTGTTGTTTATGATGCCTTTTATAGGTGAGAGAATTAGCGGTTTATATCGTTTTTATCAAAGTTTTATAGGTATTGAAATTGATTTAAAGATTTTACAAAAAATCATTATAAAAACTATGATAGAGATGTTTATTATGGTATTGCCTATTACTTTAGTAATTATGGTAGCGGGTGTGCTTGGAAATCTAATGCAGTTTGGTTTTATTTTTACTACTAAGCCCATTACTCCAAATTTTAATAAAATTAATCCTATTAACGGGCTTAAAAATCTTTTTTCTTTAAAAAAGATTATTGAAGCTTTGAAAATTATACTTAAAGTCGGTGTTGTATTTGGTATAGCTTTTGTTTTTTTATTGCAATTTATGAAAGAACTTCCTAGAGTAGAACTTTATACGATTTATCCACAACTTTTATGGCTTAGGGATAAAGCTATTATACTTGCAGCTATTGTTATCATAGCTTTTTTGATTATAGGGCTTTTAGATGTACTTTTGGTAAGGTATCAATACTTTAAAAACTTACGCATGAGTAAGCAAGAAGTTAAAGATGAATTTAAACAAAGCGAGGGAGACCCTTTAGTAAAAGGAAGAATTCGTCGTTTGCAAATGGAAGCAGCAAGGCGTAGAATGGTGCAAGACGTTGCTAGTGCTGATGTTGTGATTACTAACCCTACCCACTATGCGGTTGCTTTGCGTTATGATAGTTCCAAAGAAGCTGCACCAAAAGTTTTAGCTAAAGGAGTGGATTTTTTAGCTTTGCGTATTAAAGATATGGCATATGAATACAATGTTATGATTTATGAAAATCCTCCTTTAGCTAGAGAACTTTATAAAGCTTGCGAGGTAAATGATCTTATTCCACCAGAGCTTTTTAAAGCAGTGGCAGAGGTTTTAAGCTTTGTTTATACTTCCAATAGACAAAAATTTGCCGATAGATTAAAATAAATTTAGCTTTTTAATTAAGCTTATAATGGTCATAGTTATAGAAAGGGTGTAAATACCTAAAAGTGCTATGCGGTGGGATTTAAGATTGATTTTTTCCATGATTTTTATACCAAGATAAACTCCTAGCATAGAGCTAAATCCTACTAAGCTTCCATTTTGTAACACTTCTTTATCAATGATGTCATTATATACAAAAGAACTAATTCCTGAAATTGAAGCAAATATTACAAAAAATAAACTAAGTGGCACTACTTTTTTAGTATCATAGCCTAAAAAATAAGCTAAAATAGGGGTAATTAAAAGCCCACCACCAATTCCTAAAGATATAGCAAAAATTCCTGTAAATACGCCACAAATTAGCAAAATAGAATTTTTTAAGATATTAGAGTGGTTAATGTTTCCAATGGTGCTTTTTTGATTAAAAGCAAATTTTAAAAAGAATGCAATACTCATGCATAGAAAAATACTTGTTAAGGTTATATCTGAAAAATATGAGAGTAAAAGCCCGCTAAACATCGCACCTAAAAAGCCTCCAAAGCCTATGATAAGTCCATCTTTTAAGATTAAATTTTTCTTTTTATAGTTTAAATAGGAGCCAAAAATAGAAGCAAAAATCATTTGTACAACAGAAATTGCAACAGCATGATGAGAGCTAAGTCCTAAAGTAAGCATGAAAGGAACGATAATCATACCACCACCTATGCCAAAAACCCCTGAAGCCATACCTGAAAAAATTCCTATAATCATATAAGGAAGTAAAGTTAAATCCATAATTTATAAACCTTTAAATAAAAAATATTGTAACAAAATAAAATTTATTTATCTTTAGAAAATATAATCATAGTCGATTTATGATGATTATAAAGATTTTTTGGAGTTAATATGAAATTTTGTAAAAAATGCGTTATGCCAGATACTAAGCCTGATTTGCATTTTAATGATGAGGGAATTTGTGATGCGTGTTGCTCGCAAGAAGCTAAAAATCATGAGATAAATTGGCAAGAGCGTGAAAAAGAATTTCTAGAACTCGTTAAAAAATATAAAAAACATCCTGTGTATGATTGTGTGATAGGAGTAAGTGGTGGTAAGGATTCTACCTTTCAAGTTTTAAAATGTCTTGAACTTGGACTTAATCCTTTGTGTGTTTGTTTTGAACCAAGTATTCCTACTAAAATAGGTAAAAAGAATTTAAAAAATTTAAATAATCTTGGTGTTGATTTAATCCATATCAAAAGAAATCCTTTGGTGTATAAAAAATTAGCCCGCGAAGCTTTTATAAGAACGGGTGATAATGAATGGCAAAACCATTTGGGGATTTTTACATGTGTTCCAAAAGTAGCTGTTGCTTTTGGTATTCCTTTGATTATTTGGGGGGAAAGTCCGCAGATTGAGTATGGTGGGCCAGCTAGCTCTAAAGAAAAAAACACTTTAGGTAGAGAGTGGCTTGAAGAATTTGGCGGACTTTTGGGTAATAGAATTTCTGATATGATTGGTGTTGATGGTATTAGAGAAAAGGATTTATATTTTTATACTTATCCAAGTGATGAAGAGCTTCAAAGAGTAGGAGTTACAGGGTTATTTTTGGGATATTATTTTAAATGGGATTATAAGTATAATTTAAAAATATCTAAAGAAAATGGCTTTAAAACTAGTACAAAACCAGTTGAAACTACTTATGAGAATTTTGAAAATTTAGATTGTTATTCAAATCATGTGCATGATTATTTAAAATACTGCAAATATGGTTTTGGAAGAGCTACGGATAATGCGTGCTTGGATATAAGACTTGGCTATATTAGCCGTGAAGAGGGCGTGAGACTTGTAAATAAATATGATGGAAAGCCACCTAAAAAGGCTATTAAGAAGTATTTGGAATTTAGTGGTTTTAGTGAAAAAGAATTTGAAAAAATTGTCGATTCTTATACTAATAAAAAGATATTTAAACGCGATGAAAATGGTAAATTCTTAAGAGATAGTGATGGATCATTGATAAAAAAAGATGAGTTTGTTTTGAAATGATTTGTATTGTTGATTATCATCTTGGAAATTTTAAATCTGTTTTGAAAGCTTTTGAAAAACTTAATCAAGAAGTGATTATAAGTTCTAAAAAAGAAGATATAAAAAATGCCTCTAAATTAGTTTTACCAGGCGTTGGATCTTTTAAACAAGGTATGGAAAATTTAAAAAAACTTGCACTAGATGAGCTTTTAAAAGAATGTGTTTTAAAAGATAAAAAGCCTATTTTGGGGATTTGTCTTGGTATGCAACTTTTTGCTAGTAAGGGATATGAGGGCGGAGAGTGCGAAGGGCTTGATTTTATAAAAGCAAAGGTTTTGAAATTTGATTTAAGTAAAGAAAAATTATTGCATAGTGGTTGGGATGATTTACAATTTAGTGATAAAAAAAGCAAGCTATTTGATGGAATTTTAGAAAAAAGTGATTTTTATTTTGTGCATTCTTATTATGTAGAGTGTTTAGAAAGTGTGGAAACTTCTTTTTGTGAGTATGAAAAACCTTTTTGTGCAAGTTTTGAAAAAGATAATATTTTTGCTGTGCAATTTCACCCTGAAAAAAGCCAAAATGTAGGTTTGAAACTTTTGGAAAATTTTGCAAATTTAAAGGCCTAGTATGCTTAAAACAAGAATTATACCTTGCGTGTTATTAAAAGATCATCAGCTTGTAAAAAGTATCAATTTTTCTTCTTTTAGGACTATAGGGCATGTAATAAGCACAGCTAGGATATATAATGCTAGAAATGTTGATGAGCTTATAGTTTTGGATATCAATAAAAATGGTGTTATAGATTTTGAAAGCTTAGAAGATATAGCTAATGAGTGCTTTATGCCTTTAACCATTGGAGGTGGGATTAAAACTTTAGAAGATATTAGAAAAGTATTAGATATAGGTGCTGATAAAATTAGTATTAATTCTATGGCTTTGCAAGATCCAGATTTTGTCAAAAAGGTGGCAAATACTTTTGGAAGCTCTTGTGTAGTATGCTCGGTTGATGTAAAAAAAGACAAAAATAAATTTAAAGTTTTTAATAATGAAATTTTAGATATTGATCCGCTAGAACTTGCATTAAAATACGAATCTTTAGGAGCAGGGGAGATACTTTTAACAAGTGTTGATAAAGAAGGAAGTTCTTTGGGATATGATTGGGAATTACTAGAGTATTTCAAAGGTAAATTAAAAATTCCACTTATTATCAATGGAGGGCTTTATAAACCTCAAGATGGGGTAAAGGCCATACAACTTGGTGCGAATGCATTAGCTGGTGCTTATATATTTCATTTTAGTCAATATACTCCAAATGATGTTAAAAATGAGCTTTTAAAAAATGATATCCCCGTGAGGATTGCCTTATGATTGTAAATCAATTTCAAGAATTAGAATCAGAAATTGCTTATAAATTTAATGTACATCATTGCCTATATACTCATTCTGGAACTAGTGCTTTATATATTAGTTTTTTATATATAAAATCGTTAGGCAGGACAAAAATTTTAATTCCAAATATTATATGTCCTCAGGTAGTTATAGCAGCTATTAGAGCAGGATTAGACTATGAATTTTGTGATATTAGTTTAGATGATTATGTAATGGATTTGGACAGTATAAAACAAATTTATAAAATTAATAATTTTGATGCATTATTGTTAGCTCATGTTTATGGACATATATGCAGCAATGATATTATCAATTTTTGCAAATTTCATGATATATTTATTATTGAAGATTGTGCTCAAACATATAAAGTTAATCCACTTTGTGATTTATCTATATTTAGTTTTGGACATACAAAATTTTTAGATAATGATTTTATGGGGGGGGGGATATTAAGTATGAATGACTTAAGTAAGTTAAGATGTATTAATAATACTCTTGCTAGTCCTATTCTTGATGATTTAGATTATAATTTACAAGAATATCGCAAAGAATTTTATAATCTAGACAAATCAAATGATAATTATTTTACTAAATTTCAAGAGTTATTGTTAAAATATACAAAATTTTACAAAGTAGAACAATATAATTTTATTTTATACAAAAAATTAGAACAATTAGAGCATATATGTAAAAATAGAATTAAAAAGATGCAAATATATAAGCAAGAAATGATTCATGATTTAATTATTCATCCAAAATTGTCACATAATAGTATTGCATGGAGGTATACCTTTAGATTTTTGGGTGATAGAGAAAAATTATTAGTAAATTTAAGAAAAAATAATATTGATTGTAGTTCTTGGTATATAGGATGTAATAAAATTTTTAAAAAAAAAGCATTGAAAAATAGTATTATTTTGGAAAATCAAATAGTAAATTTATGGCTTGATGAAAAAACTAGTATGGAAAAAATTCAAGACAATATAAAAAAAATACTTTACACCATTCACAATCTCTCTTTAAAGGATAAAAAATGAATAATCAAGAAAAATGGACACAGCTTCATGGGAATAGCAAACATCAGCCAATATATCCTCATGATATTTATATAAAATGTGTATTTAAGAATTTTAAAAAAGAGTCTAAAATTTTAGATCTTGGTTGTGGAGCAGGTAGGCATGTAAAATTTCTAGCAGAAAATAATTATATTACATATGGTTGCGATTATTCACATAGTGGAGTTAAACATACAAAAGAATTATTAAATCAATATAATTTAAAAGCTCAAGTTGAATTAGCAAATGTTAATGAACTTCCTTATGAAAATGAATTCTTTGATGGAATTTTGTGCTGGGGAGTATTATATTATAATAACAAAGAAGTTATAGAAAAAGCAGCTTGTGAGATTTATAGAGTTTTAAAACAAGATGGCAAAGCTTTTGTTTTAACTCGAAATTTAAATGATTATAGATATAAACATGGAGTAAAAAATAATGATAAATACAGCATAACAATACAAGAAAACAATCCAAAACGTTCAGCTTATGCTGAAAATGGAATGAATATGTATTTTTTTGATAAAGAAGAAGTGAAAAGAGTTTTTTCTATGTTTAACAATATAGAAATAAATACTCTAGAAATATATCATGAAAATAATAATATTTGTGATAGTGATTATGTGATATTGTTAGAAAAATGAAGAAATTGTTAATATATACTAATGGAGGATTAAGTATAGGACTTGGTCATATTATGAGAACTTTACTTTTGGCTTCTAAATTAAAAGAAATCTTTAATATAGTTTTTGTTAGTTTAAATAAAAATAATTTTATTTCAGGCCATAGATTGATCAAGGATTCTTGTTTTGAATTAGTTTTAATTGACAAATCTGAAGATATTATTGATATTAATTCTAATTATTTATTATGCGATGATTGTATGATAAATGATGATTTTTTTACTTATAGTAAAAAATATTTTGAGAAGATTATATGCATAGATGATGAGTGTGTATTAAAATACTATGATGTTGATATTTTAATCAATCCTAATCCCTATGCAAAGGAGTTACAGTATAATACAAACATTGCAACAAAATTATTATTTGATTATCAATTTTTAAGAGACGAATTTTATAAAAAAATACCTATTAAAATTCGTCCTGAAATAAAGAATATTTTATTAACTTTAGGTGGAAGTGATGATAAAAATTTAACTTATAAAATTATTAGTATTATTTTACCTTTTATAGAAAAAAACAATATTACTTTAAATGTTGTTATAGGAGGAGCTTTTAAGTTTAAAGATGAACTAATAAAAATTAGACATAAAAATATTGTGTTTTTTCAAAATCCAGTAATGTCTGATTTAATGGTTAAAAACGATATAGGAATTTGCGCTTGCGGACAAACTGTTTATGAATTTTTATTTTTAAAAATACCTATAATTGGTATAGTTTTAAGTGAAGATCAGAAAAGATTAGCCCAATATGGAAGTGATAAAAATATACTATATTATGCTAAAAATATAAAAGATATTGCTATTTTTTTAGAAAAAAGTAATTATAATAATAGACTAAATATGCAATATAGCATGAAATCATATAAAAAATATGAAAAATTAGAGAAAATAATTGATGAGTTGTTATGAAAAAGATTGATATAAATGAAAAATTGAAAAAAGATCAAAGACTTGAAAAGTCATATTATCCTACAGAATATTTAATACGAGTTTTGATTATACAAAAATTTATTTTATTTCCTTTATCTAAAACAAATATCACACCAAATCAAATTACTATCGCTTCTTTGATAGTAGTTGTATCCTCATTTTGTGTTATTTTTTTTAAGTATAATTTGTTTTTAGCTGGAATTTTATATTTATTATATTCTTTTTTAGATCACTGTGATGGAATGCTTGCGAGATATAAAAATATTCAGTCTAGAAGTGGCAAATTACTTGATGAATTAGTGGATAATATAGCTTTTAATGGAATTTTTTTAATTGCATATTTTTCATCTTTGATAACCTTTTTTGAATGTTTTTTGGTTGTGTTGAGTCTTAATTTGCATGCATTAATTACATCTCAATATATAGTTAAAAAATTAAAAAAAATAGAGAATTTGCAGCGTTTTGGTTTAAAAAAGAAACTTATGGATATGGGGTTTATATTAGGAATTGATGCTAGTTTATTAGCTATTTTCATAAGCTTAGGGTTGGTTTTTAATATTTTTCCATTTATTTGTTTTTTTCTAAGTATAATTTATATTGTCGATTTGGTTTATAGGCTTTATGAGTTATATTTAAATTTAAAGATAGATAGAGAAAGAAAATATTGGTCAGATTTTTATAGAAATAATCAGATTCCTTTTGAACCGTCTTTGTTTGCTAGATTTTGTTTAAAAAAATATTTTATGGGCAAAAAAAATCTTTTAGAGCTTGGGTGTGGTAATGGACGAGATGCGCTTTTTTTTGCTAATAATGGTATTGAAACTACAGCTTTAGATATATGTTTAGAAGAAATAAATTATTTAAAATCACATTATGTAAAAAACAATTTACAATTTTTATATCATGATTTTACAAATTTTAAGAGTATTAAAAAATATGATATTGTATATTCAAGGTTTACATTGCATAGTATTAATGGAGAGCAAGAAAAAAATTTACTTCCTTTGGTATATGAAACTTTAAGAAAAGATGGATTGTTTTGTATTGAGGCAAGGGGTGTTAAAAATTCTTTATATGGTTTAGGAAAAGTTAGCTTTGATGGTTTTATATATGATGGCCATTTTAGAAGATTTTTAGATTTAGATGATTTAAGGTTAAAACTAGAAAATATAGGTTTTAGTATATTGTTTGCTAATGAAGATAAAGGCTATGCTCCATTTGAAGAAAAAGATGATTTTTTTATTAGAATTGTAGCTAAAAAATAGCATTTATGTATTTATCTGGATTTTCATTTTTTGGAATTTTTATATAATAATATCCCTTAGAGTCTAATAATGATGAGGAGTAGTTAAATTCTGTTGATTTGTTTATAAGGACATGATCTTTTACAATCATATTTGGTTTATTTTTCTTTAAAAATTGGTAAAATTCAAAATCTTGTTTAGTGAAAATCATTTTTACTAAACAATAGTGTTGCTCATCTATTTTGTAATTTTGCAATTTCTTTTTTAATATACTTTGCAATATTAAGGTATTATAGTTTAATCCTATGGAGTGTTCAATTAATACATTTCTCCAACCGCCAGCTCGACTAGCAATTTCAATTATTTTTACATTATTATTGTTTATTTTTAGCTCAATATGGCATGCACCATATTTAATTCCAAAAGCTTTTAAAGTTTTTAATATAATTTTTTTTATAATTTTTTCATTCTCTTTTGAAATTCTAGCAGGAATAAGTTGTTGAGTTTCTAAAAAATCATCTTTATTTTCATCATCTCGTAGATATTCTTCTGTGATAGCTAGAATTTGATGTTTTCCATTTGAAGTAATTGTTTCTACGCTATATTGCAAACCTTCTATCACTTCTTCGACTAAAACGATTTTATTGTAAGAAATTTCTTTTGCATTTAAGTATGCTTTTGTAAGTTGCTGTATATCATATACTTTCACCACACCTCTACCTGCACTTCTATCACTAGGTTTTACAACTAAAGGAAAATTTATTTTTATATTTTTTAACTCATTTATATTGTATATTTTTTCATATTTAGCTGTGGGAATGTGATATTTTTTAAAAATATCCTTCATTCTTGATTTGTCAGTGGTATTAAGAGCAACCTCATAAGAATTTAGTCCCAAATTTAAATGTTCACCTACATAACAAGATGTTATATTTCCCAATTCTGTAGCTGTTGTACCTATACCTACAATATTATATTGCTTAGCTAATTGTAAAATTTTTTCTTTCTCATGAATGCTTATAAGATGAAATATATCAGCTTCTTTTTTTAAAAAACATTTATTATCATAGTCAAATACATGTGTTATGAAGTATTTTTTTACTTCATGCAAAAAATCTGCTTGAAGACTCCCTCCTCCTATGATAAAAAAGTGTTTTTTTGTTTTTATGTCATTATCAAGATAAAATAATTCTTTTTTTGTCTTAACAATCTTAAAACCATGTTTTAAATATAAATTCAAAGCTTTTGTATTTTCTTTGAAAACACATGCGTTTAAAGTTTGAATTTTTAAAACATTGAAAGCATAGTTTTTAACTTCTTGCATTAAAAGCTCACCTACACCTTTTTTTATGCCATAAAGCCCAAATTCACAAGAAAGTTTAGTGATATTGATAAAATCAATCACGCCTATGATATTTTCATCATCATATACTAAAAAATATTTTTTAGTTGCGTTTGTTTTTAAGCTAGATAAAAAGTTTAAATGCTCTTCTAGGCTAATATTTTGCGTTTTCATAAATTTAGCAATGCTTTCATCGTTACGCCATTTTAAAACAAGTTTGATTTCTTCTTGAGTCAAATGGATAAAATCTTTTAAAATTATCATATAAAATTCTCCACTTCATAGCCTTTTTTAGCAAGCCATGTTGCAAGTTTTTCTTGATTTTTAGCATAAGCTATGGCTTTAAAATTTGCTTTTAAAATTAAAGCTTCATTTACCAATGAACTTGCGCTAATGATGAGTTTTTTGCTTTCATTCATCAATCTTGCAAGATTAGATTGGTCAATGAGAATTTGTATATTAGGGTTTTTTTGGCTTAATTTTCGAAGCGAGTTTAGATGAGAATTTGCTTTTGTAGTAGCTATGATGATAGTTTTGTTTTTGTTAAGTTTGTTTGCTATATCAAAGGAAATATTTTTTGGATCACTTCCTCCTATACAGATAAAATAATCATAAATTTTTTCTCTTTTTATCTTGCTTTCTTCATAAAACTCATCGCGTATTAGAGCATAGGAAAAACCACATCTTAATTCACAATATTTTGGCACTAAATTCTCATAATCACTTTCTTTAGCATAAGCATTAACATTTAGTAAAATGTCACAAAAATGTTCTTTTATCTCATCATCAAAACTTAGAATTTTAACCCCTGTTTCTAGCTTGATGAGTTTTTCATCATCTGCAGTAATTTCATAATGATCAATAATCAAAAGATCAAATTTTTCTTTTTTGATGAGATTGATTAGCTCATATACACTAGCACTTGTTAGCTCATATACAGGATAAGGAATTTCATCTATCAAAGAGCCTTCTAGAGCTAAACATGCAAAAGATACATCATGATATTGCTTAGCTAACAAAAGATCTCTTTTGATATGTCCGTGTCCTATGGTGCTAGAACTATCACTTCTAAAAAGAACTTTCATTTGATTTTATGTCCATATCCTCTTTGTATAATGGTTTCTTGTAGTGGAAGTATGCTTTTATGCAAGGTTTGCTCATGGGCATCAATATGGGCTATAATTAACTCAAGCCAATCAATATGTTCTTTTATCCATAATAGAGATTTATTATACACATCATCTTCGTTTATAGGATTTAAAACATAAATTTTAGCAAGATTGAACTCAAACTGCATGAGTAGTGGATTTAGAGTTTCGTATAATTCTTGTATGTTGTTCTTATCTTCAATACTTGATTTAATTTCATCTATGCATTTTATTAGAATATTTAGATCTTCTTGAGTTTGGATATTTTGATATGATTGTTTTAAATTTATTAGTTGTTCTTTGAAAGTTTTATTTAAATTTTGGCAATGCGAAATGCTTTTTTTGATTTTAGTATGTGCTTTAAGCATTAATTCATTTTGCTTGTTTAAAGTTGGATTTTCTAATGAAGTAAAAGGCTTTTTTAGTTCTTTTGTTAATAATTTTTCGCATATTTGCTTAAAAGGCTTTTCTATGGCTCCTGCAATTCTAGCACCACCTTCGGTACAATTGTAAACAATTGTATTATAATGGTTAAAATAAACAATATCACTTTCAAAATTTTGGCGGAATAAGATCCAAGCGAAAGAACTTTGTACTACTCCTTTTCCTCCATAAGCTTCACATTCGTATTTCCCATAATCTCTTTTATAATATTTTTTGGTTTTATAGCTATCTGTAAGATAAGTGTAATCATTTGAATGCGAAACTCCACTTTCGCTATAGGCCAAATCTTGTCCAATTAAAATAATGTTTTTATGTCCAAGATCAAATGCTAAATTAGACGCCATATTTGCAACACTCCATCCAGTTCCAAGATAACCATAAGAATGTAATTGCATGAAATATAAAAATTTTACTTCAGTGGCTAAAACTAACATATAATTTCTATTATTGCTATCTAGATGTTTTATTGTATCAGGGTGGGTATATGATTTAAGAATAAATACTATATCTTTGTCAAAATCACCAAAATCATTATTGAAAAATTCACTAGTTAGTTTTATTCTTTCTAAAGAAATAACATAATCAGGTTTGATATTATGTTTAGCCAAGATAGGGTAAGCACTATCTGCACAAAAAATAGTAGCTTTATTAGCGTATTGCTTTAACAATGGAAGTTGTTTAGAAAGACTTGGTCCGGTTGAAACAATGATTGCTGTATCACTTAAGTTTTTTCTTTTTTGTAAGAGCTCTTTGTAATTTGGATGGGTTAACATTTTAGGAAGATTATAGGTAAATTGCTCTATACCTTGAAGTGCATCAAGAGGTGAGTTGCCACATTTTAATACAGCTTTTTTTAGATGTTCAAGCATGTTGTTGTTAATTATTAATACATCATCATGATATCTTTCATAATAATCAGAATGTAGTTCTAAAAAATATGTTCTTGCAAAATTCAGCATAGGTTGTTGTTTGCACATTAGCTCATAATCAATTGTATTTAAAGTATTGGTATCAGCTATCACCAATCTAGCTTCTTGTAACTCTTTGCTAAAATCCATCACACTAAAAGCACTATGGATAATTTCTAAGTCTTTTTCAAAAACAATAATAATTTTATGATGGGGATTTTGCAAAAGAGCTTTATATAAAATTCCATTTCCAAATCCATAAAAATATAATACAGGATATAAACGATATTTTTCATTATAAATTTTTAACATAGCATTTAATTCATCTAAAGGGTTTTTATAAATTAGAGTATTATCTTGAGTATTTAAAAAATTTATATCTAAGCTATCATTACCTTGAATAATCTTGTATTTTGATTTTTTAATAGCTGATAAAGTTTCACTTAATTTTGTTTTTATGCTTTTGATGTTTTTTTGTAGCATAATATTTCCTTATTATATAACTAAAATTACTTTATTATACTTTAAATTTAAAAAGAAAAAGCTTATATTATATAAAATAGAAATTAAAAATTAAAGACTATAGAATTTATAATTTCTATTGTTGAAATCTATATAATATTTTAGCAAATTCTAAGTCTTCAAAAGTGTCAATATCGCAAATTTTATTTCTTGGAAGTAAAAAAGCTTTAGAATGAGATTTAAACATAAAATCTTCTTCTAGCCATGCTTCTTTTTTTCCAAAGTAAAATGCACCACCATCATGGTAAGCTTTGGTGAGATCTTGTGAGCGTTTATCATAATTTGACTCATCAAACATATAAACTTTATTTTGATCATCAAGGTAAAAACCTCTTTGTATAGGGTATTCAAACTCACAAGCTGAAAATAAAAATTTACATTCTTCTTGACTAAATTGTTCAAAAGCTTCTTTTAAGATAAACTCATCTATAAGTGGAGCAGTTGCGTATAAGCAACACACATTTTCATAGATTTTACCTTGTTTTTCTAGAGTGATGATGGCATCTTGTATTACAGCGGTTGAACTTGCATAATCATCACTTAGTTCTTTTTTACGCACAAAAGGAGCCTTAGCACCATACTTTAAAGCCACTTCTATGATCTCATAATCATCACTTGAAATAATTACATCATCAAAAATACCTGAATTTAAAGCACTTTCTATGCTATAAGCAATCAATGGTTTTCCCAAAAAATCAATAATATTTTTTCTAGGAATACGCTTAGAACCACCGCGTGCAGGGATAATACAAAGATTTTTCATGATTTCTCTTTAAATTTATAAAAAAGTAAGTATAATTGAATTTTTATTTTAAAAGGCTTAATATGCTCATAAATCAAACTTATTTCATAGACTCTTGTGATGATGTAGAATTAAATATAAAAAGAGAAAGTAAATTAGAATTTCAACTTATATATGATGATACAAAAGAAATTCAAGCTATAATGTGTATCATTCAAGGACTTGGTGCTGATATAAGAGATCCTGTTTTAAAATTTAATATGGAGTATTTTGCATCAAAATATAATGTAGCAGTTTTGAGTGTAAATTATCATGGTATAGGTAATCGTCCTCAAACTGGAGCACAATGGTATTTAGATGATATTGATAAACTTATTTTTGATGCAAGCTTAAAAGCTATTGACATAGAAATTCCTTATGATATATCAAAACTTAATACTTTTGAAGAATTTCATCCTGCTATGGAATATCTTAATAAAGAAATTCAAAAAAAGAAAGACGCTTGGGATTTTGATAGAGATTATTATTTGGATTTAAGTGTGAGCTTAAAACTTACAAATGATGAATATCAAAATTATGGTATTATGCAAACAATTGATATGATAAATACTTTGCTTTATGTAAAAGCGAATATTTTTAAAAATAAAGATTTAAAAACCATTGTAGTAGGGGTTTCACATGGTGCTTATATGGGTATATTATCTGCAAAGATAGCTCCGTGGACTATAGATGCAATTATTGATAATTCTTCTCATGTGACGCTTGATGGAGATGCTTGGAGATATATAGGTTTTGGAAAAGAAGTTGATTTTACTCAGTATTTTTGTTTCGGAACTTTTCACTATTTTAATAATATTAGACTTTGTGCTTCTGAAAAAACACTATGGACTACAAACAAACAATCCCCTTATTATTTTTCACCTGCTAGAAAACTCATTAGAGAAACACTAAATAAAGATCATCTAAATATACAAGCAAAATATCCAAATCCAAAATATATTGCTTATCATTCTAAATTTGATGAATATGTTCCTTTAGAAGAAAAAGAAGAATATGTTAATATCTTAAAAGAACATGGACTTGATGTTGAATTTATAAAAGTTATAGATGAAAAACAAATAGATGGCAAATTTATTAAAGACTTAACTCATGGTATGGGTATACCTATAAAACTACTTATAAAAAAACACTTACCACAAATTTTACAAGAGCCTTTAAAAGATAAAACTTGTAAAAAAGAAATCTCATACAAGTGCGATGATTTGATATATACCTTTAAAGAGGAAAATGATCAAATATTACTTGATGTGCAAAAATTAAACTAAAAGATGCAAGAAAGGAAAGAAATGAAAAATTTTTTTAACTCATTACAAGATAAAGAATTTATTTTTGCGCCACAATGCTATAAAACATGCAATGGTGGATGCTGTCATAATATTCACGCACAATATTTTAAATTTAATAAATCTAGTGCGGTGATATTACCTATGCTTGAAGTTGAATATCTTTCGCTAAAGCAAGCTGGTAATACATATTTAGAAAATGGAAAAGTCAATACCTTTACTTTAAAAAATGGAAAAAAAATCAATGCTTATTTTGCAAAATGTGATTTAAATGGACTTTGTAATCCTCATAGTCTTAGACCTTTGATATGCAAGCTTTATCCTTATTATCCTCAGGTTGATTATGATGGAAATTTTTTAGGGGTTAAACCTTGCGCGTTATTTGATATTTTTTATAAAGATGCCCAAAAGCATTATTGTACTATAACCCATAGAAAAAATGATGAGTTTTTAAAGGAATTTGAGCAAAGCACACAGGTATTAAGAAAGGAACCTATAATGATATTTGTGTTTAAGGTGCTTGAAGTAGTAGAAGAAACTCTTAAGCAGTATACTTATGATCATTATGGAAAAGTAATTTATCTTGAAGAATTAACACATGAAGAAAAATTTGATTTTTTTGCTTTTCAAGAGATTAATTCTATGACTATGCAAGCATATAGAAATGAAAAATTTATTGACAAAATTCAAGATATATATGATAATTTAGAGATGCGATATCAAGAGCATTTTACAAAGTATTTTAATGATTAGAGAAAAATTATGCTTAAAAATGAAACTTATTTTATAGACTCTTGTGATGATGTAGAATTAAATATAAAAAGAGAAAGTAAATTAGAATATAGAATTACTTATGATGATAGTAAGCAAATGAAAGCTATCGTTTTTATCATAGGAGCGTATGGTTCTAATGTTGATTTATCAATCATTGATTTTGACAGGCAATTTATAGCTAAAAAATTTGATGTAGTGGCTGTAAGTGTTTTATATCATTGTTTTAGCTGTAGAATAAATGAAAAAGATAAAAGATATAGTGCACAATTTTATTTTGAAGAAGGTGATGTAGAATGGATAAAAAAGTCTTTAAGTGAAATTAATTTGAATGATATTGATATAGGAGTAGCTAATGACTATCTTTCTTATTTAGAACATACTATTGACTTACATAAAGAGAATATTTCTCTTGGTAGAGAATACAAATTTGATCTTACTTGCACTATGCTACCACCAAACAATGAATATCAAAATTATGGTATTATGGCTAGCATTGATTGTGTTAATACTTTAAAAGATTTGTGCAAAAGCTTTCCTGATTTTAGAAGATTACCAAAAATTTATGGAGGAACATCTTATGGAGGTTATTTATCTTTATTGATATCTAAAATAGCTCCTTGGTATGTTGATGGAGTTATAGATAATTCCGGCGAGGCAATGTTGCTTTTAGGTTATATTCTTGGAAGAGAGTTGGAGCATCCGGATGCATACTATAGCTCTAAAAATTTAAAAATAGGATGTTTTTTAAGAACATATTGGAATGCCAATAAAGAATCGCCATATTGCTTTAAAGATGAGAATTATGAAATAAGAACTTTATTAAATCAAACTCATTTGATTTTACAAGCTCAAAAAAATAAAAATATACTTTATGCAAGTTATCATAGTTCTGCTGACCCATTGACTTCTTGTGAATTTAAAACTCAATATATGCAAGTTTTAAAGACATTGGGTTATGATGTTAATTTTCACTTGATAGATGAAAAAGATATTGATGGTAAGTTTATAAAAAAACTCACACATGGAGGTGGAATAACAGTTAAAGCTTTATTTGGTAGGGAATTACCAAAAATGCTTGAAAAATTTAAGGATAAAAATTTTATCCTAAGAGAAGATAGTATAAGTTATCCTTGCAAGGATAAGGTTTTTACTTTTAAAGATAAAGGTAATAAATTTGTGCTTGAGATTATATAACTTCCTCAAGCATATTTTTAATCGTAGAAAAATCCTCAAAATTATCCGGAGTGATATATTTAGCATCTAAATTTTTTCCTATAAATTTTTCGATTTCAAGTATTAATTTCATCATATCAATACTATCAATAATATCATCATCCACTAAATTACGACTGCTTTCATTGATATCACTTCTGTTGATTGCATTAAACATTTTTTGAATATCTTCAAAATTAATATTCACATCTAGCTCCTTATTTTTTAGTTATAATAATACTTAAAAAATGCAAATATAAGGCTTAACATGCTCATAAATCAAACTTATTTTATAGACTCTTGTGATGATGTAGAATTAAATATAAAAAGAGAAAGTAAATTAGAATATAGAATCACTTATGATGATAGTAAGCAAATGGAAGCTATCGTTTTTATCATAGGTGGATTTGGGGCAAATGCTAATATATCTTTTTTAGATTTTGATAGAGAATATCTTGCTAAAAAATTTAATATTATTGTTGTAAATGTTTTTTATCATTGCTTTAGTGCTAGGCCTTCTATAGATGAGAAATATAATCCGATTTTTATGCCAAATGAAAAAGATTGGGAAAGTTTTTGTGAAATAGCAAAAATTTGCGATATGGAAATTTATGACCATGAAAAAAGCAATTTTAAAAATTGTATAAGAAAACTTGATGAAAGATCTAAACAAATAAAACATGAAGGAAGACTGAAAAAAGATTTTTTGATAAATCTTTCTTGTGATTTTGTATTGCCAAATAACGAATATCAAAATTATGGAATTATGGCAGCTATCGATCATATCAATGCTTTAAAAGATATAATGAAAAATTATCCTCAATTTAAATCTTTACCTAAAATTTATGGAGGAGGATCATACGGAGGTTATTTAGCGCTAATGTGTGCTAAAATAGCTCCTTGGTATGTAGATGGAGTGATAGATAATTCAGGAGTGACATTGCCTCATTTGCCTCATTTGTTAGGTAGAGAAAGTGAGTGTGGTGAATTTGCTATTAGAGGTGATAATTATATTTTATTATGTTTTGTAAAAAAATACTGGACTAGAGATGAAAGCTCTCCGTATTTTTTAAGTGATGATAATTATATGATAAGGGTTCTTTTAAACTCAAAGCATCTAAGTTTGCAAAATGAAAAAAATCAAAATACAATATTTATCAGTTATCATAGCGCAAAAGATGAGGGAGCTCCAGTGGAACATAAGAGTAATTTTTATGAATTTTGCAAACAACTTGGATTTGATGCAACTTTACATATTGTTAAAGATGAGAATGATGTAGATGGTAGATATATAAAGAGCTTAGAGCATGGTTTGAGAATGACAGATAGGGCTTTATTTAAAAAAGAATTACCTATATTGCTTGAAAAACTAAAAAATAAAACATTTAATATGAGAGAAAATAGCATATCTTATCCTTGCAAAGATAAGATATTTACTTTTAAAGATTTTAAAGATCGATTTGAGCTTAAAATTACACGACTTTGATAAAACTTTGAAGTTTATCAAAATTTATTTTTAGGCTACATGCATTAAGGGTGATACCTGTTCCAAAGCTTCCAAGGAAAATTTGTTTATCCCCCCCCCCAGTATATGAAGCTAATTCTAGAGGTAATTTATTTATAGTAGTGTTTCCATAGTTTTTAAGAATATTATCTTGGATAAAATTTAAATTTAGTCTCTCATATAGTTTTTGTTTTGAAAAATTATCAGAAGAGTGGATAAAAAATTCATCGAAACTAGTTTTTTCTAGATTGAAATGTTCAAAAAATTCTTGAAAAAATGTTGGATAGTTTTGCATAATAAAAGAAAAAGCTAGAGTGGTATTGGCTTGTATGTTTTTATTACTATTAATTTGAAATCCGCCATAGGGTAAAGTTTCTTCTACACATTGAGTAGAAAAAACTTTTTGAGAAAAACAGCTTTTTTCTTTAGAATTGGTATTTTTTTCTATTAAAATCGCACTTGCACTATCGCTATTATTTAAAAAGGTAATTTTATCTTTTTGAGCGTCAATCGCTTTACTTTTTACACTGGCGCATATTAAAATAGCTTTTTTTTGTTCTGTTGATTTAAAGCTAAAAACACTTGAAGCAAACTCTGTAAAAATCCAGGACAAAAACCTAACACATCTAAACATAAAGTATGATTGCTTAAATTTAAATTTTTATGGATTAAACTAGTGCAAGCTGGTGCTAAATAATCTGGTGTAAAGCTTGTAAAAACAAGTAAATCAATTTCATCTTTTCTGATTATATTTTTTGAGAAAAGTTCTTTTAGTGCTTGTGTTGCTAAATCACTTGCGTATGTTGAATCATCACTTATAAAATGATTGAAAATTCCTGAGTTTTCTTGCAAAAGTTGATATTTTCTTTCATTTATATTGCAAAGCTTTAATTTATCTTCTTTGTGGAGTGGATTTTTAGGTAGAACAATACTAATAGCTTTAATAGAATGGTTGGTAATTTCTAAATTCATTATTACTCTCTTTTATTTTTTAGATATTTTATCATTTTTTATTTGTTATAATAAATTAAAAAAGGAAAAAAATGACAGCGTATATTAGTATAGGAACAACCAATAGTGGCAACCAAGAAAGACAAGGCTTTTTAATGCAAAATGAAAATAAACTTTTGCAACAAGGTTATATCTATCCAAAATCTCTTAGAATGGCAAATAGACATTGGGTTTTAGTCGATATAGTTTTAGAGCTTATAAAAAAAGATAAATTAAGTCAAAATCCATTGGACGATTTAGAAGATGTGCGTTTGATTAAGGCTGTTGAGAATTTCAAAATAGAAGCCACAATGCATAAAGATAAGAAATTTATATTTTCTGCAGAAGGGATAGTTTGGGATTTTTCTACTAAAAGACATATAGAAATTCTTAAAAGTGTTTTAAATGCTTTAGGATTTGATGAAATTTATGAAATTATTTACTTTAGAGATACTCTTGGATATTTAAATTCTCATTGTTCTCAAGATATTAAAAATAATATGGGGTTTTATAGTGCTGATTTTAAGCCTGATGAGCATCCTAGAAAATATATATTTGATTATAAGTGGATTTGCGAGAGCCATATAGAAGTATTTGGTGAAAAAAGTTTAATAGTGAGACTTTTGAAGGAAGAATATGTTGGCGGAACATTACTTAAAGATTTTGTATATCATTTAGGTTTAGAATGGGATGATGAATTTTCATTAAAGCAAAATAAAAATGAAAGTTTTAATCTTTTAGGTATGGAGCTTCAAGGAAGACTTATAAAAAAAGATTTGCATGGGCAAAACATAAATTCTTTACTTTATACGGCTAGAAAAATTTTTGAAGGTGCTAATGAGGATAGGTTGAAATTTAGAGTGCAAAAAGAAATAGCAAAAGCTTATGTTGATTATTATGCTCCTTCACTTGAGTGGGTTAGAGCTAAGTATTTTCCACACAGAAAAAGCTTATTTGAGCCGATTAATTGGGATGAGTATGAAGAAAATCCAACCTTAACCCAAACCAAAGAAAGTGATTGGGATAAAATAGCTGATTTTATAGCAGAAATTATTGTGTCTAAAAATAAAATTATCCAGTCTTTAAAAAGTAATTAACGCAATGTTTTAACATTGCGTTAATTATATGCTTTTTCTAGCATATTTTTGATACTTTGAAAATCTTCAAAATTTTCAGGACTTATAAATTCAGCATTGAGACTTTTTCCATAGTGTTTTTCAATTTCAGCTACTAAAGCCATAATATCAATACTATCTATAATGTCTTCACTTACTAAATTTTGCATTGTTTCATCAATATCGGTTCTCTCTATGTTCATAAAAAATTTTTTAATATTTTGCATATTTATCCTTTTTTTGTTTAAAATAATAATGATTATTATATCTTATTAATATTGAATTTTATAAGAATTTGATAATATATTATCTTTATTAATTTGAGAAAGTTTTAAATGATTGCAAGTGTTATTTGGCTTACAGGTTTAGCAGGTAGTGGAAAAAGTACTATAGGTAAAGCATTATATGAGAAATTAAAAAATGAGCATAAAAACATTATCTATCTTGATGGAGATGAATTAAGAGATTTACTGGGGTATTATAGCTATGATAAGCAAGGTCGTATAGATGTAGCATTAAAAAGATCCCAATTTGCTAAATTTTTAAATGATCAAGGTATGATAGTAGTTGTAACAACCATATCTATGTTTAATGAAATTTATAAATATAATAGAGAAAATTTAAAAAATTATTTTGAAATTTATATTAAATGCTCAATGGAAGAATTAATTAAAAGAGACCAAAAAGGACTTTATACAAAAGCTTTAAATGGTGAAATTAAAAATGTTGTAGGTGTTGATGTAAAATATGATGAACCAAATGCACATTTTATACTAGATAATTCATTGCAGGATAATTTAGATAAAAAGGTCGATATAATATTTGATTTAGTAATAAAGGAGTTTCATGAAACAAGGTGATTTTAGTGAAGTTGCAAAACATTATCACAATAGACCAGCATACTCAAGTATGCTTATAGAAAAGCTCATAAAATGTGTAAATGATCAAAATAAAAGCACATTAAAAGTTGTAGAAGTAGGAGCGGGTACGGGAAAGCTTACTAAAATGCTTGCTGATGAGTTTAATCTTTGTATAGATGCAGTCGAGCCAAATGATAATATGCGTGAAGAGGGTATTAAATTTACCCAAAATTCACAAAATATTACTTGGTATAAAGGCAGTGGAGAAGAAACTACCATGCCTAGTAATTATGCTGATTGGGTAATCATGGCCAGTTCTTTTCACTGGACAGATCCTAAAAAATCCTTACCTGAGTTTGCAAGAGTGCTTACAGGGGGGGGGTATTTCACTGCTATATGGAATCCACGCCATATAGCTAAAGGCTCTGTGTTTTATGAAATTGAAGAGGAAATTAAACATATTATACCAGAGCTTACTCGTGTAAGTAGTGGAACTCAAAATGTTAAAAATTGGGAAGAAATCTTAGTAAGTACTGGAGATTTCACAGACTGCTTTTTTATGGAGTGCGATTATAAAGAGCTTTGGAGTAAAGAGCGTTATCTTGGGGCTTGGCATTCTGTAAATGATATTCAAGCACAAGCTGGAAAAGCTAGATGGGAAGAAATTTTAAAAATGATAGAAAATAAAATTTCTTCTATGGATATGATTGAAATTCCTTATAAAATCCGTGCATGGACGGTGCATAAGGCATAGTAAAATCCTTTAGCTTTTTTTAGCTTTGCTATTAAAGTTAAAGGAAAAAAATGGAAAAAATAGTAGAACAAGTTTGGGATTATACTAAGCATGCAAAATTTTACTCATATAGACCAAATTATGCACCACTTAGTATAGATATGCTAGTAGAGCTTGCTAAAAGAACTAGTCAAAGTTCAAAGATAAAAGTTGCAGATATTGGAGCGGGTACAGGGAATTTAAGTATTATGCTTTTAGAGAGAGCTTGTAAAGTGGTAGCGGTTGAGCCAAATGATGCAATGCGTGAAATTGGTATAGAAAGAACTCAAGGTCAAGATGTAGAATGGGTAAGAGCTACCGGTATTGACTCTACTTTAAAAGATGGAGAGTTTGATTGGGTGAGCTTTGGAAGTAGCTTTAATGTGATGGATAGATCAATGGCACTAAAAGAAAGTCATAGATTGCTCAAAAAAGGATGTTATTTTACTTGTATGTGGAATCATAGAGATTTAAATGATCCTATTCAAAAAATAGCAGAAGATATTATTGTTAGTTTTGTTCCAAATTATACAAGAGGCACAAGAAGAGAAGATCAACGCCCTATTATAGAAGCACATAAAGAGCTTTTTGATAATATTATTTATTTGGAAGAAGATTTTTACTTTCATCAAAGTGTAGATAATTACATCAATGCTTGGAAAAGTGTAAAAAATCCTTATTGGGATCTTGAGACTAAAGAAGGTAATGAGTTGTTTGAGAAAATCACTGATAAGTTAAAACAAGAATTACCAGGTGAATTTGATATCAAATATACAACAAGAGCTTGGAGTGCAAAAAAAATATAAAAGAGTGATATTATGGATAGATTAGTTTTTCAAACAAAAGCAAGAAATTTACAGAATTTAAAAAATATACTTAAAAATGCAAAAGTTTTAGATGTAGTTATCACTTCTTTAAAAGAAATCATTCAAGATAAAGAAGAAGTGCTTAAAAAAATTATCAATCTAAATGCGAAAAAACTAATCATCCGTAGTTCTTCTAATAGCGAAGATAGTTTAAAAAGTTCCAATGCTGGAGCTTTTCTAAGTTTGGCTAATGTAGATATTAATGATAAAAGCCAACTTTTTAATGCTTTAGAAAAAGTAGGTCATTCTATGCCTAGTGAGAATGATGAAATTTTAATCCAACCTATGCTTTTAGATATTAAAAAGTGTGGTGTTGCTTTTAGTGTAGATAAGGATAATTTTGCTCCATATTTTTGTATAGAATATGATGAAAACGGCTCTAATAGTTCCATTACAGATGGAAGTGCTAAAAATGCTAAAACATATTTTCACTACCGTGAAAATGAAGATATAAAAGATCCATATATGCAAAAAGTTATTTTATTATTAAAAGAACTTGAAAGTTTATATGGTTGTAATTTTTTAGATGTAGAATTTGCTTTTAATGAGCAAGATGAACTTTTTTGCTTGCAAGTTAGACCTTTAATAATGCAAGAAAAAATTAATCTTTTTAATAACCTGCCTAAAGAAGCTTTACATAGACTTTATAAAAGATTTGTATCTTTACAAGAACCAAGATCTAGAGTGCTTGGAGATAAAGCCATTTTTGGTGTAATGCCTGATTGGAATCCAGCAGAAATTATAGGACTTAGACCAAAAAGATTAGCTTTTAGTCTTTATAAAGAAATCATTACAGATAATATTTGGGCTTATCAAAGAAATAATTATGGCTATAGAGATTTAAGATCGCACCCTTTAATCCATTCTTTTTTAGGTATTCCTTATGTAGATGTGAGACTTTCTTTTAATTCTTTTATACCAAAAACACTGGATGAGAGTATTGCTAAAAAGTTAGTTAATTATTATTTAAATAAATTATATGAAAATCATGAGTTACATGATAAAGTAGAATTTGATATAGTATTTTCTTGTTATGATTTTCATATGGCTGATAAATTAGAACGTTTGTTAGATCATGGTTTTAATAAAAATGAAATCAAACGCATTGAATTTTCTTTATTAAATCTTACTAATTCTATTATTGATATTAAAAATGGTTTGTGTTTAAAAGATATAGAAAAATCAAAACAAATGATTGTATATTATGAAAATATTATGCATTCAGATTTTTCACCATTAGATAAAATTTATTGGCTTTTAGAAGAGTGTAAAAGATATGGAACATTACCATTTGCTGGTGTTGCAAGGGCTGCGTTTGTGGCCATGACTATGCTTAATTCTTTGGTGGAAATTAGATTTTTTAGCAAAGAAGAAAAAAATGAATTTTTAAATTCTCTCCACACCGTTAGTAAAACTTTGAGTTATGAATTAGCAACTTTAAATGAAAATAACAAACAAGATTTTTTAAAACAATTTGGTCATTTAAGAGCAGGGACTTATAATATTTTATCTCCAAGGTATGATGAGGATTTTGATGGGTATTTTGATTTAAAACAAAAAAGTGAAATTCAAAAAGAAAAGGAATTTAAGATTAGCGATGATAAATTGCAAAAACTTGATCAAATTTTAAAAGAACATGGAATTGAAGTTAATGCAAAAGAATTTTTTAGCTTTTTGAAAATAGCTATAGAAGGACGCGAATTTATTAAATTTGAATTTAGCAAGCTCTTATCTAAAGCTATATCACTGATAGAGGATCTTGGAAATTATTATGGAATATCTAAAGAAGATATGGCCCATTTGGATATTAAGAGTATTTTAAATTTGTATTCTAGTGTGTATTCTAAAAATCCAAAAGATAAATTTTTGAGTGAAATTAATGAAAACAAACAAGAATATCAATTAAGTTTAGCTATAAAACTTCCGGCTTTACTAACTGATGCACATCAAATATTTGGGTTTTTTACTAGTTATATTCATCCAAATTTTATCACGCAAAAAAGCATTAGTGCTAATATTGCTCTAGAAAATGAACAAGATTTAAAAGGCAAGATAGTGTTAATCTATGCAGCTGATCCTGGATATGATTATTTATTTACTAAAGATATTGCAGGTTTTATCACTTGCTATGGTGGTGCAAATTCACATATGGCTATTAGAGCTTCTGAACTTGCTATGCCTGCTGTTATTGGTGTAGGTGAAGAGAATTTTAAAAAATATCTTCAAGCAAAAAAAATTAAAATTGATTGTCAAAGTGAGCAGATATTTTGTCTATGAAATTTATAGCTATTAGTCAAAGAATTTTAGAAAATCAAGATTATTATGAATTAAGAGAGTGTTTGACGCTTGATTGGGGAAGTTTTTTTAAAAAAGAATTAAGTGAGTTTTTACCTCTTCCATTGAGTTATGAAATTGATTTTAAAAATTATATCTCTAGTATTAGTGCTGTGATTTTAAGTGGGGGTAATGATTTAAACTCTTGTAAATTTTCTTTTATTAATCAAAAAAGAGATGAGTATGAAAAAAACATTATAAAACATTGTATGCAAAATAACATTCCACTACTTGGGGTTTGTAAAGGAGCACAGATGATCGCTTCTTATTTTAATTCTACTATTTGTCCTTGTAAAGATCATGTTGGAAATCATGAAGTGTATTTAAAAGATCAAATAATTAATGTTAATTCATATCATAATTTTGCTATTAAAACATTAGGTAGTGAGCTTGAGGCGTTAGCAAATGCAAAAGATGAAACAATAGAAGCTTTTAAGCATAAAAAATTTAGTATTTACGGTCTAATGTGGCATATTGAAAGAGAAAATGGTATGAGCGAAAAAAGTATTTTTAATGCGTGGTTAAAGGATATAAAATGAGAGCTATAATTTTAGCAGCAGGGTTTGGTTCAAGGTTAATGCCTTTAACAAAGAACAATCCAAAATGTATGGTTGAATATAAAAATAAAAAAATCATAGACTATGAAATTCAAGCTTTAAAAGAAAATAATATTCATGAGATATGTGTAGTTGGTGGATATTTATTTGATGTTTTAAAGGATTATGTGGGTAAAAATCATAATTTGGAGTTGTTTTATAAAAATGAAAACTATGATAAAACTAATATGGTCCAGACTTTGTTTTGTGCTAGAGATTTTTTGCAAAAGTGTATTGAGGATGAGCAAGATTTGATTGTTTCTTACGCTGATATAGTTTATTTTAAAGATAGTATAGAAAAACTCAAACAATCAAAAGATGATTTTGCTGTTATTGTGGATAAAGCTTGGAAAGAACTATGGTTAAAAAGGTTTGAAAATCCACTTGATGATGCTGAAACTTTAAAATTACATGATGATTTTATAGTAGAGCTTGGCAAAAAAGCAAAAAGTTATGATGAAATTCAAGGGCAATATATAGGCTTATTTAAATTTTCTCATCATTTTTTAAAAGAAGTTTTAAAAACTTATGATGAGCTTGATAGAACTTTACTTTATGATGAAAAAGATTTTAAAAATATGTATATGACAAGTTTTTTACAAATTTTAATAAATAAATACAAAAATGCAAAAGCTATAAAAATCAATGGAAATTGGTGCGAGATAGATTTTATGAGCGATTTAAGAGTGGAGATTTAAGAGTTTTTACTCAAAACTTTCCTATCAATCTTCCCATTTGCATTTAAAGTAAATTGTTCTATTTTAACAAATTTTTTAGGTATCATGTAAACAGGGAGTTTGTCTTTTAAAAAGTTTTTAAAATCTAACTCTTCCTTACTTTCATAAAAGCAAATAATTTCTTCTTTAAAAATACAAGCGCAATTTCTTACATTCTCATGAGAATTTATAATACTTTCTATCTCTCCAAGTTCTATGCGATGACCCATATATTTGATTTGATGATCTATTCTTCCATAGCATAAAAGTTCGCCAAATTCATTATAAGCTACCACATCACCTGTTTTATAAAGCAAGTCTAGGTAATTATCATGCAAAGGATTTTGCACAAAAGCTTGCTTTGTTTTTTCTTTATCGTTGTAATAGCCTAAGGAAAGACAAGTTCCTCTTACATAAAGCTCACCTTTAATTCCCACTTGACTTGGAGTAATTAAATTTAAATTCTCATCAAAGACTAAAAGTTGGGTATTTTTACATGCTTTTCCTATAGGCAAAAGCTCATCATCGCTAAATTGTCTATCAACTATGTAAAAAGAACATACATCGGTAATTTCAGTAGGTCCATAAAGATTAGCAAATAAAGTATTAGGAAGGTATTTACGCCAAATGTTGAGTTGTTTATTTGGCATGATTTCACCACAAAAAAGAATTTTGTTTAAATTTTTTAATTTGGTGCTATCTACCGCATTGGTATTAGCAAAATAAATCAGCACTGAAGGTACCCAAAAAATTGTTGTTATTTTTTCTTGTTCTAGATACTCTAAAATTTTATTTGGAAAAGCAAAAAGATGATTAGGCAGTATATGAAGCGTAGCTCCCATTTTAACAGAGCTAAATATATCTAATATGCTATTATCAAAGTAAAATGGCGCTTGATTAGCAAGTATATCTTCATGGCTTAGCTTAAAAGTTTCACATACCCAAAAAGTATAATCAATCACACTTTTATGGCTTATGCTTACTCCTTTTGGAGTTCCTGTGCTTCCGCTTGTAAAAAAGACATAAAGTAAATTAGTATCTATGTGATCGTTTAAAGCTTTTTCTAAAGCATTTTCATTTATAACAAAGCTTTCAAAATCTTCTGTGAAAATGGTATCAAGATTAAAATCTAAATTTAATTTTTTAGAAGTAATTAAAAGCTTTGGTTTCAAAACTTCTATAACTTTTTCTACACGCTCTTTGGGACTTTTTTCATCTAAAAGTGTATAAAAATTTCCACTTTTTGCTACACCAAAAAAAGAAAGCAAACAATCAATTCCTTTAGGAAGTATGATTAATACAGGATCTTGTGTACTTTTAGTAGGAAGTTTAGAAAGAATTTTACTTGCTATTTTTTTACTTAAATCATCAAATTCTTTATAGCCTATACTTCTACCATTAAACTCAACAAAAGCATTTTTGCTTCCAAATTTAGCAACACTTTCTTGTAAAAAATCATTGATATGAGTTGTCATTTTATTCCTTTAGCAAACAATAAGGGTTATCCTTTAAAGCTTTTAATGTTTTTTCTAAATAGTTTTTCATGTTGATATTTATTATATGAGCATTGGAAAAATTTAAAATATTAAAATTATCATCATTTTTTAAAATAGCTACTTGTTTATCAACATCTAAATCTGAATTTTCATCCAATTTTCTAACATAGTATTTAATATTTTTTTGGAGTATTTTACCATCTTCATCAATAATTTTTCCACTAAAATTTTTAAAATATCTATATGGAACATGAGCTTTTTCTTCTATGAAATGACTAAAAGTGTACCCAGCTATTTTAGAGCCAAATAAAACTAATTTTCCATTTTCTTTGGCTAAAATTTCATACACACAATTTTCTCCAAAACAACTTGTAGTGTCCTTTAAAAACAATTCTTCTTTAGCTCCTTTAATGGCAAATGAAAATATAGGATCATTGGTGCGTTTTACCCCCCCCATTTGCGAAAATATTCTGTTAAAACACCAACAGTGCTTTTTGAATTCAAATTATCATAAACTTCATTTTTGCAAAAACTATAAGTAAATGTAGGCATGATTAAAGTACCTTCTTTACCTATAACTTCAAAAAAACAATCTAATATAGTTTGTAAAAATTCATTTCTAGGAAGTAAAGGAATACCAAATTTCATCAATTCACTATGTACACACAAAATATCACCTTTTTTAATACCAAGTTTTTTAAAAGCTTCTATTAAGTCTATATTGGAATATTTTTTATCATTGCATTTAAATATATATTTCATACTTTTTTCTTTGAATGTATTTTAATTAGTTATAATAGCATATAAATTATAATATCAAGAAAGAAAAATATGCTCATAAATCAAACTTATTTTATAGACTCTTGTGATGATGTGGAATTAAATATAAAAAGAGAAAGTAAATTAGAATATAGAATCACTTATGATGATAGTAAGCAAATGAAAGCTATTGTTTTTATCATAGGTGGGTATGGAGCTAATGCAAATATACATTTTCTAGAAAGTTATAGAAATTTTATAGCTAAAAAATTTGATGTAGTAACTGTAAATGTATTTTATCATTGTTTTTGCCAAAGAGTTTCTGATGTGGATAAATATAGCGCTGAAATGACTTTTTTATTAGACGATATAAGAACATTTGAAAAGGCTTTCAGGGATTTTGAAATAGAATTTGAAGTGCTAGATAATACAAAAAATATAGAAAAATATTATCAAATTCTTGATCAAAAAATGAGTATATTAAAAGAACAAGGAATTTTAAATCAAGACTATAAGGTTGAGTTATCTGTGACTTTTATCCCACCTAACAATGAGTATAATAATTTTGCCATTATGCCTGCAATCGATCATATCAATGCTTTAAAAGATATAATGAAAAATTATCCTCAATTTAAATCTTTACCTAAAATTTACGGGGGGGGGTCATACGGTGGCTTAGTGGCACTAATGTGTGCAAAAATAGCTCCTTGGTATGTAGATGGAGTGATAGATAATTCAGGTGCTGCATTGCCTCCGTTAAGATATATCATAGGAAGGGATTTAAATAAAGGTGATGCTATTTTAAACGAAGATGAGTTAAATAGTAAACTTCATTGTTATGTGG
>NZ_JAKMTD010000013.1:0-33507 GCF_025772965.1 Campylobacter sp. CNRCH_2013_0898h | reverse complement strand
AAAGAAGGGATGATAAAGACTTAATAAAGTCTTTATCATATAAAATTATTTTTCCCCTATATAAATAAAATGCTGTATACTTCCTTCAAAATTATATAAATTTATTAATTCATAATCTCCCCAAAATAATGGTTTAAAAGGTTTAAATTTTTCTTTTAATTCTTCAATCGTATTTGTAAAATTTATATAAGTAGATTCGCCATTTAATCTTGGACTAGATTTTACTTCCACTAAACCATTATCTTTAACATCTCCTGCAACAAATTCTTGATAAGCTTTAGAGCTAATCATTGTCGCGAAAATTATTGCTCCATCATTGCATAAATCATAAAATTCTTCAATAGTTTTTTGAAAGTCTTTGTTTGGCAGATAATATAAACTTTGATTTGCAAAAATAAAATCCATTTTTACATCAAATAAATTTTTAAAACTAGAATTTGGTGTAATAACATGAAAATTATTTTCATTTATCCTAGGATCTTTTTTCCAAGTATTTTTTAAACTAGGAACAATATCTATACCATAGGCATTAATACCCCCCCCCCTGTTACATCTTGAAAATACTTAGAATGAACTCCATTTCCACAACCAAAATCAAGTAAATTTCCACTTGTTTTATTTAATTTGTATTTTAAGATTCTCTCATAAAATCTTATAACATGTCCATCTGGATATTGTAAGCCATACCCTTCATTGTCATATTTTTTAGTATATCCTGATAATGAATTATCCATCATTTCTCCTTTAAATTTAAGATATAAATTGATTATACAATAAAATAAGTCTTTGTTATTTATTTTTTAACAAATTTACACTTAACAAAACAACAAAACTAAAAATTAAAAGTATGAGACTATAAATATGAGCTGTGGCAAAATCTAAATTTTCCATACTTTCATATATAGCAATACTAGCTACTTTTGTTTCTCCGCTTAAAGAACCACCTATCATTAATACTATACCAAACTCGCCCATAGTATGTGCAAAACTTATTACTAAAGCACTGAGTATAGCTGGTTTGATACTTGGTAAGATTACTTTAAAAAGTGTGATGAAAGAATTTTTTCCCAAAGAAAAACTTGCTTCTATAATATTTTTAGAAATTAAAGACATTGCATTATATAAAGGATTAAACATAAAAGGTAAAGAGTAAATGCAACTTGCTATTACCAAGCCTTCAAAAGTAAAAGCTAAAGTGATATTAAAATATTTTTCTAAAAATTCTCCAAAAAAAGAATATTTTGAAAATAAAATCAACAAGTAAAAACCAACAACAGACGGTGGTAAAACTAAAGGTAAGGTTATTATAGTTTCTAGAATTTTTTTTGCTCTAAATTGCTTAAAAGTAAAAACCCAAGCAAGAGGTATGCAAAAACAAAACAAAATTATACAAGTAATAATAGAAAGTTTTATGGAAACTAAAAAAGGCGTCCAATCTATACTTAATAATAATTGTGTCATTATAAAACTTTCTCAAGTCAAAAAAGACTTGAGATTATTTTCCTAAATTTGGCTCCATTTCTATAATTTTCCAAGGAAGTCCTTGGGTATTTAACTCATCCATGAAAGGTTTGGCGTCAAATTCTTCCATGTTAAACACACCTTTTCCTTGCCAAATTCCTTTAGCGATTAGCTTTGTTCCTATCATTGCAGGAACTCCAGTAGTATAGCTCACAGCTTGCGCTCCAGTTTCTTTAAAGCATTCTTCGTGATTACAAACATTGTAAATATAAACTTGTCTATCTTTTCCATCTTTTACACCACGAATCACACAACCTATATTAGTGTAACCTTTAGTACGAGGGCCCAAACTAGCAGGATCAGGAAGTAAAGTTTTTAAAAATTCTATTGGTATTATCTCTCTACCTTGATGCATAACAGGTTTAATACCTAGCATACCAACATTTTCAAGACATTTCATATGAGTTAAATAACTTTGTCCAAAAGTCATAAAAAATCTTATTCTTTTTAGACCTTTGATGTTTTTTACTAAACTTTCAAGCTCCTCATGATAAAGCAAATAACTATCCTTTACTCCTACTTCAGGATAATCCCACTCCATTTTTATTTCCATAGGTTCAGTTTCTATCCATTTTCCATTTTCCCAATAACGACCCTTAGCAGATACTTCTCTTAAATTTATCTCAGGGTTAAAATTAGTTGCAAAGGCATATCCATGATCACCTGCATTACAATCTAGTATATCAATATAATGAATTTCATCAAATAAATTTTGTTGCGCATAAGCACAAAATACATTAGTAACACCTGGATCAAAACCGCTTCCTAAAAGTCCTAAAATTCCTGCTTGTTTAAACTTATCATTTCTTGCCCATTGTTCTTTATATTCAAATTTAGCTAAATCAGGATGTTCGTAATTTGCAGTATCTACATAGTGAATATTAGTTTGAATACACGCATCCATTAAAGCAAGATCTTGATAAGGCAAAGCCACATTTAATAAAATTTCAGCTCCTGTTTTTTTAATAAGCTCTACAACAGCAGATGTGTCATCTGCATCTATTTGCTCAGTTTGAATTTCTATACCTAAACGCTCTTTTATAAAAGCTGCTATTTCATCACATTTACTTTTAGTTCTACTTGCTAGAGTTATTTTACTAAAAACATCACTATTCATTGCACATTTTACAGTTGCAACGCGACTTACACCACCTGCACCTATAATTAAAAGATTTTTCATTAACTATCCTTAATTTTTTTGAAAATTGTAACAAAAAAACTTTATAAAGCATTGAAATAAAAAATAATTTTTATAATGTTTTTTTAAAATAAAACAAGTAAAATGATGATTTTTTAAATTTTTTAAGGACACTTATGAATTTACAAAGTGTGGAATTTTCTTATCCTATTATTATTACTTTTATTACCTATGCATTTTTAATGCTTTTTATAGGTTTTTATTTTTACAAAAAAAATCAAAATAGTAAAGATTATTTTGTTGGAAATGCATCAATGGGACCTGTAATATCTGCCTTAAGTGCAGGTGCTTCTGATATGAGTAGTTGGCTTTTAATGGCTTTTCCCGGTGCTTTATACGCAGCTGGATTGGGACAAATTTATATAGCCATAGGTTTAAGTTTTGGTATGTTTCTAAACTGGACCTTTGTTGCTAAAAGATTAAAGATTTTTTCTCAAATAGCCAAAGAATGTATTACAATTCCTGATTTTTTTGAAAGTCGCTTTCATGATGATAGACATATTTTAAGAAGTATTTGTGCGGTAGTTATTTTAGTATTTTTTACTATTTACATTAGTGCTGGATTAGTAAGTGGTGCTAAACTTTTTGAAAGTGTATTTAATTTGCCTTATATTTTTGCATTAAGTATTGGATTTTTAGTTATTGTTTTATATACTTTTTTAGGTGGCTATAAAGCCGTATGCTGGACTGATATGATACAAGGACTTTTAATGATGAGTTCATTAATCATCATTCCTTTTGTGATGATTTTTGAACTTGGCGGCTTTGGCGAAGCTTTTTCTACTATAAATGATGTAAAACCTCAAGCTTTTGGTTTAGATGGTGGTGGTTGGCTAGTGGTAGCATCAACCTTAGCCTGGGGACTTGGATATTTTGGCCAACCTCATATTTTAATTCGCTTTATTTCTATAAAAAATGTAAAAGAAATTCCTACTGCGACTTTTATAGGCATAACTTGGATGGTAATTTCTCTATTTGGTGCTGCTATGATAGGATTTTTAGGTATTGCTTATATAGCTAAATTTGATCTTACTTTAAATGATCCTGAAAGAATATTTATTGTAATGTCTCAAGTGCTTTTTAACCCTTGGGTGGCGGGAATTTTACTCAGTGCAATTTTAGCAGCCATTATGAGTACTGCAAGTTCTCAATTGCTAGTATGCGCTTCTAGCTTGGTGCAAGATTTTTATACACAAATCTTAAAAAGAAAAACAAATGATAAAAATATTACTTTGTTATCACGCTTAGGTGTTTTGATTGTAGCGTGTGTAGCTTTTATACTTTCACTTGATACTCAAAGTCAAATTTTAAGCATAGTCTCTTATGCTTGGGCAGGTTTTGGAGCTAGTTTTGGAAGCGTTATTTTATTTTCTTTATTTTATAAAAATATGAGCAAAGAAGGTGCAATAGCTGGAATGGTTAGTGGGGCTTTAACTGTTGTATTTTATAAGCATTTTGGTTCAAATTTTATAGAAATTTATGAAATCATTCCTGGATTTTTAGTCGCAAGTTGTTTTATTATGATTTTTAGTATAATATTTAAAGCAAAAAAACACACAATAAAACATTATGAAAAAATGCTGAAAGAAATTTAAAATGTTTAAATCTTTTTTTTATTCTAAAAAATGGGCTTTATGGGCTTACTTGGGTTTGTTTTTTTTATTGTCTTCTTTATTAGCACAAACCTCTATTAATGTAGCAATAAATGAATGGTATAAAGAATTTTACGATGTTTTACAAGATGCAAAAAATCATAGCATAAATGATTTTTATTATTTTATTAAACAATTTTTATATTTAGCACTGCCTTATGTATTAATCGCTACTATCACGCAATATTTTGGAAGCATATATGCTTTTAAATGGCGCGAGGCTATGACTTTTGATTATATTAAATTTTGGCAAAAAAAAGATGATAACATAGAAGGTAGTTCACAAAGAATTCAAGAAGATATCTATAATTTTTCAAAAATCATAGAAAGTTTAGGGTTAGCTTTTGTCAAAGCAATTATGACTTTAGTTGCTTTTGTGCCAATTTTATGGATGTTAAGTGCACATGTTAATTTACCTATCTTAAAAGATATTAATGGCTCTTTAGTATGGATTGCATTTTTGGTTTCTTTAGGAGGTTTAGTTATATCATGGTTTGTAGGTATAAAATTACCTGGACTAGAATATAACAATCAAAAAGCCGAAGCTGCTTTTAGAAAAGAACTTGTTTTTGCTGAAGATGATAGAAAAAATTATGCAAGCGATGAAAGTATTTTAAGTTTATTTACTGGGCTTAAAATCAATTATAAAAGATTATTTTTACATTATGGGTATTTTAATATATGGCTTTATTTATTTGAGCAAATCATGGTTATAGTACCCTTTTTAATCATGGCTCCAAGTTTATTTTTAGGACTTATACAACTTGGAATTATCATACAAGTTGGTAATGCTTTTGACCAGGTTAGATCTTCATTTAGCATTTTTATCACCAACTGGACAACTATCACACAGCTTCGTAGTATTTACAAGCGTTTAGATGAATTTGAAAAAAATATAGAATATAGAAAACATTAAATTAATTTAAAATATATCATTATTTTTAAGCTAATTTTATAGTTTTGATTTGATATAATTTTGCGAAATTTTATTAAAGGAGTTTTTTTGGACCCCAGTCAATCTTTAGACTTAAATCAAACACTACCTACTGTTGCCTCTATTGATATAGGCTATTCTACTTTTATGATTCTTGTTGCATTAGCTTTAGTGCTTTTAAATGGATTTTTTGTTTTATCTGAATTTGCTATTGTTAAAGTGCGTAGATCAAAACTTGAAGAAATGGTAAAAGAGAAAAAACGCAATGCAAAAAAAGCTTTGGAAGTCACTTCAAAACTAGATACTTATTTAAGTGCTTGCCAACTTGGTATTACGCTAAGCTCTCTTGCTCTTGGTTGGATAGGCGAACCTGCTATTGCTAAAATTCTTGAAGTTCCTCTAGCAAATTTAGGTTTAGCTCCAGCATTAATCCATACCATAGCATTTATTATTGCTTTTGCTATTATCACATTATTGCATGTTGTGCTAGGCGAGTTAGTCCCAAAAAGCATTGCTATAGCCATTGCAGATAGAGCTGTTTTATGGGTTGCAAGACCATTGCATTTGTTTTGGTTACTTTTCTTACCTTTCATTAAAACATTTGACTTTTTAGCTGCAGTTTCTTTAAAAATTATAGGTATAAAACCTGCCAAAGAACACGAATTAAGTCACTCTGAAGAAGAGATTAAATTTATTGCGAGTGAAAGCCAAAAAGGTGGAGTTTTGGATGAATTTGAAACTGAAATCATACGCAATGCTGTCGATTTTTCAGATACAGTAGCAAAAGAAATCATGACACCTAGAAAAGATATGATTTGTCTTAATAAACAAAAAAGCTATGAAGAAAATATGCAAATAGTTTGTCAGTATAAACATACACGCTTTCCATACATAGATGGTTCTAAAGATATCATTTTAGGTATGGTGCATATTAGAGACATTATGCAAAATGAACTTAGCAAAGATAAGAAAAATTTAGATGATTTTCTAATCAAAATGATCCTAGTTCCAGAAAATATCAGCATATCTAAAGTTCTTTTCATGATGAATAAAGAACAAGTACATACAGCATTAGTAGTAGATGAATATGGCGGAACTGCTGGTCTTTTAACTATGGAAGATATTATGGAAGAAATTGTTGGTGATATTAACGATGAGCATGATGATTCTAGTCCACATTTTAAAAAGCTTGCAGAAAACATTTATGAATTTCAAGGAAGATATGAAATTAGTGAAGTAGAAGAAATGCTTGATATACGCTTTAATGAAGAATTAGAACAAGTCACTATAGGTGGATATGTTTTCAATCTTTTAGGACGCTTACCGGTGGTTGGAGATAGAATAGAAGATAAATTTTGCTACTACGAAGTCAAAAAGATGGATGGAAATAGCATAGAACGCATTAAAGTTGTACGCAAAAATACTGATGAAGAAGAGTAACAAACTCTTCTTTTTACTTTTCTACAATCCTCAAATCTTATTCATTTTAACTTACAAGGAAATTTTTATGCAACTACATGATGAAATTAATCAATTTATACGAGAATGCAAAAGCATTATGATATCGTCTTTAAATTTAAACAATCAAACCATATGTTCATATACTCCTATTATAAAAAACAAAAATGACTTTTATATTTATATTAGTGAAATTGCCGAACACTTTGAAGGAGTAAATTACAATAATAAAAACATAGAAATTATGTTTATAGAAGATGAAAAAGATTGCATATCAATCTTTGCAAGAAAAAGGCTTAAATTTAGAGTAGAGAGTGTAGAAATAACAAGAGATAATCAGCTATTTGAGCAAGTATTAAATACTTATGAAAATGAAGACAATAAAGAAATAATTCAAGTCATTAAAAATATGCAAGATTTTCATTTATTTCAACTTATACTGAAAAATGGAAGATATGTTAAAGGTTTTGGAAAGGCATATGAAATTAATGAAGGAACAATTAATTTAATTAATTCAAAAGGACATAAATATTCAAGATGAGCTTTTGCCCATCTTGATAGATTAACCATTTCTTTTTTTGATAATTTCTTCAGAAACATTTTTTGGAACTTCATCATAGTGATCAAATTCCATAGAATAAGTAGCACGGCCTTGAGTTTGACTTCTAAGATCGGTTGAGTAACCAAACATCTCGGCCAAAGGACAAAATGCTGTAATAATTTTATTACCGCCTCTTTCATCCATTGAATTTACTTGACCACGGCGTTTATTTAAATCACCAATAACATCACCCATGTATTCTTCTGGAGTTTCAACTTCAACTTTCATCATAGGTTCTAAGATTACAGCACCTGCTTTTCTAGCACCTTCTTTAAAGCCCATAGAAGCTGCAAGTTTAAATGCCATTTCAGAAGAATCCACTTCATGGTAACTTCCATCATAAACAGTTACTTTAACATCTTCAACAGGGTATCCTGCTAAAACACCATTTTGTAATGCTTCTTGAACACCTTTATCAACTGCTGGAATATATTCTTTTGGAATTACCCCACCTTTGATATCATTTACAAATTCATATCCACTACCTGGTTCAAGTGGCTCAAGTCTTAAGAATACATGACCATATTGTCCACGACCACCTGATTGTTTAGCGTATTTGTATTCTTGTTCAACTGTTTTTCTAATAGTTTCACGGTAAGCAACTTGAGGTTGACCTACTTCGGCTTCAACTTTAAATTCACGAAGCATTCTATCAACGATAATTTCCAAGTGAAGCTCGCCCATACCTGAAATGATAGTTTGACCACTTTCTTCATCTGTTGAAACTCTAAAGCTTGGATCTTCTTGAGCTAATTTATTTAAAGCAATAGACATTTTTTCTTGATCTGCTTTTGTTTTAGGCTCAACAGCAACTGAAATAACAGGATCTGGAAAATCCATTCTCTCTAAAATAACCTTATCTTTTTCACTTGCCAAAGTATCACCAGTTAGTGTGTCTTTAAGTCCAACAACCGCTCCAATTTCTCCTGCATATAAAGTTTTAATCTCTTCTCTTTTATTAGAGTGCATTTTCAAAAGACGACCGATTCTTTCTTTTTTATCTTTTGTTGAGTTGTATGCATAAGAACCGCTTTCTAAACTTCCTCTATACACACGAACGAAAGTTAATTGTCCAACAAAAGGATCAGTCATAATTTTAAATGCTAGGCCTGCAAACTCACCATCATCAGTTGATTTTACAGAAACTTCCGTACCGTCTTCATATTCACCTTTAATATTAGCAACTTCATCAGGAGCTGGTAAATAAGCAACAACAGCATCAAGTAATGGCTGAACACCTTTATTTTTAAAAGCTGTACCACAAAGCATAGGAACCATAGAAAGACTTAAACATCCTGCTTTAATACCTGCTTTGATTTCTTCTTGAGTAAGCTCTTCACCACCTAGGTATTTTTCCATTAATTCATCACTTGTTTCAGAAACCGCTTCTATCATTTTTGTGCGATATTCTTCAGCCTTCTCTTTAAGTTCAGCTGGAATTTCTTTTTCTACATAATCAGTTGGTTTATTTTCATCTTCCCATACCAAAGCTTTCATGGTAATAAGATCAATTACACCTTTGAAATTATCTTCAGCACCGATTGGAATTTGAAGTGGGACTGGGTTACCTTTCAAACGATTTTTGATTTGTTCTTCAACATTAAAGAAATTTGCACCAATTCTGTCCATTTTATTTACAAAAACAATTCTTGGAACACCGTATTTATTAGCTTGTCTCCATACAGTTTCTGATTGTGGTTGAACTCCACCTACTGAACAAAACACCGCAACTGCACCATCTAAAACACGCATTGATCTTTCAACTTCAATTGTAAAGTCAACGTGACCTGGAGTGTCTATAAGGTTAATTTGATGGTTTTTCCAAAAACAAGTTGTAGCAGCAGAAGTAATTGTGATACCTCTTTCTTTTTCTTGCTCCATCCAGTCCATTGTAGCTGCACCATCATGCACCTCACCAATTTTATGGCTCATACCTGTAAAGAAAAGAATTCTCTCACTAGTAGTTGTTTTACCTGCATCAATATGAGCTGCGATACCTATATTTCTAACTCTTTTTAAAGGAGTACTTCTTGACATATTTTACTCCTCTTACCAGCGATAATGAGCAAATGCTTTGTTAGCTTCTGCCATTTTATAAGTATCTTCTTTCTTCTTGAATGAAGCACCTTTGCTATTAGCTGCATCTAATAATTCTGCTGCTAATTTTTCTATCATAGTTCTTTCGCTTCTTTTTCTAGCAAAAGAAATAATCCATCTTATAGCTAAAGCTTGTTGTCTAGCTGGGCGTACTTCTACTGGCACTTGATAAGTGGCACCACCAACACGACGAGATTTAACTTCTAATAAAGGCTTAATATTTTCAATAGCATCATTAAAAATTTCTATACCTTTTTTTTCTCCACCTTTTTTATCGATAGCTTCTAAAGCACCATACATAATAGTCGTAGCTGTGCTTTTTTTACCATCATACATTAAAGAATTAATGAATTTTGTGATTACTTTGTTTCCATAAATCGGATCTGGCAAGACTTCTCTTACCGGAGCTTTTCTTCTTCTCATAATTTTCCTTCAAATTTATAATTTTACTCAAACAAAATCAAATCTAACGGATTTGTCTGCAATTTTATTACTTAGCTGCTGCTTTAGGGCGTTTCGCACCATATTTAGAACGAGAAACGGTTCTTTTTGCAACACCTGCAGTATCTAAGGCACCGCGAACAATGTGATACTTAACACCTGGTAAGTCTTTTACCCTACCACCGCGTACTAAAACAATGCTGTGTTCTTGTAGGTTGTGACCTTCACCACCGATATAACTAATAACTTCAAAGCCACTTGTAAGTCTTACTTTGGCAACTTTTCTTAACGCTGAGTTTGGTTTTTTAGGGGTTGTTGTATAAACCCTAGTGCAAACTCCCCTTCTTTGTGGACAATTTTTAAGCGCTGGAGATTTAGATTTCTCTAAAACTTTTTTGCGCTCTTTTCTAACCAATTGATTTATGGTAGGCACAATAATTCCTTTCTTTAAAAAATGTAATAAACTTTGGATAATATCTAAATTTTACTTACAAAAATATAAACTAAAAACAATTTAAATCTTTTTGCAAATTTTCTAAAAACAAACTCACATGATAAGCATCGGTGCTTGCGTGATTTAAATTAATACTTAGTGGAATAAAACATTGATTTTTTTCCTTGATAATTTTCCCACTTGTAAGAATAGGAAAAAAATAATTTTCTTTTTTAGGTAAATGTAAAGAGAAATTCTCAAAAATTTATCCAAGGGATTGCTGAAATATTAAAAGAATTTTTAATATTCTCTTTTACAAACATAGTGTTTTCTTTAATGAGTTGTTTATCTTGCTCGAAATTATGTAAAAAGTTTTGAAAATCTTCATTAAATTCAGTCCATAAAACACAAAAAGTCTTTGATTTTTCGCAAAAAGCGGTATAACTTGGATGGATAATATCAAAACAAATTAATTTATCATCCTCTAAGTATAATTTAAATTCAGGTATTAAATTAACATTTTTACTTAAAAAATAGATAAAACTACCATAAAAAGAATATTTTTGATTTTTAACAAAAGAATAAAATTTACTAATATCTAATTTAACATTTAATTCAAAAGAGCAGGGAAATTTAGTATAAAATTCAAAATGTTCTTTTCTTGAGTAAGTTTTAAATCTATAATCTTCAAATTATTATCCTTTAAATTTAAAGATTACAGCAAATCCTATCTAAAAAAATAGATAGGATTGAAATCATTGTTTGTTGGTATTGTATTGTAAATAAACCACATGGGTAGCTAAATACTCTTCAAGACCATGTTTTCCATCAGCTCCACCTATGCCACTTTTTCTAAAACCTGCATGAAATCCTTGCATTGCTTCAAAATTTTCACGGTTAATATAAGTTTCACCAAATTTTATTTCTCTACTAGCTCTCATTGCTATATCTAAATTTTGCGTATAAATAGAACTTGTCAGTCCATATTCACAATCATTTGCCATATCAATTGCCTCATCAAGTGTATCAAATTTAGTAATTGGTAAAATCGGAGCAAAAATTTCTTTTTGCATGATCTCATCTTCATGCTTAACATTTGTAAGAACGCTTGCAGGAAAATAATATCCGCTTGTATCGGTGATTTTTCCACCGCATTCTACAACTGCTCCTTTATTCGTAGCTCTCTCAAGCATTGCTAAAGCATTATCAACCCCTGCTTGATTCACAAGCGGACCCATATCAAAATCGCCTTTCAAAGTGTTTCCAACACTTACTTTACTCATGGCTTTTACAAATTTATCTACAAATTCATCATAAACACTTGTATGCACATAAGCTCTTTCGGCACAATTGCAAACTTGTCCGTTATTGCAAATTCTACTTGCCTTAATCGCTTCTACCGCTAAATCAATATCTGCATCTTTACACACTATAGCCGGTGCCTTTCCGCCAAGTTCTAGAGAAACCTTAATGATATTTTTAGCTGCAGCTTCCATCACTCTAGTTCCTGCTTCAACACTCCCTGTAAGACTTACCATACCTATGTTTTCATTACTTGATAATTCATGTCCTACCACACTACCCTTACCTGCTACTAAATTAAACACACCTTTTGGTAAAGAACTTTGCGAGACAAGCTTTGCAAATTCAAAAGCATTATTTGGAGTTTCACTGCTTGGTTTTATAACAATGGTGTTGCCTGTTAGTAAAGCAGGTGCCATCTTTCTTGCGATTAGAAAAAATGGAAAATTCCAAGGTAAAATTCCACCAATTACACCAATGGCGCTTTTATATAAATATATATGCTCATTAGCTCTATCACTTTGTATAATTTCGCCTTCATATCTTCTAGCCCATTCAGCAGTATAATCCATATAATCTGCCGTAAAATTAATCTCTACACTAGCTAAAGCTCTAGTTTTTCCTTGCTCTTGCATTAAAATTTCTGTTAAAAAATTAGCATTTTTGCGTATTAAACTAGCTATTTCTCTTAAATGATTTGCTCTTTCAATCGCTGGTTTAGCCTCCCAATTTTTTTGTGCCTTTTTAGCTGCTTCAATTGCTCTTTGTGTATCTTCTAAAGAAGCACTTGCTACTCTTGATATTACTTCTTTGGTAGCGGGATTTAAAACTTCTATAAATTCGCCATTGTGTGGGATAAATTCGCCATCAATATAATTTAAATAAGTTGTCATTTTTTCTCCTTTTTTAATCTAAATGAAATACTTCTTCCATATTTAGCCACTTTTGTCCTGCATGAGCTAAAGATATTTGGCACGGATCTGTAACTTTCCACCATTGTTGTGTATTTTTATCTTTTGCCATCTTAGCCATATCTGCATCAAAATCAACACCTGTATATTCAAAATATGCAAACAAATATTCTCCAAATAAATAAATAGAATAATTTTGTATATTACATTCTTTAATCATCTCACAAACACCTTTATAAGGCTTTGCATGAAGATCTTTATACTCTTGTATTTTTTCCTTTTTAATTTTTATAATTTGACCATATCTTTGCACCTATCCTCCTTATAAATTGATAAAGCATTTTTATAAAATATCTTGTCCAAATCTTTAAAAATATTTCCTTCTATGATAAATTTAGCCCATTTAGCTGGAGCTATTTTTGCCACAGGATAATTACTACCAAATATAAATTTATCTTCGCTAAAAACATTCTTTAAAAATGAAAAACATTGAGATATAAAATCTCTATGAATTTTTATCGTAAAATCATCTGGTACGGAAATTTTTATCCATAAATTTGGGAAATCTTTTAATTTATGTAATATTTTTTTATATTCATCAAAATAGTTAATTTTAGGACTGCCCATATGATTTAAAACTACTTTTAAATTAGGATTATCAAATAAAAACTTTTCCAATATCCAAAGTTCTTCATTTTTCATGCAAGCTTCAAAAGGTATATTAAAAACATTTAGAAGTTCTAATTTTTCTTTAAAATCTGCTTCAAATAGTCTCTTAGCACCCTTTTTACTAGTATGCATTACCTCTCTAAAAGCACATAAGTGTTCTTTGTACTTTAAATCAGCTAAACAAATAAAAATACCATGTTCTTGTTTTTGCTTTAATGCAAATAAAGCTTCTTTTTCCAAATCATCACTATTCGTTTCAACATACATCGCACCTAAAAAATCAAATTCTTTATACTCATTTTTTGCCCTTAAAAAATCATAATTTTGTTCCAATCTATTATTGCCTTTTATCCACGAAATAGGCATTTTACTTAAATCCCAAAGATGCAAATGAGAATCAAAAATTTTTTGCATTTTTAAGCCTTTATTTTAGAACCAAAAAAACCATACCATGATACATATAAAAATAATGGGGCCATAGCCAAATATCCCATGCTTGTTCCAAAATAATCATTAATTAAACCCATGATAATAGGCATAATAGCACCACCAACTATACTCATAACAAGTAAAGAACCACCTAATTTCACTTGATTAAAAGGAAGATTTTTTGTTGCAACTGCAAAAATAGTAGGAAAAGAAATGGACATAAAGAAAAATAATGCAATTAAAATAACTATACTAATAAATCCGCTAGCAAAATACAAGCATACACATAAAATCACATTAATAAAAGAATACCATCCTAAAATAGTCTCACCTTTAATTTTCTTCATCAAAGGCGTAGAAAGAATACGACCTAACATAAAAGCAATTAAAGCTATCGAAAAATAATAAGCCCCTTGTTCATCTTTTAGATTTTCATTATGCTCACTAAGATAATTTATAAAAAAAGCTCCCGCACTAACTTGATTTGCTATATACAAAAATTGTGCTAGCAATCCAAAATTAAAATGTTTATGCTTAAAAACTCCAATAGGTTTTGAGGTATCTTTTTGTTCATAATCACTACTTACTGCCGATCCTTCCGGAATTTTATTCAATGCAAAAGCAATCAAGATCAAAATAACAATTGCCGCAATACCAACATACACTAGCTGGACATTACCCATATTAGCAAGTAATGCAGCTTCTATTTGTTCTTTACTTGCACCTTCTTCTTGTTTTGTAATAGATAAAAACAAAGCTCCGCCTATGATAGGTCCTAAAAATTGACCCAAACCATTAAAACTTTGCGCAGCATTAATTCTAAAACTAGCATTTTTCTCATCACCAAGTTTTACCATATAAGGATTAGCACTAGTTTCCAAAGAACCAATACCGCAAGCTAAAATAAAAAAAGCAAATAAAAATAAGTAAAAATTAGCTAAATTTGTAGCTGGAATAATCAATAAACAACCTATTGCATACAAGATTAACCCAAAAATAATACCAATTTTATAAGAGTATTTATTTGCTATATATCCAGCAGGTAATGCTATGATAAAATAAGCACCAAAATAAGCGAGTTGCAAAAATCCACTTTCATGTTGAGTGATATGTAAATGATTTTGAAAATTCTTATTCATCACATCAATCAGCCCATAACTAACTCCCCATAAAAAGAAAAGAGAAGTTACTAAAATAATTGCTATTTTTATATTTTTAGAGTTATTTAACATATATCCTCCTTGTTATTAAATTTCATCCCAATTTAGAGCTCTATCTAAATGGATATATCCACCATCAGGAGTTAAAATTTGTCCTGTTGTGTGTGAAGCAAGAGGACTTAGTGTAAAAACTGCTGTGTTTGCTATTTCTTCTATAGTTGTAAAACGATGACCCAATGGTATGCATTTTGCTATTTTTTCATATTGAGCTTTTGGATTTGGAAAATTTGACAACCATTTTTCATAAAGAGGAGTCATAACTTCAGCCGGTGCTATAGCATTAACTCTAATATTATCTTTTGCAAAAGCGCAAGCCCATTCTCTTGTAAAACCTATTTGAGCAGCTTTTGCTGAAGCATAAGCTGAAGTTCTACCTTGTCCTGTTAAGCCGGTTTTACTTGTGATATTTAATATACTTCCTTGTTGCTTTTTAATATATGGTAAGCATTCTTTAGTCATAGTATAATAATGAAAAAGATTATTTTCATAAGATTTAATTAATTCTTCAGTTGTAGCATCTTCTATATGTAAATTATCATTTGCTCCAGCATTATTAACCAAAGCATAAATTCCACCATATATATTAACAACACTTTTAACAAGTGTTGAAATTTGTTCTGTATTTTTTAAATCTATTTGATAAAATCCATAATTTCCGCAAATGTCTTTTAGCTCATCATCTTTTTCTTTAGAAATTTCACTTCTTGAAAAAATAATTGGAATCCCACCTTCTAAAGCCCATAATTTAGCAATACCATAACCAATCCCTTTAGCACCACCTGTGATGATACAAATTTTGTTTTTAATTTTTAAATCCATAATATATCCTTTTTTATTAATTTAGCAAGTTGTAGCAAGTCTCCAAACTGAAAAATCATTTTGTTCATTTAACTCTGCCTTTACCAATTCTCCATTTGAAATTCTTATGATCAAATCTATAAGCTCATCACGCACTTCTTCTTTTGTCTTAATCCCATCTATAATACTTCCTGCATTAATATCAATAGCATCATTCATATTTTCATAACAAAAAGTATTAGAACTCATTTTAATAGTAGGCACAATAGCTGAACCTGTAGGAGTACCGCGACCTGTAGTAAAAACACAAATATTTGCTCCACCTGCCACCATAGCGCTAAGTTGTTCTATATCATTACCTGGCGTATTCATAAAAGTAAGTCCTTTGGAAATTACAGGTTTAGCATAATCAATCACATCCATTAAAATTCTAGTACCTGCTTTATAAACACAACCTAAAGACTTTTCTTCTATAGTGCTAAGCCCACCTGCAATATTTCCCGGACTAGGATTTGCTCCGCGTATATCAGCATGAAAAGATTTAACTAAATTCTCATAGCCTAAAATCTTATCATATACCTTTTTAGCTACTTCATCATTTTTTGCTCTCTTAGCAAGTATGGCTTCACACCCTATAAGCTCTGTAGTTTCTGCTAAAATTACTGCACCACCTTCATCAATTACAAAATCACTTAAACTTCCTAAAGCAGGATTGGCACTAAGACCGCTATAACTATCGCTACCACCACATTCTGTGCCTAAAATCAAATCACTAAAATCGCCATCTGTTTTTTCCAATTTTGCAGCATTTTCAAGCATTTGATTTACTATTTTAACACCCTTTTCTATGGTATTTTTACTACCACCGCACTCTTGTATTACTAAATATTCAACCATCTTATAAGGTGTCACTTCTTTTATTTTTTCAGCTACTATTTTCGCTTGTATTACCTCACAACCAAGTCCTACAATTAAAACACCAAAAACATTAGCATTACTCCCATGGCCTATTAAAACATCTCTAGTTTGTAAAGCATCAAATTCGAGTTGAGAACAGCCATGTTGATGATTAATATATACTGCCCCATTGCATTTTCTGGCTATATTTTCGCACACCTTATTAGCACAATGCACGCTTGGTATAATAATGACTTTATTTCTCAAGCCAAATTTTCCATCTTCTCTTCTATAACCCATTATCTTTTTCATATTTATTCCTTATCCCCACGACCTCTAATACCTGCACTATTGTGAATATGCACCCATTCACCTTTATTAATATCACAACTTGCACTAGCTATAGCTTCTGCATATTTGATGACAACTTCATCTTTTTTTATATCTTTTAGTGCAAATTTATGTCCACTTGCAATATCATCTAAAAGTTCTATATTTTCCACGATTTCACCTTTTTTAAAATCACGCAAAGCAGTAGCGACATTATCTTTTTCATTGACTATAATATAGGCTTTCATAATTTTATACCCGTTTCTTTTTCTATAGTTTTAACAAGTTCTTTAGCTTCATTAAAACAAGTATTTAATTCTTCTTTTGTAGCATGCGATAAAGGATGGATACTTGTATTTGCAAATTCAAATCCTCTAGCTTTTAAAAGCAAAGCAAATCCCATAGGAAAAGCCATGCTCATACCAAATCTTATAGCTTTTAGTAAACTTTTTTGAATCAGCAAAGCTCTATCTATATTTTTTTCATTGATTGATTTATAAATTTCACTCATAAGTTCTGGAAAAACACCACCTATACTAGTCATAGAACCCTTTGCCCCTATCAGTAGTGCTCCTGCATAAAATTCTTCTCTTCCTACAAAAACATCAAAATCACCAGGCACTACATCTAATATATGATTTAAAAGTAAAGCATCTCCACTGCTATCTTTTATACCCACAACATTATCAAGCTTTGAAACTCTTTCTATAAATTTCAAACTTAGTGCTGGTGCAAAAAGAGGGATGTTATAAATATACAAAGGAAGCTTCACTTTAGAAGATAAATCTTTAATATATTCAAAAAGTGCATCTTCACTTAATTTATAATAATAAGGCATAGCAAGTAATAAAGCATCAAGCCCTAATTCATATGCTTTTTGCGCCAAAGTAAAAGTATTTTGATAAACTGTTGATGCAATACCTGTAATAATAGGGAGATTATTTTTTGCAGCTTCTTTTGTAAGTTTCATTATTTTGATTTGCTCTTCTATACCTAAAGCTTGAGAATCTCCTGCACTACCATTACAAAATAATCCATTTAAACCTTTTGAGATACCAAATTCGCAGTATTTAATAAATTCGTTTTCATTAATATTTCCACTCATATCATATGGAGTTAATAAGGCTGGTAAAGTTCCCTTTAATATTCCCATATTTTTCCTTTCATTTTTTGTATATACAAAAATATTTTTATATACAAAAAATATAGCTAAAAATAGAAATTTTTAAAAACATCAAAATGATAAAAAAACAATACAAAAGTCTTATAAAAGTAGTTATAATCAATCATCTAAAGCAAAAACTACTAATAGAAAATATTTTTTATATTATTAAAAATGTTACTAAAAGTAAAAAATATGATAGAATTTATCTATTGAAAAAGGAGTAAAATGACACATCAACCAACATTAAGAGTTTTAAAAATTTTAGAATTATTGGGCAATAATAATCAAAAAAATACACTAAGCTCTATTGCAAAAGATTTAAATATCCCTCCAGGGACACTTTCTCCTATACTTCAAACTTTACAAGCTAAAAATTACATTAAATGTGATAAAAATAAATTTTACACATTAGATTATAAAATTTTAGAAATTAGCCGTTGCATTTCAATAAAAAATAGCGCATTAGAATTAATTAAAAAACATATGAAAAACATCAGAAACTTAACAGGACAAACATGCCAAATGGGAATATTAAAAGAAGGAAATGTATTTTATTTAGAAAAACTTGATTCGGATAATCAAATACAAATCAAGTCTTTTGTCGGTGCTTCATATCCAGCTTACGCTACATCTTTAGGAAAAGCATTACTAGAAAAGAAAACCTATAAAGAGCTTGAAAAAATTTATCCAAATCCTTTTGAGAAAATAACACCAAATACATTAAATAATCTAAAAGAGCTTTACGAAGAATTATCTTCTATCAAAGAAAATAAAATAGCATTAGAAAGTGGGGAAATGAACCCAGAAATTGAGTGTATGGCTATAGGAATTGAATACGATGAAAAAATTATAGCTGCAATTAGTATTTCATACCATATATTTTACTCAAATGCAAATTTTAAAGAAAAAAATCAAAAAATTTTACTAGAAGAAAAATACAAAATAGAACAAGATTTAAAATTATATTTTCCGGAATTAGAAAATATATATCAATAAAAATCCCTAGCTAGGGATTTTTATTCTTTTTCTTTTAATTTAAGTTTTTGCTCTTGATATAATCCTGTTCCAACAGGAATCATACGACCTAAGATTACATTTTCTTTCAGATCTTCAAGATAATCAAATTTACCTGCAATACTTGCTTCTGTTAAAACTTTCGTTGTTTCTTGGAAAGAAGCAGCTGAAATCACGCTATCACTTCCAATAGCCGCTCTTGTTACCCCAAGTAACACAGGCTCAGCCACAGCAGGCTCACCACCATATCTTAAAATTCTTTCATTTTCTTCTCTGAATTTTCTTCTTGAAACTAAATCACCCACGATGAAGTTAGTATGACCACTATCTACAATTTTAACTTGTCTTAGCATTTGTGATACGATGATTTCAATATGCTTATCAGAAATCACAACACCTTGACCGCGATAAACTTGCTGAATTTCAGAAATAAGATAATAATGTAATGCTTTTTCACCTAAAATTCTAAGTACATCATGGCTTGAAATAACTCCATCGGTTAATTTTTCACCCGCATGGATAAACTCGCCATCTCTTACTTGAATACGTTTTGATTTATCTATCAAATACTCTGCGCTACTTCCATCTTCTGCTTGAATAATGATTCTTTCTTTTGATCTTAAAGGCTTATCAAATCTAACAACTCCATCAATTTCAGCTACAACGGCAGTATTTTTTGGCTTTCTTGCTTCAAATAATTCAGATACTCTTGGAAGACCTCCGGTAATATCTTTTGATTTAGCTGCTGCCTTTGGTGTTTTAGCTAAAATATCAGCTTGCTTCACCTTATCACCATCATTTACATAAATAACAGTTTTTGGCTCTAATTGATAACGCACTACTTTGTCATTTTCACCTATGATTAACAACGCTGGACGCACTCCACTTGGTAAATACTCATTAATAACAAGCGATCTTTTACCTGTTGCTTCATCAATTTGTTCATCAGCACTATAACCTGATTCAATATCTTCAAAATTTATAGTACCTGCAACCTCTGCAATTACGGTGTTATTATATGCATCCCATTCAGCAATGATAGTTTTATCTTCTTTGCTTGATTTTGCTATGATAGCTTTAGGATTATCCACAAAAGCACTATCATCAAATTCAATCACGGATTCTCTTGGTATATAATGTCTTTTTGCTTCTCTATCATTTTCATCAGCAATAACAACAAAAACACCTTTTTCTTTAACTACATCACCTTTTTTAAGATTTTTAATCCTATCTAAACCATCGCCTTTGAGCATGTAAAATTTTAATGTGCCTTTTGCACCTGCTATAATATCTTGAGTGATAGGATCACCATCTTTTACTAGCAATTCACTTGCATAAGGAATACGATTTGGTATATTCCAACCTTCTTTGATCACTTCAACAATACTTTCATTTTCAGCTACTTCAACACCATCGCTATATGGAATATACAACTTACCTTCGATATTACCACTTACACCGGCAAGCTCATTAGCTTTTGCTAAATCATATTTTCTTAATATAAATTTAGCTTCATTGTTTTTTGCTTTAACACTAACCACCACATCTTCATACGCATGTTCAATATGGATAGTTCCTTTAAATGGAGCTTTGATTTTTGGCTCAACAAGTAAAATAGCAGCATTGCGGTGATTAGCCACTATAGTTTTACCTTGTCTATCTTCATAAGTGTTAAGATTATAAAATCTTACAAAACCTTCTTTGTGTGCTACTACTTGACGATCTTGCAAATCTGTACTAGCAGTACCACCACTATGGAAAGTTCTTAGTGTAAGCTGAGTTCCTGGTTCACCGATTGATTGAGCAGATATAATACCTACAGCTTCACCTGGCTTAACTAATTTGCCCTCACCTAGGTTAATACCATAGCATTTAGAACAAACTCCTTTTTTAGCTTTGCAAGTAATAGGAGTTCTAATACTTACACTCTTTACACCACTTTCAACAATTACTCTAGCTTTTTCTTCATCTATTAAAGTACCTTCTGAAAATAAAATTTCATTAGTAATAGAATCAATAATATTTTCAGCTAAAACTCTTCCTAAAATTCTTTCCTCTAAGGTTTCAATCACAACACCATCTGCTGTGATTTCATTAATTTCAACCCCCTCATGTGCACCACAATCATCCATTGTAACTTTTACATTTTGTGCCACATCGATAAGCTTTCTTGTTAAATAACCTGCATTTGCTGTTTTTAATGCTGTATCTGCGAGACCTTTTCTAGCACCATGAGTTGAAATAAAATATTCAAGAACATTAAGTCCTTCACGGAAATTTGAAATAATCGGTGTTTCAATAATTGAGCCATCAGGTTTTGCCATAAGACCCCTCATCGCAGCAAGCTGTGAAATTTGAGCTGCTGAACCTCTAGCACCAGAATCTGCCATCATATAAATAGAGTTAAATCCTTCTTTATCTTTTTTAATTAACTCCATCATATCTTTTGATAGGATATTATTAGTACTTTTCCAAATATCAATAATCTTATTATATCTTTCACCCGAAGTAATCAAACCTAAATTATATGAATTTTGAATTTCTCTTACTTGTTTTTTAGCTTCTTCTATGCTTTTTTGCTTTTGATCAGGCACAATAATATCAGCAATTGAAATAGAAATACCTGCTTTTGTTGCATATTCAAAACCAAGATCTTTTAGTTTATCTAAAAAGCTAGCACTTACTTCAAGGCCACCCTCTTTATAAACATAATCAACCAAAGCTGCGATATCTTTTTTCTTCATGACTTTATTCCACATATTTTCAGGAACAAAATCAGGTAAGATAGACTTAATAATCAATCTACCCGCGGTTGTTGTGATTTTTCTTCCATCAACTACACTTCTAATGCTTGCATGAATATCTAAAGATTTTGCTTCTAGAGCAATCATAACCTCTTCAATACCTGTGCAAATTTTATGCTCGCCTTTAGCACCATCTTTTTCTAAAGATAGATAATAAATCCCCAAAACCATATCTTGAGAAGGTACAGTTACAGAACGACCACTTGCTGGAAGCAAGATATTCATAGATGAGAGCATTAATACTTTACACTCAGCTATTGCCTCTTGAGATAAAGGCACATGCACAGCCATTTGGTCCCCGTCAAAGTCAGCATTAAATGCCGCACACACTAATGGATGAAGTTGAATTGCTTTACCCTCTACAAGCACAGGATGGAAAGCTTGGATGGAAAGTTTATGTAAGGTTGGAGCACGGTTAAGCATTACAGGATGACCTTTAACAACCTCTTCTAAGCACTCCCAAACCTCATTAGTTTTGTTTTCTATCATTTTTTTAGCTTGTTTTACGGTAGTTGCATAACCTTTTTCTTCAAGCTTAGCTAACAAATGTGGTTTAAATAATTCTAAAGCCATTTTTTTAGGTAAACCGCATTGATCCATTCTAAGTTTTGGTCCAACAACAATAACACTACGACCTGAGAAATCCACCCTTTTACCAAGTAGATTTTGTCTAAAACGACCTTGTTTACCTTTGATAATTTCACTTAAAGATTTCAATGGGCGCTTATTTGCACCTTTAACTGCATTTGCTCTTCTGCCATTATCAAACAAAGCATCAACTGCTTCTTGTAGCATTCTTTTTTCGTTTCTAATGATAATTTCAGGTGCATCAAGCTCCATAAGTCTTTTTAAACGCGTATTTCTATTGATAACCCTTCTATATAAATCATTCACATCAGAAACTGCAAATTTTCCACCATCTAAAGCTACCAAAGGTCTTAAATCAGGTGGTAATACAGGTAAATTTGTGATCATCATCCACTCAGGACGATTTGGTACTACTTCATCAATATTTGTATTGCTATTTAAATTACTATTTAAGAAATTTTCTACCACTTTTAAGCGTTTGATGATAGTTTTTTTCTTTGCTTCTGAATTAGTTGCTGCAATATCTTCTTTTAATTTATTTAAAAGCTCGACAAGATCTAAATTTGCTAGTAAATCTCTAACAACTTCACCACCCATTCTAGCTTTAAATCCACTACTTTCATAGCGTTGCATTAAATTTAAATACTGCTCTTCATTTAACACATCACAAAATTCAACTTTTTTAGTATTTTCATTATCATAGTATGCATCACCTGGATTTTCTACTATATATGCTTCATAATATAATACGCGTTCTAAGTCTTTCATCTTTACGCCAAGTAAAGTACCTATACGACTTGGTAAAGAGTTCACATACCATATATGTGCTACTGGGGTAACTAGCTCAATATGCCCCATTCTTGAACGACGCACTTTAGAACTAGTAACTTCAACACCACATTTTTCACACTTAATGCCCTTAAAACGCATTTTTTTATACTTACCACAAAGACACTCATAATCTCTTACTGGTCCAAAAATTTTAGCACAAAAAAGCCCATCTCTTTCAGGCTTTAAAGTTCTATAATTAATCGTTTCTGGTTTTTTTACTTCCCCATAAGACCATGATTTGATTTTTTCAGGACTTGCAAGTCTTAATTGAAAAGCTTCAAAGTCTCTAGGTCTGCCATCTTCTTTTATTTCGATAGGTTTAAATTTACTCATTATTCTCATCCTTATCAAAAATCTCAACATCTAAAGCAAGAGATTTTAATTCATTTGTAAGTACAAAGAATGTCTCTGGAATACCTGTTGCTGGAACATTCTCGCCTTTTGTTAAAGCTTTATAAGCACTAAATCTACCCTCAACATCATCAGATTTAATAGTAAGCATTTCTCTTAAAGTATGAGCTGCTCCATAAGCTTCAAGAGCCCAAACTTCCATCTCACCAAATCTTTGCCCACCAAATAATGCTTTACCACCAACTGGTTGTTGTGTTACTAAGCTATAAGGTCCAGTGCTTCTTGCGTGAACTTTTTCATCTACTAAATGGTGTAATTTAAGCATATACATACATCCAACATGCACACGCTCTGCCATTTTTTCACCAGTTCTTCCATCATAAAGTTCGCTTTTTCCATCCATAGCTATTTTAGCCATTTCAAAAAGCTTACCAAATTCTTCAACCGTTACACCTTCAAATACAGGAGTAGCAAATTTTACCCCTTTAGCCCAATCTCTAGCATAAGAAATAAGTTGCTCATCATTTAAAGTTTGTACAAATTTCTTTTCTAGCTCAAGTCTAGATACACTACAAATTTCAAGAATTTTTTCGCGTAATTCTTTTACAAAATCTTTTTGTTTTCTATCAAAAATTTCTTGAATTTGATCACCTAGTCTCATACCAACAATCCCTAAGTGACTTTCAAGAATTTGTCCTATATTCATACGACTTGGAACCCCTAGAGGATTTAAAGCTATATCAATAGGTCTTCCATCAGGTAAATAAGGCATATCAACTTCTGGAACGATATTAGATACAATACCTTTATTTCCATGGCGTCCCGCCATTTTATCCCCAACTTTTAATTTTCTCTTAGTCGCAATATATACTTTAACAAGTTTTACCACTCCACTTGGTAAAATATCATCTTTTTCTAAAATTTCTAATTTTTCATCATGCTCTGTTTTAAGCTTTTTCTTCTCGTTTTGGAAGTGATTTTTTAAATCATCATATTCTTTTTGCACTTCTTTAGAATAAGCTTTAACTAAAGAATTTAATGCAAAACGATTAATTTTTTCCAACTCGGTAATTTCTACCTTGGAACCTTTTTTATATTTAACACCATTTATTTCTTCGTCTGAATTTAAAGGTGATTTAGAAAGCAAAGAACATACTCTTAAAGTTTCTTCTCTGTCCATCATTAAAAGTCTATCGTGATGTTCTTTTTCAAGATTTAATTTTTCATCATCATAGGCTTTTACAGCACGAGCATCTTTTTCATAACCTTTTTTAGTAAATATTTTTACATCTACAACAACACCTTCCAATGAAGCAGTTGCATATAAAGATTTATTTACAACATGTCCTGCCTTTTCACCAAAAATAGCTCTTAGTAATCTTTCTTCAGGCGTAGGTTTTACCTCACCTTTAGGTGAAACTTTACCTACCAAAATCATACCAGGCTTTATATGAGTTCCTATTTTTGCAATACCACTCTCATCAAGATGTGCTAAATCTTCCTCTTTAACATTTGGAATATCTTTTGTAATCTCTTCAACGCCATCTTTAAGTTCTCTAGCCTCTACTTCTTTTTCATAAATATGAACACTAGTGAAAGTATCTTCGCGTAAAATTTTCTCACTAATTACAATAGCATCTTCATAATTATATCCATGCCATGGCATAAATGCGATCAAAGCATTTTTACCAATAGCAAGCTCTCCTTGGTCCATACTTGGACCATCTGCAATAATTTGACCTGCTTGAATAAATTCGCCTTTTTTCACAATCGGGTGTTGAATAAAAGTTGTATTTTGGTTAGTTCTTAGATTTTTTTCCATTTTATAATGATCAATAAATGGTCCATTTTCATCTTCGCCCAAAATAAAAATATTTTTATTATCAACTTTTTCTACAATACCTGCTCTTTTAGCTTTAATAGCTTCCCAAGCATCACGCGCAATGATTTTTTCCATACCAGTACCTACTATAGGTGCTTGTGCGGTTAGTAAAGGCACTGCTTGACGCTGCATGTTTGAACCCATCAGGGCTCTGTTTGCATCATCATGCTCCAAAAATGGAATCAAAGAAGCTGCGACCCCTACTATCATACCTGAACAAAGATCAATCAAATGCACTTCTTCTCTTCTTGCTAAGATTGTTTCACCATCTTGTCTTGCTTCAACAAATTCTTCAACAATATTACCTTTTTCATCAATTTTAGTTGAAGCAGCTGCGATCACTAAACCTTCTTCTTGAGTAGCGGTTAAATAAACAATTTCATTGCTTACTTTTCCATTTTCTACTTTCTTATAAGGTGCTTCAACAAAACCTAGATCATTTACTTTAGCATAAGTTGAAAGCGTATTAATCAAACCGATATTTTGACCTTCTGGAGTTTCAACAGGGCAAATTCTTCCATAATGCGTTGCATGGACATCACGCACTTCAAAACCCGCTCTTTCTTTTACTAAACCACCCTCGCCAAGCGCAGATAAACGACGCTTATGAGTTACCTCGCTTAATGGATTTGTTTGATCCATAAATTGAGACAATTGACCACCGGTAAAAAATTCCATAATTGTCACAGTAATTGTTTTAGGATTGATTAAGTCATAAGGCATTACTTTATCAATATCTGCATTTAATGCGGTAAATTTATCTCTAATTGATTTTTGCATTTTGGCAAGACCCACATGAAGTTCATTAGCTAAAAGCTCTCCAATCGATCTAATACGACGATTACCTAAATGATCTCTATCATCAATATGGCCTCTACCATTTTTTACTTTAATTAAATATTTTGCAGTTTTGACTATATCTTCATTTGTTAAAACTGTAACATATTCAGGTGTATCTAATCCTAGTTTATGATTCATTTTCATACGACCAACTTTTGTTAGATCATATCTTTCAGGATTAAAAAATAAATCATTTACAAAAGCTTTTGCAGCATCTTTTACTACAGGCTCGCCTGGTCTCATTACTTTATAAATTCTAATAGCTGCTAAATCATTTTCATCTTCTATATTTTCAGTTTGTTTTAATAATTTTAAAGTCTCATTATCTTGAATGAAAGAATTAATAATAGCAGCATCAACTCCATTTGCTAAGTCATTTGCAATATCAAATTGTTTTTCTTCTTTAATTTTAGCTAATTTCCCCTCATCTAATAGCGTTAAAGAATCAAACAAAACCTCACCGGTTTCTTTATTAATAATAGGATTAGCTAAATATCTATTTGTTAAAATTTCAATTGGATATTCAACCCATTTAACACCGTCTTTTATAAGTTGTTCAGCTTTTTTCTTTGTCATTCTTTTACCGGCTTGGTGTACAACATTACCTTTTTCATCTTTTAAGTCATATTCAACTCTATCCAAAAAGTCATTTGGATTAAATTCAGTTAAAAATTTATCTTTTTTAACATGAATAGTTTGTATAGGGTAAAATAATTTTATAATATCTTGCTTTTTATAACCAAGTGCTCTAAATAAAATAGTAATAGGCACTTTCCTTCTTTTATTAATACGCACATAAAGCACATCTTTTGCATCATACTCAAAATAAAGCCAAGAACCACGATCTGGTATAATTTGAGCTGTATATACTAACTTATTTGCAACAGTAGAACTTTCTTCTTCTTTAAAAATAACACCTGGACTTCTATGAAGTTGATTTACAACAACTCTTTCAACCCCATTAATTATAAAAGAAATTCTATCTGTCATTAAAGGAATTTCTCTAATATAAATTTCTTGTTCTTTGATATCTTTTATACCGATTTTTTCACCCGTTTTTTCATCTTTTTCATGTAAAGTTAAACGGATTTTCATTTTCAAATTTACAGAATAAGTTAAACCTCTTTCCATGCACTCTCTAATAGTGTATTTAGGTTTACCTACTTCACTACTTACATATTCTAAACTTAATCTATTTTGTGGATCATGGATTGGAAAGATAGATTTGAAAACTTTTTCAATTCCACTTTCTGAATTTTTTGCATCTAAATTTAAAAAATAATCAAAACTCTTTTTTTGTAATTGTAATAAATTTGGAATGTCTATTTGTTGTGGAACATTCGAGAAGTCTATTCTTAAACGATTTCCTGATTGTGAATTTAACATATTATTATACCCCATGGTAAAAGTATTGAAAGAAAGAATCCTTATTAAAGGAAAACAAGAAAGGATATAAAATCCTTTCTTTTAAAAATAAAAAATTATTTAAGTTCAACCTTAGCGCCAGCTTCTTCAAGTTGTTTTTTAGCTTCTTCAGCTTCAGCTTTACTAACACCTTCTTTAAGAACTGATGGAGTTTGCTCAACTGCATCTTTTGCTTCTTTTAATCCAAGACCAGTTAAAGCACGAACAACTTTAATTACATTAATTTTTTTATCGCCACCATCTTGTAATACAATATCAAATTCAGTTTTTTCTTCAGCAGCACCGCCAGCAGCACCCGCAACAGCAGCACCCGCAACCATAACTGGAGCAGCAGAAACACCAAATTTTTCTTCAAATTCTTTTACTAATTCTGAAAGCTCAAGAACACTTAGGTTAGAAATAAATTCTAATACATCTTCTTTAGTAATTGCCATTTTTTATCCTTTTTATAATTTTATTCAGCTTCTTTTTTTTCTTTTAATGCATTTAATCCAATTGTAAAATTGGTGATTGGTGCATTCCAAACTTGCAAAAGCATAGCAAGTAGTTCATTACGAGAAGGCATTTTAGCTAAAGCTTTAACTTTATCTACAGAAACAACTTCACCTTCGATAAATGCAGTTTTGATCTCAAATGCTTGATTAGCTTCGCTAAATTTATCAGCAACTTTTGAAACATTTAATTGGTCTTCACCCCAAAGATAAATATTAGTATCTTTAAGTTCCATTCCATCTTTGCCGGCATTTTTAAGAGCAATACTTGCTAAAGTATTTTTAATAATTTGAACTTTAACATCCATTTCTCTCGCATTATTTCTTAACTCTTCAAGTTTTTTAGTATTTAAACCCTTATAGTTACACACTACAACAGCCTCACTAACTTTAAAACCTTCTTCAAGTTTAGAAACAAGTTCAACTTTTTGGCTTTTAGTCATCTTTACTCCTTTCCGACCGGTGATTTCAAGCAGAGCAGAAAAATCTAATTAAGTCCTAAGACCTCGGCTATCTCCAATCTAAGATAAAAATTAGATAAAATAAAAGTTATTATCTTATCTAATTTTTATTAATGAGAGTAAAACTCTCATTAATTTTATTTTGTATCAAGTAATTCTTGAGTATCAAGAGAAAGAGAAGGGCTCATAGTTAAAGAAAGACTAGCATTTTTAATATATCTTCCTTTTGCAGCAGCTGGCTTGTGTTTATTAATAGCTTTTACAAATGCTGCCATATTTTCTTTTAATTGTTCTTGAGTAAAGCTAACTTTACCTAAACCTGCATGGATATTTCCTTGCTTATCAACACGGAAGTTAACTTGCCCATTTTTAGCATTATTCACAGCTTGTGCAACATCCATTGTCACAGTACCTGTCTTAGGATTTGGCATTAAACCTTTAGGTCCTAAAATACGGCCTACTTTACCAACTAAACCCATCAAATTTGGAGTAGCAATTAAAACATCAAAATTCATATTTCCTTTTTGAATTTCTTCTACTAAATCATCACTACCAACTATATCAGCACCTGCATTTTTTGCCTCATCAGCTTTTGCATCTTTTGCTATAACAGCAACACGCACTTTTTTACCTGTACCACAAGGTAAAACTACACTACCTCTTACCATCTGATCTGCATGTCTTGGATCAACATTTAATTTTAAAGCAATTTCAACTGTTTCATCAAATTTAGCAGATGCAAGAGTTTTAACTGTACTTATTGCCTCATCCATTAAGTAATTTTTATTTGAATCTATTTTTTTTAATAATTCTGTAAATCTTTTAGTATTTTTTGACATTAATTTTTCTCCGCATTTTATATAAAGTGCTACCGCCTTTTTAAACTCTTGGCGGTAAAGAGTATTAATCTATGATTTCAACACCCATAGAACGAGCAGAACCCATAATAATCTTAGCAGCTTGCTCTCTATCTTTTGTGTTCATATCAGCTATTTTTTTATCAACAATTTCTAAAACTTGTGCTTTGGTTAATTTACCTACTTTATTTTTTAAAGGATTATCCGCACCTTTAGAAATACCTGCAGCTTTTTTGATTAAATCAGTAGCTGGTGGTTGTTTTGTGATAAATGTAAAGCTTTTATCTGCATAAACAGTAATAACAACTGGAATATTAAAGCCAGCCATATCTTTTGTTCTTTCATTAAATGCCTTACAAAATTCCATAATATTAACACCTTGTTGACCCAAAGCAGGACCAACTGGAGGTGATGGATTAGCCTTAGTAGCAGCTATTTGTAATTTTATTTCTCCTACAACTTTTTTAGCCATAACCTTACTCCTTTACTTGCTATATTATCAAACTATTTTTTCAACTTGAGAGTATAAGATCTCTACTGGAGTTGATCTGCCAAATATTGAAACATTTAGCTTTAAAACTCCTCTAACCATATCATATTCTTCTACAATACCAACAAAGTTTGCAAAAGGACCTTCGGTTATTCTTACACTTTCTTCCTTATCAAATGAAATTTTAGGTTTAGGTGCTGCTTTATTTTTCACCTTTTCTAAAATAAGATTGATATCTTTTTCACTCAATGGGGTTGGTTTTTTACTTTCCCCTATAAAACGACCAACTTTTGGCAAAGATTGAATTTTATGCCAAAGTTCTGTTGATAAGTCAATATTGGCAAATACATAGCCTGAATACAAACTTCTTTCGCTTATTTTTTCTTTACCATTTTTAAATTCAATCACATCTTCAGTTGGAACAATTACCTCTAGCAATTGCTCTTGAATTCCATGATCTCTAACTAAATTTTCTATGGCTCTTTTTACAGCCATTTCACTACCCGCATAAGTTTGAATTGCATACCATTTATGATTCATTATTTTATCCTATAATCTTAGATAATGAAAATGACATAATCAAGTCAACCAATGCTAAAAATAATGAAACAACAGTAACAACTACAAAAACAGTAATATAAGCATTTCTAACTTGCTCTTTCAAAGGCCAAATAACTTTTGATAATTCAGCTTTTGACAATTTAAAATAAGTTATTAGTTTTTCCATATTTAACCTTATTTTGTGGCAGGGCAAGAGGGATTCGAACCCCCAACCATCGGATTTGGAATCCGGCGCTCTACCATTGGAGCTATTGCCCTAAGGGCTTTTATATAAAAGCCTTAACTTTTTAATTTAACTTCTTTATGAACTGTATGTTTTTTTAATCTTGGGCAATATTTTTTTAATTCTAATTTTTCAGTTGTATTTTTACTATTTTTAAAAGTACTGTAATTAATATCACCGCACTCTTCACATTTCAAGCCAACTTTAATTCTCATTTTTATTCCTTAAAAAAAGCGAGATAAAATCTCGCTTATGATTATTTAATAATTTTAGATACAACACCTGAACCAACAGTACGGCCACCTTCACGGATAGCAAAACGAGTACCTTCTTCAAGTGCAACTGGTGCAATAAGACTTACAGTAATTCTAACATTTTCACCTGGCATAACCATTTCAACGCCTTCTGCAAGTTGGATAGAACCAGTAACATCCGTTGTTCTTACATAGAACTGTGGTCTATAGTTATTAAAGAATGGAGTATGACGACCACCTTCATCTTTATTTAAAATATAAACTTCTGCTTCAAAGTCAGTATGTGGAGTAATTGATTTTGGCTTAGCAAGAACCATACCACGAAGAACATCTTCTTTTTTAGTACCACGTAGAAGAACACCTACATTATCACCTGCTTCACCTTGATCCATTTCTTTTCTAAACATTTCAACACCAGTTACTGTAGTGCTTTGTGTTTCTCTAATACCAACGATTTCAATAGTATCACCAACTTTAACAACACCTTTTTCAATTCTACCAGTAACAACTGTACCACGACCTGAAATTGAGAATACGTCTTCGATTGGCATTAAGAAATCTTTATCTGTATCACGAGCTGGAGTTGGAATATACTCATCAACTGCTGCCATAAGATCTAGGATTTTTTTAGACCATTCACCATCTTGTCCAGCTTTTGCTTCTTCAAGAGCTTGTAAAGCAGAACCTGAAATAATTGGAGTATCATCTCCTGGGAAGTCATAAGAACTTAATAGTTCTCTAATTTCCATTTCAACTAATTCTAATAATTCAGCATCATCAACCATATCAGCTTTATTCATGAAAACAACGATATATGGTACACCTACTTGGCGAGAAAGTAAGATGTGCTCTCTAGTTTGTGGCATTGGACCATCTGCAGCAGAAACAACAAGAATAGCACCGTCCATTTGAGCAGCACCAGTAATCATATTTTTAACATAGTCAGCGTGACCTGGGCAGTCTACGTGAGCATAGTGACGATTTTCTGTTTCATACTCAATGTGAGAAGTTGCAATAGTAATACCACGCTCTTTTTCTTCAGGAGCATTGTCGATATTATCATAATCTTTAAGCTCAGCCAAACCTCTTCTTGAAAGAACAGCAGAGATAGCAGCCGTTAAAGTAGTTTTACCGTGGTCAACGTGACCAATAGTACCAATATTTACGTGAGGCTTATTACGTGAAAATTTTTCTTTAGCCATCTTTTTCCTCCATATAAAATTTACAAACAAATACTAATTTATGTTTTATAATCTTTTGAAATCAATGGAGCTCATAGCGGGACTTGAACCCGCGACCTCTCCCTTACCAAGGGAGTGCTCTACCTCTGAGCCATACGAGCGCTCAGAAAAATTAAAAACATAAATTATAAAATTTTGGAAATTGAAACTGCTAGAAATTCTGAATTTAAAAACAGCTCCCAGTTTCACTCTACCAAAATTAGGTTGGAGCGGGAAACGGGACTCGAACCCGCGACCCTCAGCTTGGAAGGCTGATGCTCTAGCCAACTGAGCTACTCCCGCAAAGCAATGGTGGTGAGTCGTGGATTCGAACCACGGAAGGCTAAAGCCAGCAGATTTACAGTCTGCCCTCGTTGGCCACTTGAGTAACTCACCATGATAAAAATGCTTTTTATTTCTGGTCAAACACTGCTATCAACAATGGAGCTGGTTAAGGGACTTGAACCCCCGACCTGCTGCTTACAAGGCAGCTGCTCTACCAACTGAGCTAAACCAGCAAAAAATAAAGTTGAATTATAATGTAATTTTAAATTAATGTCAAGTGTTTTAAATAATTTTATATAATTTTTAAAAAAATAAAGGATTGATTATGAAAATTTTATTTTCACCTAGCGAAAGCAAAAATAAAATAAATACGCAAGATTATATAAATAAAAACTCTTTTGTTTTTAGTAATTTATATAGTAAAAGACTTGAGGTACTTACAAAATATAAAAATCATATAAATCAATGCAATGAAGTTGAACTTGAAAAATTTTTTGGTATAAAAGATGCAAGTGAAATAGAAGAATTAACTCATGATATTTTAACAAAAGAAACAAATAAAGCTATTCAAAGATATAATGGAGTTGCTTTTGATCATTTAGACTATGAAAATTTAAGCGAGAATTCAAGAAAATACATAGATGAGAATGTTTTGATATTTTCTAATCTTTTTGGTCCTATTTTAGCAAAAGATTTAATACCTTATTACAAATTAAAACAAGGAGAGAAAATTAAAGAATTTAATATAGAAAAATATTACAAAGATAGTTTCTCTGATGAACTCGATAAATTTTTAGAAAATGAATTAGTCATTGATCTTAGAGCTAAATTTTATGAAAAATTTTATACTATTAAAAAGCCTTTTTTAACTTTT